>JADHOF010000077.1 GCA_016779125.1 Verrucomicrobiia bacterium | reverse complement strand
TAAGGCGGACGCGCAGGCCTCGTTTCACACAGATCTCCAGCCGGTTTGTGCCCGGTTTCACCGCCGAAGCGGGCAGGGCGTAGCAGGCGTGTTCTGCGGGCGTTCCCAACCAGGCTCCGGCATAGGGATGCGGCAGCGGCTTTTCGACGAAGGCGATCGGTACCAAACCTTTCCCGTTGAAGATCACCGCAATCTCCCGATCAGCGATCATCTCATCGGACCGCAGCCGCAGCACGCCGTCGCGGGTCCGCTTTGCCGAAGTCATTTCCAGCGGGAAGGTCTGTGGTTGATTGCGGTTGAGAATCGCCGGAAAACGCCGTTCGCCGAGCACGCGGTCTTTTCGCCCGGACGACAGGAAGTGCCAATGCGGCTGTCGTTCGAGAAAGGCCCGGTCCTTCAGTTTCGGCAACACGTGGAAAGGCGGTTCATGAAACGGGCCGATGGTGTCGGTGACGTGGTAGCGGTAATACGGAAAATTAAAGAGGCTCACGCCCTGAGCGCCCTGCTCGAAGGCGAGTTGGGCGGTGGTGTAGAACTGCTGATCCGTTGTGCGCAGGAACGGCTGCGTGCCGCTGCCGGCGCTCGCCTTGCCGGTCATGGTCGTATGCGTCATCTCCGCGTAAACCGCGAGATCCGGCGCCTCTTCCCGCGCCTGGGCCACACTGCGGTCCTGCCAGGTGAAATAGCTGTAGGAGAGATTGACCATATCGACACCGGCCTTCGCCAAGGCCGCAAGCTGGATTCCCTGCTCTGGCCGTACCGACGCGATGGCCGGCACCCGCGCGCAAAGCCATCGGCGAGGCAGGCCCCGCGCCGTCGCTGTCCGATCCAGCATCGCCCGGATCCGCCGGACAAAATCCGTCGTGATCGCCACGCGATCCTCCCGCTTGGTGCCCGGTCCGAAACGAACCCAATGCCGAAGAAAATCCAGCTCCAAGCCGGCGAGATCGTAATTCGCGCAGGCCTCTTCGATCAGGGCAAACTTGTAATCGCGCACCTCGGGAATCGCCCAGTCAAAGACCCCTTCATCCCAGTTTGAGACATCCCGCCCGATGCGGAAGTGTTCATAATTATCCCAGTAATGCCGGGCCATGTTCGGTGTGGGTTTGCGGCGTTCCAAGGCCTTTGCCAGTTCGCGAACGTGATGGCCGTCGTTCAGGCGAAAGCTGAGGAAGGGGGCGACGCCCGATTCGCGGCAGCCTGTCACCAGGGTTTCCAGCATGTCGCCACCCTTCAGCAGATACCGGCCGATCTTCTGCACGCCCTGCACGCCGTGCTTCCCGCTCAACCAGTCGTGGTGTTCGGCTGCCGGATAGATCTTCGACTGCCACCACGGCATCCAACCCAGTCCCGGCTGCAGAAAGTGCGCGTCCACACCGGCCGCCTCCGTGATGGACTTCTTCAGAAGTTCGTCCGTGAAGTCCACGTCACGATGCTCCGGCCGGAGGCAGGAAAGAATGTGCGTCGTGTCGTTGCTGTAGAGTGTGCGAAACGGAACCTGTCTGGTCCCGCCTTCGAACGCCAACAACGGCCTTGCGCCGACCGTGGCGATCCCCGTCGCGATCGATCCTGCAAATTCGCGTCGATTGAATTCCTTCATTCCAAGGTCTTCCGCAGAAGGGTCTCCATACGGCTGATCGTCTTGGCATGACGCCCTTCGCCCGCGGCGTTCCTGGTTTCTCCCGGGTCGGTGCGATGATCGTAGAGTTCCCGCGCCAGCACGTCGCCGGTTTTGAAATCACGCCATTCGGTGTAGCGAAAACGCGCGTCGCGGATTGAGTAACCCATCACCGGCGGCTGTTTGCCCCGCAGATAATTCGGCCGGGGTGTCTGGGTGAGCGCGACCGTTTTGACTTCCGCTTTCGGGTCGGTCAGGACGGGCCGCAAGGAGACGCCCTCCAGTTCCGCAGGCGCTTCAAGTCCGCACAGATCGGCGAGCGTCGGATAGATGTCCAGCAGTTCCACCAAGGAACGCGTCCGCCCCGCCGGAAATCCCGGTGCGGAGATAATCATCGGCACGCCCGCGTCGAGTTCGAAGGCGGTCGTCTTGCGGGTCAGGCCGTGTTCGCCGAGATGCAGACCGTGGTCGGACCAGAAGACGATGATCGTGTCCTCCCGCAGGCCAAGCGCGTCCAGTTCAGCGAGCACCTTGCCAACCTGGGCGTCGAGATAGCTGATCGCGGCGAGGTGGCCGTGATGCAATTCGCGGAGATGCGGCGAATCCGCGCCGTCGCGATAACGGTCCGAGGTCAGCGCGATTTCGGGCACCTTGTCCGGCGGCGTCACGCGCGACGGCACCGGCACCTTTTCGCGTTCGTAGAGATCCCAGTACTTCTTTGGCGCGTTGAAGGGCGTGTGCGGTTTCCAGAAGCCGACAGCGAGAAAGAACGGCTGCCCGCGCCGCTTGATCTCACGTAAGGCCTCGATCGCGGTGCCCGCCACCCGGCCGTCGAAATAGGCGTCGTCCGGCACGTCGCGGCATTCGAGACCGCCGCGTCCCGAGGCGAGATTGGCCGGCGGCACGCCCGCCACCAGAGGCTTGTCGTTGCTGTGGCTGTTGTAGTGCAATACCTCGGGGACACTCCACGACGCCGGATCGCCCTTCCATTCATCCTGTCGCCAGTTGTGAAAGATCTTTCCCACGCACTGCGCGAAGTAGCCCTGTTGTTTGAAAAGCTGGGGCAAGGTCACCGCGTCCGGCCGCATCGAGCGAAAATGAGTCGGCAGATCCCACACCCGCAAGGTGTCCAGACGCAGACCGGTGAGCATGGAGGCGCGCGAAGGGTTGCACACCGTCTGTTGGCAATAGGCCCGTTCGAAGAGCATTCCCCGGCCGGCCAGTCGATCAATGTTCGGCGAGAGCACATGACGGCTGCCGTAACAGCCCAGCTCCACCCGCAGATCGTCCACTGCGATGAAAAGGACATTGTGACGAGCCGCCCGACACGCAACGAGACCGGCAAACAAAACGGAAGACAAAAGCAGGCGATACATGGCTGAACGGACGCTGCAACAAATCCGCCCGCTGGCAATCTCCGTTTGACGCCGAGTCGACAGCATGGTGAATCAAGCATCCGCGCAAGGGGCAGCGCCCGCCGGTGTGGCTGCGTATTCGTGGATGGCTGCGATCTCTATCCGACTGCGGATTTCTCAAGCACTGAGACGCGGGGTCGCGATCGATTCGGTGGAGGGTAGGATTACGCTTTCGCCAAATCCGCCTGAAGTTTTGCCACGGCCAATTCCTTCGCCTTGGCCTCCACCTCCACGGTCACCGGCCAGCCGAGCCACGCTTTTGGAAAATCATCCACGTCAATGTAATCGTGGTGCCGTCGCGGCTTCGGGCCGTTCCACCCCTCCAGCGGGCTGGAAATATGGAACAAGGGCTCGCGTCGGCCCCAAGTCTTGCGGGCGGCCTCGGTCGCGGCTTCCAGAGTCATCGCATCCGGGCAACACCGATGGTGATGCGCATCCAAGACGAGCGGCACGCCGGTGGCGGCGCAGACCGGCAGCAGGTCGGCGGGTGTATAGACCTTGTCGTCATTCTCCAGGGTCAGGCGCGAGCGCACCCGCTCCGGCAGGCGCTCGATGTTCGCGCGGAGCGCTCGCAGGGCGGAGGGCTTGTCGCCGTACGCTCCGCCGCCGTGGACATTGAGGGTGTCCGCGCCGATCCACTCGGCAACCTCGGTCTGGTAATCCAGTTCCGCCAGCGAATGTCGCAGAGTCCGCGGATTCGGCGAGTTCAGCACCACGAACTGGTCGGGATGAAAAGAAAGCCGCAGCCCATGTTCGCGGGCAAACGCGCCGCATTCCCGGAAGCGTGCGACGAAGGCGTCGCTCCCCGGCAATTCCTCCACCGCGTAACCGGCCTCCGGGTGTGTCTTGATCGGAAGGATCTGGCTGTTCACCCGAAACGCGCCGATGCCATGCGCGGCGCAGTAACCCAGCGCGGCCATCAACGCGTCGGCATTGACGAGGCAAAGTTCCGACAGCCGGGCCAGCCTCTCGCGTCTGGAGAGGCGCAGCATCGCCGTGGCGGTCGTGGTGCGAAACTTGATGGGTTCGCTCGCGAACAGGCAGCACAGACCGAGACGGAGGTTTCCCCTCTTGGGGCGGCTCACGGATTCAACCTCCACAAGGTAAAGTTCAGGACCGACGCGAAACTCACCCATGCCAGATAAGGCGCGAGCAGCCAGGCGGCGGCGCGACGCACCGGCCAAAAGGCGGCGAAGGTCCAGACGATGGCCAGCCACAGCAGCACAATTTCCACAAACGCAACACCGGGCCGGTGCAGGCCGAAGAACAACGGCGACCAAAGCGCGTTGAGCGCCAGCTGGGCGAGGAACAATCCCAGAGGCCGGCCTTGCACGGCGAACCCTCCGCGTTGCCACACCAGCCAGGCGGACATGGACATCATCGCGTAGAGCGCGGTCCAGACCGGGCCAAACAGCCACCCCGGCGGGTTCCATGTTGGTTTCCTCAATGACGCGTACCATTCACCGGGCATGAAGAACCCGCCCGTGGCTGCAGCGGTGAAACACAGGAATACCCATCCGGTCAGGGCAAGCAGTCGTCGATTCGGTGTCTTGTCGAAAGTCATGCTCAAGATTCAAGCGCCTTTCTCGGCGGCGCGCGCAAGGCCGCGCAACATCCCGGCAAAAACAAGTTGGTGCAAGGGCCACACGCCATACCAATACGCCAGCCCCCAGAGCCCCAGCGGATCGAAGGTTGCCGTCTGACGCAGACGGGCCCCGCTCCCATCGGGTTGCACGTCGAATTCCAGCCATGCGCGGCCGGGCAGTTTCATCTCCGCCGCCAATCGCAGCCGTTGATCTGGTTCAATGGATTCGACACGCCAGCAATCCAGCGTGTCGCCGACCCGGAGCCGGTCCGGATCACGTCGACCCCGGCGCATTCCCACGCCGCCCATCAGCAGATCGAGCCAGCCGCGCAGGGTCCAGAGCCATGTTGCGTAGTACCACCCGGTCCCGCCACCGATCCGTTCGACCGCACTGAATACTTTGGCCGGCGACGCTGTGACCTGCGTGGAGCGCGAGTCCACCAACCTGTTTCCCAGTCGTGTGCCACCCCAAAGCCGCGGCGCGTCGGTGGCGGCGGACACTGCGTCCGACCATCGCGTGAGCGCGAAGCTGGAGTCTTCGTTGCGCAAGGCACGGGCAATCGCTTCCTTAACACCGATCGGCTGGATGGAAAAAATTCGCCGTGCGGAATCGTTTCGCACGACCGTCGGGTGGCGAAGGCTGTCCACCAACTTGCGGCCCACCCGGGCATACAACGGTGTCACCAGACCCAGCCACAAACTCGATAGTCGTGGTGTGAGCAGCGGCACCGGAATCGTCCACCGCCACAGTCTCCGCTGCCGGGCGTATTCGCGCATCAGTTCGCCGTAGGAAAGGCGATCCTGTCCGCCGATCTCAACCGTCAGGCTGTGGTTTTCATTCTCCACCGTCAGCGCTGCCCGAAGATAGGCGAGCACGTCGTCGATCGCGATGGGCTGCGCCGTCACCCGCACCCAGCGCGGCGTCACCATCACCGGCAGACGCTCCACCAATGCACGGATCATTTCAAACGACAGGCTGCCCGACCCAATGATGATGGACGCCCGGAATTCGATCACTGGCACGCCATGCGCCCGCAGTCGCTCTCCCACATCGTGCCGGCTGCGCAGGTGGGCCGACAGATCGGATTCATCCTCGCCCAAACCTCCGAGATAGATGATGCGCTGCACGCCTGCCGCCAGCGCGGCGGCGGCAAAATTCTCCGCCGCCAGCCGGTCCTGTTTTTCGAAGCTGCCTGTCGCGCCCATTGAATGAACCAGATAGAACGCGGCTTCCACTCCCTGCATGGCCGCCGCAAGCGATGGCGCGTCGAGAACGTCACCCCGCACCACCTCCACGCCGGCCGGCACACGGGGTGACAAATGTTCCGGATTCCGGGCCAGACAACGCATGCGCCAGCCATCCTTCACCAGCAAGGGCAACAGCCGGCCGCCGACGTAACCTGTCGCGCCCGTCAGCAGGATCTGGCCGCGTTCGGGCCTGTCAGTCCGATTCGTTGAAGTTGGATTCCCCATCGCAGCAGAGTCTATGGCGGAAGGTTGCATTTCCGGACAGGAGTTTGATCCGCCACACGGTGCTTATTCCGGTTTGTCCCCCTCCGTCCGCAGCATCACCTCGTTGCGGCGCAGAAAGCCGGGCGTCCACGGTGGGTCAAAGTAGGCATAGACAGGCCTGCCTGGCGCGGGCAGGCGCTCTTGTTCCAGCCACGATTGTAAGCGCAGCAACGACTCCGCCTCGTTCTTCGCGTTCTGACCGCCACTAAAGCGCAGCACAGCGAACCGGCCCGCCGGCAGCTCGCGCACGGTCAACGTGCCGTCCGCCGGCCTGGGCACGCTGTCCGCCGGCAAGTCTGCGGGAAGCACAAACGCCATGGTCAGGCTCGTGGCATTGCCGGACATGAAGACCGGCGTGGTCATGGCGATTTTCTGCTTCGCCTCATTCGCGCCCGTGATGAACCGAAACAAACGCATGAAACCCCCGTCGTCGCCCTTCGGGCCGGCCATCGGCGTCTCCACCACCGTGAGCGTTGGATACTCCCGCAGCTCGAACTTCCCGTCCGACCGGACCACCTTGTAAGGGGCGGATTCGTAACCGGCGCGGGTGGCCTGGCAACCCATGAGAGTCAGGGCCGCCGCTGCAACCAGAATGAAAACCGGAAAACACATTTTCTTCACTCTCGGACAGTAGCCGGATTGTTGACATTGGCGAATCGGGTTGCATGGAAATCTTCGACGGCGAAGACCCGCCGAAAAGTGAGCGTCGGTGCCGGGGCGAGGTGCCGCATCGCGCTGGATCCATCCCGTCGAGGCTGGAGATCCGTATCAAGCGTTCCCCAAACTCACACCAAGCGGAGGGGGTCGGGGATGGAATGATGGAATTGGGTCAGAGAATTTTGGGACAAGAGGCTAAAGTTGCTCGTAGGCGTCACCGTTGAGAAGGTTTCGCGTGGCAGTCGTTTCAAATGAGGGCCAAGCGTTACTTTCTCCATTCGGGTTCCCAGAGCGGGAGGCTAGTGGGAAGAACCGGCGGCGGGCAACGGGAGAATTTGCGATGGCAATCGCGACGGGAAAGAAGGGGGTGGTACCGGTGGAGGGACTCGAACCCACACGGCCGTTGAGGGCCTCGAGATTTTAAGTCTCGTGCGTCTACCAATTTCGCCACACCGGCTACCGGGGAAAACGCTGCCAGAGTTCGCCGGCGAGGAACAGCGCGAAGACGCGGGGGGTGGTGGTTGGGCGATTTCGCGGATTGCCTGCGGGGGCGGGTGAATTCTACGTTCCGGTCGCGTTGCATGAATCATCTTGCCTCATTCCTTTGTCTGGTCGGTCTGGCGTCTTCGGCTGCCGGAGCCTTGCGGTTGCCGGAGAAACATTCGCCCTGGACGGCTTCACGCATCACGGGCTCGCCGCATCCGCCGGCACCGTATCGGGTGGAGCGGGTGTTTCCGAAGATCGAGTTCCGCAATCCGGTGGAGGTGATCGCGGAGCCGGGCAGGGACCGCTTCTGGTGCGTGGAGCATCTCGGCAAGATCTTCGCCTTCGACAATCGACCGGACGCGGAGGCCGAACTGGTGGCGGATCTCAAGGCCGATGTCTCGCCCTTTGATCGTGTTTACGGGTTTCAGTTCCATCCGGATTTCGTGAAGAACCGATTTGTCTTTCTCGCCTACAACACGGTGAACAAGACGGACGGGGGGACGCGCCTCGCGCGGTTTACGGTGCGGGACACGAATCCACCGACCTTGGACTACGACAGCGAGCGGCTGATCATCACGTGGCGGTCCGGCGGGCATAACGGCTGCTCGGTGCATTTCGGTCCAGACGGATATCTTTACTTCTCCACGGGAGACTCGGAGGTGCCGAGTCCGCCGGATCCGTTGAACACGGGGCAGGACATTTCCGATCTGCTGGGCTCGATCATCCGGATCGACGTGGACCAGTCGGAGGGCGGTCGCAACTACGCGATTCCGGCGGACAATCCCTTCGTCAACACGCCGGGCGCGCGCGCCGAGGTGTGGGCGTATGGGCTGCGGAATCCGTGGCGGATGAGCTTCGACGACCTGACCGGCGATCTGCTGGTGGGGGATGTGGGATGGGAGCTTTGGGAAATGGTTTATCGCGTGGTGAAGGGCGGCAATTACGGGTGGAGCATCACGGAGGGACCGCAGCCGGTGAAGCCGAACCAGCCGGCCGGGCCGACACCGATCCGCAAGCCCTTGGTGTCGCATTCACATGTCGAGGCGATGTCGATCACGGGCGGTTACACGTGGCGCGGCAAACGGCTGCCCGAACTGGGCGGTCACTGGCTCTACGGCGATTATGTCACGGGCAAAATCTGGGGTCTGAAGACGAAGGGTGACGAGGTTCTCGCGCAACGGGAGCTGCTCGACAGCCATCTGCGGGTGATCTGTTTTGTGAAGGAAGCGTCGGGCGAGATTCTGGTGGTCGATTACGCCGGGCAGATTTATCGCTTCGAGCGGAACCATGCGACGGCGGCCACGGCTTCCTTTCCGCGTCGATTGAGCGAGACCGGACTTTTTTCCGACACGGCCCGCCAGCGTCCGAATGCCGGCGTGCTACCTTACGAAATCGCGAGGGAGCCGTGGATGGATGGCGCGACCGCCCGTCGATTCGTCGGCCTGCCGGGCAGGGGTCGCCTGGACTATCACCGGCGCAACGATCCCGCCTACGGCCAGCTGAAGGACCTCTATGAATTTCCGACGAACGCGGTGTTGGCGAAGACGATTTCGTTGAAAGGCCGAAACCTGGAAACCCAGATCCTCCATTTCGACGGCACGGACTGGCATCCCTACAACTACATCTGGAACGAAGGCCAGACGGACGCGGAGCTGGCGGACGGCAAAGGCTTCAACCGCAAGGTCGGCGGGCTCGACTGGCGATTCCACGGCGACACCGAATGCATGACCTGCCACATGGCGCGCCAGGGAATCGTGCTTGGCTTTCATCCGCAGTTCACCGACGTGCTTGCGGAGATCAACGGCGCACCGCAGCGCCAGCAAGCGGCGTGGCAAGGTCTCGGCGTCATCGACGGCCCGTCCAAACTGAATCTCGCGTGGCGGGCGAAGGAGTCGGCCCTCCAACGCGAGGCACGGACATGGCTGCACGTGAACTGCGCGCATTGCCACCGGCAGGGTGGTGGCGGCACGGCTCCGTTTGAACTGCGCGCCGATCAGCCCTTCGAGCGGAAACCGATCGACGGTGTGAAACCGAATCAGGGGACCTTCGGCCTGCACGATCCCGACATTCTCAGGGCGGGTGATCCGTGGAGTTCCCTGCTGCTCTACCGCATCGCGGCGACGGGCGGCGCGCACATGCCCCGGCTGGGGGCGCGCACGGTGGATCCGGACGGCATCCGATTGGTGCGCGACTGGATTCATGAACTCGGAGGAAGCCCCCCGAAGCCGGGCGATCACCGTGCTTTTGATTATGACACCGATCTGGCCGACACGGCGAAAAGCCTCCGTCTGGCCCTTGAGCTCGACGGGCCGCAACACGCGAAGGCGCGCGCGGAACTCGCCGGGCATGTCGGCAGGATGTCGCCGGCCGTCTACGATTTGTTCGCGCGTTTCCTTCCCGAATCCGCCCGACGCAAGACCTTGGGAGATCGCTTTGAACCCAACCTTGTCCTTGACCTGAGCGGTGACGCGGCTGCGGGCGAGAAGTTGTTCTTCGAGAACCCCGCGTTGCAGTGCGCCAACTGCCATCAGGTGCGCGGGCGCGGGAAGAGCGTTGGCCCGGAACTCAGCCGGATCGCGACGCGCTACGATCGGGCCCGACTGCTGGAGTCGATGATGGACCCCTCCAAGTTTGTCGATCCGCAATTCGCGGCCTACAGCCTGGACACCGTTTCGGACGAATCGTTCAGCGGATTTGTAATTTCCCGCAGCGCCGACGAGGTGAAGTTCCGGGACCTCAACGGCGTGGAACACGTCTTTAAGAAATCGGCCGTCGCGGCGCTGCGTCCGAGCCAGTTGTCCCTGATGCCCGCCGGGTTGCTGGCCGGGTTGACCGCGGCGGAAGCGGCCGACCTGCTCGCTTTTCTCGCAGCGCTGAAGTGAATTCGGGCGATCAAAACCGCAGGCGGTATTGCAGGCGGACGAAGGGGGCCGCGCCGGATACCAGCTGCAGCCGCTGTTCATTGAAGGTCGCCCTCCGGTCCAGCCCCACGCCCGCGCCGAGGATCAGTTCTGATGTCGGGTTGAAGCGGTAGCTCAATCCGGCGGACGCGCGGACTTCCCGGTAGCTGACCTGGCTGTTGTTCAAACGCGGGTCACCGTTCGCCGTGCCGAAGCCTTCGTTGACGCGGAAGCTGCCGCCCGCGAACTCGCCCCCGACGGACAGCGAAAGACGCTCCGTGGCCTGCCATGTGACGTTCGGCGCGGGGAGAAAGAGATTCAGCGTCCATCCCTCCGCGAACATCCAACGCACGCCGGGACCGCCCACGATGGGAATTTCGTTTCGCCAGTCGATGCGGAAGCCGGCCAGCAACTGAAGCCCCGGGTGGACGAAGTAGGCGGCTCGGACACTTGCCGGCAAATTGAAATCGTCGGGCGAAACGTCTTCGAGATCGCTGTACAGCCCGGGTGCGGCGTCGATATTGACCGACCAGCGACGGCTCAAGCGCCCGCCGACACTCAGTCTCCCCGCGACGCCGTGAAGCGTTTCGGGCAAGGGGCCAAGGCCGGAAAGGTTGAGGTCCAGTCGCTGATAATCGAGACCCGCGCCCACGTTCCACCCGCCAAATTCCGCGACATCGCTCATCGTCGCGACGCGTACGCTCGACGCGTCGAAGTCACCGAGCCGGGCGGAGCCTCGCGTCATTCGCGATGAGGCCGAGTAGTCGAATTCAACCCGCACATCGGTGCCCGATTGCCGGACGGGTTGCGCGATTAATTCCAGCCCGCCCAGTAACAGCGCCAGCGTGATCCAGTGGTTTGTTTTCATATTGCTCAGTGCGCGTTCGATGCGGACTTGGGTGCCGACCACCGATACACCGTCAAGGCGTCGAGTTCACGAATGGCCACCGTTTCGCCGGCGACCGCCACGTGGGCCCAAGTGTTGTCGCCGACCTTGCGCGAATCAACCTTTCGAAACCCGTCCGGGGACGCGTTGAACAGAAAGAGTTCGCCCTGCTGATCCAAGGCCAGAATCTGGCGTCCGTTTGCGACCAGGCTCATGTATTCGCCGAAGTGATTGGAGACGTTCCAGAGATCGACTCCGTCCTTCGCGTTCAAGGCGATCAGGCGTTTGTTTCGCAGATGGTTGTAGATGACGTCGTCGATCACGACGGGCGAGGTCATGTAGCCCTGATGCTTCACGTTCCAGATCTCTTCAAGTCGGAGGCCGGAGGCGTCGGTGACGGCGCGAAACATTTGCGAACGTCCTCCGTAGCTGCTGGTGAAGATCCTGTCTCCAAGCGTCACGGGCGTCTGGATGTTCATGCCGCGAAACGCCTTGATCGGGTGGCTGAACAAGACATCGCCCGTTTCGGGATTGATCCCGTGCAGGGCTTCGCGGGCCTGGACGAGAAACAGATCGGCTCCGTGGATACGTGCTTTCACCGGTGAAGAGAACGCGCTGCCGAACATGCCGCCCTGATCCTGCGCCGTCCGCCAGATCAGGGCGCCGCTGCGCTTGTCCAGCTTGCAGAAGCCCGATCCCGCCTGGACGTAAACGTGATTGCCGTCCAGCAGTGGAGAGCAGGCCGCGCCGAAAGCGGGCAGGGGCGCGTCCAGTTCCGTCGAGAAGTCATAGCGCCAGACCTCGGATCCATCCTCCAGTTTGAGCGCGACGAGAAGATCGCGAATCCCCATGACGAACAACAGTTCGCCGTCCGTGGCCGGTGTTGAGCGAATCCAGCTTCCGTTCTTCGCGGCGAAGAACGGCACCTTCATGGCACCGGGCCAGGATCGCTCCCAGAGCAGCTTTCCGTTGGATCGGTCATACACCGAAACCCGTTCCGACCTTTCACCAATGGTTTCCGTGGTGATCACGCGATCGGTGGTGATCAAGGGTCCGGAATAGCTCGGGCCCAGCGGCTGCCGCCATTCGAGCTTGAGGTGCGCCTCGTCCAGTCTCGTCGGCCACGAAGCCGATGAAGGCACCCGGCCGTCGCGATTGGGCCCGCGCCATTGGAGCCATTCGCCGGCGCGCGATTCCGCTGGCAGCAAAGCGGGACGGGTCGCGACAAGGATGAGCAGGAACAGGGACAATGTCTTCATGGGAACGGTCATTGGTGTGGAAATCAGACGGGCATGCCGGCCGAGGGTGATCGGTCCGTCGCCTCGATCAGGTCGCGGAGTTTTGACAGGGCTGCGTTCTGCAGCTGGCGGATTCGTTCCCGGGTGACACCCATCAGTTCCCCGATTTCAGACAGGGTCAGCGGTTCGTCGCCGCTCAGGCCGAAGCGGAGCGAAAGGATCTTGAGTTCCCGTTCGGGGAGTTTGTTGAAGAGGCGGCGCATCACGCTGACGGACTGCTTGGTTTCCAGAACCGAGAAGGGATTGTCCGCCATCTCGTCCGCGATCAGCTCCGAGCGCTCGCTGGAGGTCTCGTCCCCGATCTTCGCGTCGAGCGACGCGGGGCGGAGGGAGGATTCGAGCATCGCGGCGATCTTGCTTTTGCCGTAGCCGGTCTCCTTCGCGAGTTCCTGCACCGTCGGCTCGCAGCCATGCTCATCCTTGTATCGGGAGATGATGTCGCGGAGCTTCCAGACCTTCTCCACCGCATGCATGGGGAGGCGAATGGTCTTTGACTGGTTCGTGATTGCGCGACGCATCTGCTGCTTGATCCAGAGAGATCCGTAGGTGGACAACTTGCCGCCCTTCGCGGGATCGAATTTGTCGACCGCACGCATCAGGCCGATATTGCCCTCGTTGATGAGGTCCAGGAGGGGAAGGCCGAGGCCTTCGTAGTCCCGCGCGATTTTCACGACCAGGCGGAGGTTGGCCTTGATCATCCGCTCACGCGCCACCTCGTCGCCCGATTGGATTTTCGCGGCCAGCTCGATCTCCTCTTGAACGGTCAGCAGCGGCTCCTGACACGCCTCGTTGAGATAGGTCCTGAGGATGGAGTCGCTGGCTCCCGAAGCCGTGGTCGAGCTTCGCGCCTCCCGTCTCCCGGCCACACGCGGAAGCGGTTCATCCACGAGCACGAAGGGAACGCGGGAAGACAGGTCGACGACGCCCTCCGGAGCTCGGGACGAGGAAGTCACGGAGCCGGCACGGTAAGCGTCCCGAGGGGAAGGGTTTTTGGCGGGTGATTTTCGAGGGGCTGTTTTGGCGATCATATTGGTTTTCTAAGTTCAATCGCGATCGGCGACTGATGTGAATGTCTACCTTCTGTCTATGTATGTCAACTATTTGTCTAAGATTTGTTTATGTTTTAAAACATCCGTTTTCAGGCATTTTGCAGCCTGAGCACTTTTGGTCTGTAGAGCGGTTGGCGTTTGTCTAGAAGCTGTCTAGATTATCCGAAATGTCAGAAATGCAGTACTCGATGAAGGCCGCAGCCACCGCCACCGGGCTCAGTCCTCACGTCATTCGAATTTGGGAAAAGCGGTACGGCGCTGTCACTCCCGACCGCAGCGACACGAACCGTCGGCGTTACGCGGAGGCTGATCTGAACCGGCTGCGTCTGCTGAAATCGGCGACCCTGATCGGACACAACATCGGCCAGATCGCGCGTTTGGAAGAAGTGCAGCTCAAGCAATTGCTGGCGGGTGCAAAGCCTGTGTCAGACGAGCCGACGCGGGACGAACCCCTTTCACCGAAACGTTTCGTTCAACGCGCCTTCGAAGCGATTCACGAGCTCGATTCGGCGGCCCTCGACCAGAGTCTTTCGGACGCGGCGGTCAGTCTCGGCACGCAAGGCCTGCTGCAAAAGGTGGTGGTGCCGCTGGCGCAGAAGATCGGAGAGCGCTGGCAAGCGGGAGACATCAGCGCGGGACAGGAGCATTTCGCGACCGCGTTGATCCGGGGTTTTCTCAGCAGCCACTCCCGGCCCTATGTTTCCTCAAGCACCGCCCCGACGCTGGTGGTCGCCACACCTTCCGGGCAGCTTCATGAATTGGGGACTGTCATCGTCGCGGCGGCGGCGGCCAGCGCGGGTTGGCGGGTCGTGAATCTCGGGGTCAGCCTGCCGGCGACGGAGATCGCGGCGGCAGCCTTCCGGTCGGAGGCCCGGGCGGTGGCGCTGAGCGTCGTCTTTCCGATGGATGATCCCCTGCTCGCGGATGATCTGCGCAATCTCAGGCGGCTGCTCTCCGGTGGTCAGCGATTGCTGGTCGGGGGGCGGGCGGTGGCAGCCTACGCGGCGGTGCTCAAGGAAATCGGGGCGACGATCTGCCACTCGTTGGACGATTTGAATGAGGCGCTCCTTTCCATCGGTCCGTAGAAGCCGCCTCACCTCACTTCACGATTATCACGAGGATGCCGCGTGGTTCATGGAATGATCTTGTCGACGACCGGCACGACATTGGTTGAAGAGGCGATTCGGGGATGGCGGTCATCTTCGAAAGTGCAGGCAGCGATCACGATTTTCGCGCTGTCGGAAACCCCGACCAGCTCGCTCTTGAACGTGTTCTCGCTGAAACGGCATTCGACCAGTCTCAGATCAAACACCCGCCGCAGGTCAAAGCCGCGGTCGCCCTGGTTGCG
>JADHOF010000076.1 GCA_016779125.1 Verrucomicrobiia bacterium | reverse complement strand
GTGCTGAACACCTCGGCACCGCCCGATTTGTTGAACGTGGCGGATTGTGAGCCGGTGAGGCAGATCGATTTTTATCGCTGGCTTGGGGCTCGCCTGGAGAAGCCCCTGCCGCCCGCCGCGCCCATTCCCGCCACGCGGAAGAGGGCGGTGACCAACAAGCGGGTGCTGAACACCCGTTTGATGGGATTGCTCGGAGACGGAATGATTCACCCGAGTTTTCGGGAAGGCTACGAGTCGGAGATTCGACGTCTCGGAGTCGTTGTGTGAAAGGATCAAATCCGGCGTGACGCTCACATGGGCGTTCGATAGCTTCCGCCCATGTCTTCGCCTTTGCGCGTCCTCGTCATTGAGGATTCCGAGTTCGACGCCCGCATGCTGATTCGGCTGCTGAATCGTGGCGGGTACGAGACGGATTATCGCCGCGTGGAGACGGCGGCCGATTTGCGCGCCGCATTCACGGAGCATTGGGACCTCGTGCTCTCCGACTACAACCTGCCGGGATTCAAGGCACCCGAGGCGTTGGAGATCTATCAGGAACTTCGGCTCGACATGCCCTTCATCATTATTTCAGGCGGCATCGGCGAGGACATAGCCGTCGCCGCGATGAAGGCCGGGGCGCACGACTATCTGATGAAGGGCAATCTCGCCCGGCTCGTTCCCGCTGTTGAACGCGAATTGCGTGAGCACGGCGTGCGGCGAGCGCGACAGCAGGCCGTTCACGAGCTTCGTACGAGCGAGGAACGCTATCGGTTGCTTTGGGAGACGGCGACCGACGCCATTCTGCTCATGGACACGGACAGCGTCATCCGCTACGCCAATCCGGCGGTCGAAAAAGTTTTCGGATACCAGCCGGAGGAAATCATCGGAGAAAATCTGACGCTCCTTCTCCCGGCTGAAAACCGACCGGAAACGGTCGGGGTGCAGCTCTTCAAAAGCCTGCATATCTCCGATCCCAGGTCGAACCGTCGGATGGTGGAGACGGTCGGGCGCTGCAAGGGGGACAGGATGGTTCTGATTGAGGTCGTCTTCAATGAGATGGACCTGGACAGTCACAAATCCTACGTCGCCTTTATTCGCGATATCACGGAGCGCAAACGCGCCGAGAAGGAGCTGATGGACCACCAGGAACAGTTCCGCGTCGCCCGCGAAATCCAACAGCATTTGTTCCCGAAGGAATCGCCTCGAATTGAGGGCTTTGACATTGCCGGAGCCTCTTTTCCGGCGGAAGCCGCCGGCGGGGACTACTACGATTATCTGGAGATGGCCAATGACGGCTTCGGCGTTGTCGTGGGCGATGTGACCGGGCATGGAGTTGGTCCCGCCCTGCTGATGGCCGAGACCCGCGCCTACGTGCGCATTGTGGCGCTGAATCGCGATGACGTGGGCCGCATACTCACGCGAGCCAACGCCGCGCTCTCGGACGACATCGGCGAGGAGCGGTACGTCACCATGTTTCTGGGGCGGCTCGATCCCGAGACGAAAACGCTTCATTATTGCAGTGCCGGCCATCCGCCCGCCCTGATTCTCGCCAAGGACGGATCCGTTCGGGCGAAGCTGAGGCGGACAGGCATCCCGTTGGGTATCCGTCGGGAAAGCGCTTACAAGACCGCAGAGTCGGTGCAACTGCAGTCCGATGACCTGGTGGTGCTGCTGACCGATGGCGCAGAAGAGGCGACCAACGCGGCTGGAGATTTTTTCGGATTGGACGGGGTTGCCAAGACGCTTCATGAAAACCGGGACCGACCCGCCGAGGACATCGTGCAGGCCCTCTACGACCGGGTTCGTTCCTTTTCCGAAAATCCCAAGGACCTCGACGACGTGACAGCGATCGTGATCAAGGTGCTGCCTTGAATCGAAGCCCATCGGCGCGGGAATAAATTCAAAACCTCCGTTGACGGAAGAAGGGTCGTGGCTAGACTGCGCCCTCTTTTTTATGGCAAAGCTGACGGTCAAAGATCTCGAACTTAACGGAAAACGCGTCTTCGTGCGCGTCGATTACAACGTTCCGATGGAGGAAGTGGATGGCGAAATGGTGATCAACGATGACACCCGCATTCGCGCCACGCTTCCGACGCTCGACCTGCTGGTGGAAAAGGGTGCGAAGATCATTCTCACCGCCCACCTAGGTCGTCCGAAAGGCCAACGCGAGGCGTCGATGTCGCTCCGTCCCGTCGCGGCCAAACTGGCCGATCTTATCTGCCGGCCGGTGGCCTTTGTGGACGACTGCATTGGTGAAAAGGTCGCGAACACCGTTGGAACGATGCAGCCGGGAGACATCGTGCTTCTCGAAAACCTTCGTTACTACGCCGAAGAAGAGGCAAACGACGCGGCCTTTGCGGAGAAACTTGCGGCTGTCGCCGATGCCTACGTCAACGACGCTTTCGGAGCCGCCCACCGCGCTCACGCGTCCACGGCCGGAGTCGCCGAAATCGTCAAATCACGCGGCGGCCAGAGCGCGGCCGGCCTGTTGATGGAGCGCGAGTTGATCTTTCTTGGGGATGAGCTGGACAATCCGGCGCGGCCCTTTGTCGTCATTTTGGGCGGAGCCAAGGTTTCCGACAAAATCAAGGTCATCGACCGTCTCCTCGAAAAAGCCGACACCATTCTGATCGGTGGCGCCATGGCCTACACCTTCAAGCTGGCCCAAGGTTACACCGTTGGCAGCTCGCTGGTGGAACGGGACAAAGTCGATGTCGCGAGGCAGGCGCTCGACAAGGCGAAGGCGAAGGGCGTGAAGTTTCTCCTGCCGACGGACAACACCGTGACCGAGTCCGCCAAGGTGGACGGCAAGTGGACGTTCAAAAACGAGCGCAACAACGCGGACGTCAACATTCCCGACGGGGTTGAGGGCGTCGACATCGGTCCTGAAACCGCCGCCGCCTACAGCGCCGAGTGCGCTGCTGCCAAGACCGTCCTTTGGAACGGGCCGATGGGGATCTTCGAAGATCCCCGATTTGCCGTCGGCACCTTCGCCGTCGCCGAAGCCGTCGCCGGAGCCACGAAGAAGGGTGCAAAAAGCATCATCGGCGGCGGGGACAGCGTGAAAGCGATCAACAAGGCCGGTTTGGGCGAGCAAGTCACGTTCATGAGCACGGGTGGTGGAGCCAGCCTCGAGTTTCTCGAAGGCAAGGAGCTCCCCGGCGTCGCCGCTTTGAGCGACAAATAGGGCCAAATTCAACGCAATCTCCGAATAAACTGAGACTGGACGGGGTGAACCTTTTGTAGTTCACTGCCCGCCCATTTTGCAAAAAAGCATGGAAAAGGAACGAAAACTGATCATCGCCGGTAACTGGAAGATGAACAAGACGGTCGCCGAGGCTCATGACCTGGTTAGGGGTCTCAAGCTGGAGCTGGCGAATATCAAGGACATCGACGTGGTCATCTGCCCGCCGTTCACCGCGTTGAGTGAGGTTTCCAAGGAGGTGATCGAGTCCGACATCCGTCTCGGTGCGCAGAACATGAGCGAACACTCGGGCGGCGCGTACACAGGCGACATCTCCGTGCTCATGCTCAAGGAATTTCTGGTCCGTTACGTGATCCTCGGGCATTCCGAGCGACGTGAATATCACAAGGAATCGGACGCTCTGATCAACATCAAGACCAAGGCCGCGCACGCCGCTTCGCTACGCCCCATCGTCTGTGTCGGTGAAACGCTGGAAGAGCGCGAATCCGGCCGCTTCGAAGAGGTGATCACCACGCAGGTGAAGGGTTGTCTCGCCGGACTGGAGAAGAATCAGATGGAGGAAACCATCATCGCCTATGAGCCCGTGTGGGCGATCGGCACCGGCAAGACCGCTTCCGCCGAGCAGGCGCAGGAGGTCCACGCGCTGATCCGCAAGACCGTGGCCGGGCTCTTCGACGAGGCGACCGCCAAGCGCGTGCGCATCCAATACGGCGGCAGCGTGAAGCCGGCCAACGCCCGTGAGCTGATGGGTCAGCCCGATATTGACGGCGCGCTTGTCGGTGGCGCGGCCTTGGAGGTCCGTAGCTTCTCGGACATCGTGAAGAACTGCCTCAACTAATTTCCCCCTAAGAACACAATGAGCTACCTCATCGGATTATTGACCTTCATTCTGGTCCTCGACTGCCTCTTTCTAATGCTGCTCATCCTGGTGCAGCTGCCCAAGAAGGAGGCCGGCATGGGCACCGCGTTTGGCGGAGGTGCGACGGACGCCTTGTTCGGCGCGGGCGCAGGCAACACGCTGACGATGCTCACCAAGTGGGCGGCGGTCGGGTTCATCGGCCTGGCCTTGCTCCTCTCCGTTTTGAACTCCGCCACCGGCAAGAAAAAGAGCAGCAGCGGAGTTCGCGAAGCGCTCGAAAAGCAGGCCGCCTCGGCGCCTGTCGTGCCGGCGGTACCGGCCGCGAACAGCGCCCTGACAGCTCCCGCCGTGACCAATGTGGTGCCGGCCTTTGGAGCGCCGGAAGCGGTCGCGTCCACCGGCATGGTTGAAACCATCACCACGATCACGAATGCCGTGACCAACGCGCCCGGCCTGTTGGAAACGGTGATCAAGGCCGCGACCAACGAGGCGGCCAAGGCCACCGAGACCCTTAAGAAAGAGGTCGAAGCCGCCACCAAGCAGTAACACCCTTCAGCGTCATGCCCACGACGCAGCAAAGCGCCCGCTCTTCCAAAGTGCGGGCGCTTTTTTGCGCAAGCGTCTTGTTGGCGTTGATAAGCCAGACGGCCTGTCGACCTGCCGGACAACAGGCGGATCTCCGCATCATCAACGGCTCGGAGCCGGAGTCGCTCGATCCCGCGATCATCACCAGCCTCGCCGACTCTCGCATCGTCAAATGTCTGTTCGAGGGTCTGACCCGCCTGAACCCGAAGACCGCGCGCGCCGAACCAGCCCTGGCGGCGGGCTGGCAGATCTCACCGGACGGTCTCGTTTATACTTTTGATCTTCGAACCAACGCGGTCTGGTCGGATGGTCGCCCGGTGGTCGCGGAGGACGTGGTCTGGTCTTGGCGACGGGTGTTGGATCCCATGACCGCCGCTGACTACGCCGGGCAGCTCTACTTCGTCAAAAACGCGGAGGCGTACAACACGGGGCAGACAAACGGACTGACGGGCAAGCGCTTCGTCGCGAGCGATGTCGGCGTGTACGCGCCGGACGAGCACACGGTCCGGGTGGAGCTGGTCGGTCCGACCGCGTTCTTCCTCGACCTCTGCGCGTTTCCGACGCTGGCGGTGGTGCCGCGGCATTGGATTGAACAATACGGCGATCGCTGGCTGCTGAAGCCTGGACTCCCGGTGAACGGCACGTATCGACTGGAAAACTGGCGATTGAACGACCGCGTTCGGATCCGCGCAAATCCCCTGCATTGGGCGGCCGATGAGGTCCGAAGCAAGGTTGTGGATTTCATCCCGATGAGCTCGCCCGCCACCGCGATGAATCTGTTTGTGTCGGGACAGGCGGACATCATCTGGGACAAGAGCCTGATTCCGTCGTCGCTGATGGATGTCCTGCGAAAGAAACCCTACTGCCACACCTTCGGTTATCTCGGTTCCTACTTCTTCCGCTTCAATGTCACCCGCAAGCCTTTTGATGATCTGCGCGTCCGCAAAGCCTTGGCGCTGTCGATCGACAAACGCCGGATTGTCGAAAACATCACCAAGGCCGGCGAGCAGCTCGCGAATCATTTTGTTCCGCCGGGCACCGCCGATTACGAATCCCCCGAGGGCTTGGCTTTTGATCCCGAGGCCGCCCGGAGGTTGCTGGCGGAAGCGGGCTTTCCAGACGGCGAGGGTTTTCCATCCTTCACGTACCTGATGAACAACGCCCCGGTGGACGCGCAGGTGTCGGTGGAGCTTCAGGCGATGTGGGCGAAGGAACTTGGCGTAAAAATGGAGATCCGTCAGGCTGAATGGAAGGTCTACCTCTCGGAACAGAGCAAACTCAACTTCGACCTCTCCCGCAGCAGTTGGATCGGGGACTACAACGACGCCAACACCTTTCTGGACCTGTTTATGAGCAACAACGGCAACAACCGTACGGGCTGGCGGAATGAGCGTTATGACGCGCTGATTCGGGAAGCCAACCAACAGACCGATGTGGCCCGCCGAAGGGGTTTGCTTCAGCAGGCCGAACAGATGTTGATTCGGGACGAGCTGATCGTCGCACCGATCTACTTTTATGCCGGGGTGAATTTCTTCGACCCTGAAAAGATCGAAGGCATCCATTTCAACCTGCTCGACGAGCATCCGGTCTACGCCATCAAGAAGAAGACGAAGTAATGGAACCCAGCACTTCAGAAACGACGGTCGCACGCGGTTGCTAGCCCACCATGTATTTCTTCCGGCGCACATTGTTTCTAATTCCGCTTCTGCTGGTCATCAGCATGGTCGCGTTCACCCTCGTGCGCATGGCCCCGGGCGGTCCCTTCGACAAGGAACGTGCACCGGCCTCCCCGGAGATCGAGCGCAACCTGAAGGCGAAGTACCACCTGGACAAGCCGCTGCCGGTGCAATACGCGATCTGGCTCGGCGGCGTGTTGCGGGGCGATTTCGGACCCTCTCTGAAATATCGCAGCCACAACGTCACGGACATCATTGCGAGCGGGCTGCCGATCACGCTTGTTCTGGGAGGTCTGGCCTTTGCCTTCGCTCTCGGAGTGGGCATCCCGCTGGGTTTCATCACGGCCGTGAAGAAGGGCCATTGGGAGGATCACGTGGGAGGAACGCTGGCGATCTTGGGAATCTGTATTCCCGCGCTCGTTGTCGGTCCGATCCTGGTCATGTTTTTCGGGGTGCGTTGGAAGTTGTTTCCGGTGGCGCTGATCGGCACGCCGATGCATCTCGTGTTGCCGACCGTGACGCTGGGCCTTTTCTTCGCCGGCCGCGTTGCCCGGCTGATGCGCGAGGGCATGCTGGGCGTGCTGGATGCCGAATTCATCACGGCGGCGCGCTCGAAGGGCGTTCCCGAGCGGGATATTCTGTTGCGGCACGCCTTTCGCACGGCCGTGCTGCCGGTGGTTTCCTATGGAGGACCGCTGCTCGCCGATCTCATGATCGGCTCCTTTGTTGTGGAACAACTGTTTCGTATTCCCGGAATCGGCGTTTTCCTCGTAAGCAGCTCGCTGAATCGGGACTACACCATGTTGGTGAGTCTGGTCCTGCTCTATGCGGTTGTTTTGCTGGTCGCCAATCTGCTGGTCGATTTTGCCTACGGGCTCCTGGATCCCCGCGTGAAGCTTGCCTGATGGTTATGGACGGCACCGCTCAACAGGATAGTCCGAACAAACGCGCATGGCGGCGCTTTTGGCGAAACCGGCTTGCTGTCTTGGGATCGATCGCGCTCGTTCTTTTGTTGGCGCTCGTGATTGTCTGGCCCTTCCTGGCGGGATCGGACGTCACTGCGAGCCCCGGCGATTTCATTCATCATCCCGACGCGCACGGCGAAACGCCGTTTGCCGAACCCGGCGGGGCGCACCTTTTCGGCACGGATATACACGGACGGGATCTGCTCAGCCGCATCGTGGCCGGCACGCGGATTTCGCTTATCGTGGGCGCGGTGGGCGCGATTGTGAGTCTGGTGATCGGTGTGTTTTGGGGGGCGGTGGCCGGATACACGGGGGGCCGAACGGACAGCCTGATGATGCGGGTCGTCGATATTCTGTATTCGCTGCCGTCCATCATCTTTGTGATCGTGCTGATCACCACCCTGCACGGCTTTCTGGAGCGTTGGGGTGTCAGCTCGGATTGGATTCCACGCTTGAAATTCATCGCCTTGTTCGCGGGTCTTGGCGCGGTATCGTGGTTGACCATGGCCCGGATCGTTCGCGGTCAGGTGCTGTCCCTCCGCACCCGGCAGTTTGTCGAGGCCAGTCGCGCCTTGGGGGCGGGCGACGCGCACATCCTGCTCCGGCACATCCTTCCAAACACCGCCGGGATCATCATCGTCTACCTGACACTGACGGTGCCGGCGATCATCCTCTATGAATCCTTCCTGAGCTATCTGGGGCTCGGCATCCAGCCGCCACAGGCGAGTCTGGGTTCGCTGATCGCGGACGGATCGTTGCAGATCAATCCGATTCGGATCTACTGGTGGCTGCTTGTGTTTCCGGCGCTCGCGTTGGTGGGCACGTTGTTGGCGCTCAATTTTATCGGCGACGGGCTCCGTGACGCTCTGGATCCGAAGGCGGACCGAAATGCGGGTTGAAGCACGATGTCCGCTGCGGAGGAGACCATTGACGCCTTGTGCACCCGCTGCGGGCTCTGCTGCGATGGAACCCTTTTCACCTCGGTTGTCTGCGCGACCGGCACCGAAGCCCGTCGCGTGGAGGCGGCCGGGTTGTCGTTGAACTTTATCGAAGGCGTGGGAGCGTTCACCCAACCCTGTTCGAGGCTCAAGGACACACGTTGCACCTTTTATGCGGATCGGCCCACGCGTTGTCGGAAGTTCGAATGCGAATTGCTGAAGCGGACGGATCGCGACGAGGTCTCCCGTAACGAGGCGGTTTCCATCATCGAACAAACCCAGCTCAAAGCTGAAATCATTCGTTCGCTCCTGCGCGGCCTTGGGGACGAGGATGAGACCGTTCCGCTCGCCCATCGCTGCGATCGTGTCATGGAGCTGCCGGTGGAAAAAGACGAGGACTGGTGGGAAACCTACGCGACCTTTCTCCTGGAAGTCCGCGCCCTGCAGGCACGCCTGAAACATGATTTCTACGAGTCCGCCGCGACGAATGTTCCTTAAGTTGGGACAGCCCTCGATAGGGGACCAATCGCGCCTTCAAGAATCGAAGATCGAAGTTCATCAATCAACATTCCAAGCAGCAACCCGGTCAACCATCCTGATTTCCCTCCACATGCGCCCGCGCCTCAATGCCATATCAGTCCTGCTGTTCACCAGCCTCGCTTTGTCCGCGCATACCACGTCCGTCACCAGCATCGACGCGCGACTCACCACGACCAATCTCTCGTTGACCGTACAACTGCAGCAGCCTGATCTCATCCAGATCGCCCGGGAGGGACCGCTCGACAAGTTCCATTACGCCGACTACGCCGACTTCAAGACCAATGCCGCGTGGATCGCCGAGTATGTCACGAATCGGGTCGCGGTTTCCTTCTCGAAAACCAACGCGCCCGGCATCCTGATCGATTGGCCGCCCGATGAGCTGCCGCTGACGATCGAGATCCGCACGGATGAGTTTCAGCCCGCCCTCATTCCCTTCACCATTTCATGGTCGATTCCCAGGGACGCCAAGGAGCTGAAGATTGTTTTTGATCTCTACGATCGACCGCTCTTCGAGGCGCTGTTTCAGGTGCTCTTCGATCTCGGACCCGAAACGATGCCGGTGATGCATGTCGTGCCCGGCGGTCGCGAAACCATCATCGACCTGGCCGCATTGGCCGAGGATCTCGGTCCGCCGGAGCCTGCGGAGGTCACCAGTTCGACGAATTCTGCGGCGGCTTCCACGAATGCCGCCTCGGCGGAGGAACCACCCGCGCCGTCTACGCGCGCGATTCGGTTTAGTGCCACGGAATTCGTCGGCATCGGATTCGAACACATCCTTCCCAAGGGACTTGATCATATCCTTTTCGTCGTCGCGCTCTTCTTCCTGAGCACCCATTGGAAACCGCTTCTCTGGCAGGTGACCGCCTTCACTCTCGCCCATTCATTAACCCTCGGTTTGGCGATGGCCGGGGTGTTCAAGCTGTCCCCAAAGATAGTCGAGCCGCTGATCGCCTTGTCCATCGCTGCCGTCGCGATCGAAAACCTCTTTCGCACTTCCGTCAGTCCTTGGCGGTGGATGGGTGTCTTCGTCTTCGGCCTCATCCACGGGCTCGGCTTCGCGGGCGTGCTGGGTGAGATGACTATTCCGCAAGACCGCTTTCTGGCCTCGTTGATCTCCTTCAATGTCGGGGTCGAACTCGGCCAACTCGCCGTCATCTCCATCGCCTACGCGCTGGTGTTTGCCGTGATGAACAAGCCTTGGTATCCGCGTTGCGTTCGCGCCCCCGCCTGCTATGCGCTGGCCGCAATCGGTCTCTTCTGGACGATCGAGCGGATCTTCTTCTGATCGGAGGAAAGAACACGCATTGCAGGCCCTCCGTTGCCAAAGGGCTCGAACAGGTCTCAAAGGCGAGGCGTTTTGGGTCGGAGTGCGAAGATTGATTTTGTGGCTTTTCGAGGGTTTGGCGTTTTCCGTAGTTTCTTCGGCACGTGAATTTTGTTGAAACCATTGGCTTGGCGTCGGCCTGGTTGATCATGCTGATCGGCGTGGTCGGGAGTGTGATTCCGGCGATTCCGAGCACGACGCTGGTGCTGCTGGCCGCTGTGGCTCACAAGCTGTGGTTTGGCGAGGCGAGCGTCAGTGTCGCCGGGATGACCTTCCTGGTGGTCGTCACGGTCCTGTCCCTGGTGCTGGACTATCTGGCCACGATGATCGGCGCGAAACGGTTGGGGGCGACTTGGAAAGGGATTCTGGGTTCCTGTGTGGGCGCGGTGCTCGGCGCTTTCATTCCGATCTTCTTCGTGGGGATTTTCATCGGCACCTTCGTCGGAGCGGTGCTTTTCGAGATGATTGGGGGGCGGGAGGCCAAGGAAGCCGCGCGGGCGGGCCTGGGCGCGCTGATCGGCCTTCTCGCGGGTGCACTGGGGAAACTCGCCGCCAGCATTGCCATGATCGCGGTGTTCACGATCAGCGTTTTCGCAAATACCCTGGGCAGGGAGGAGCCCATCCCCGAGACGCTGCCGGCGCTGATCGAAAGCGTGGGAGCGGAAAGCCCTACGAACGCCGCGCCGGGAACAGTTCCCGCTGCCGCAGCCACGAGAAAATAGCGGGCGTGACGAGGAGACAGTGGAACAGGCTGCTCACCATGCCGCCGATGATCGGCACGGCGAGCGGCTTCATGACTTCTGCCCCGGCCAGCGGCGTGAACATCAGCGGCAGAAGGCTGGCCACGATGGTCACCACGGTCATCAGTTTCGGGCGCAACCTCAAACGGGCACCGTTGACGACCGCAAGACGGAGGTCGGTGGCGTCAAACAGCTCGCCTCGCTCCAGCTTCTTCTCCCGCACCGCCTGATCAAGGTAGGTGACCATCACCATGACGGTCTGAATCGCGGTTCCGAAAAGGGCGATGTAACCAACCCAAACCGCCGCGCTGAACGGGGTGCCGAGCAGATACTGAAGCGCGAATCCACCTGAGAGCGCGAAGGGCACAGCCAGCAATATGTGCGTCGCCTCTCTGCCGGACCGGTAGGCGAGCAGGAGAATCATGAAAATCAGCAGGAGGGATCCGGGAATAATGCGGGTCATTGTTTTTCTGACCCGTTCGCGATCCTCCCATTGCCCGCTGTATTCGATGGTGATCCCTTCCGGAAGGCTTGGCTCGATTGTTTTGGCGATCGTATTTCGGACTTCCTCCACGAAACCGCCAAGGTCGCGGTCACCCACGTTCATTTGGACGTAGGCCCGCAGCCTGCCGTTTTCGCTCTCGATCATGGCGGGCCCGATGTTCCGACGGATGATTGCCAGCATGCCAAGGGGGAGATGGGCTCCATTGGGAGCGGTCACGAGGATGTCCCTCAAACGCTCGATGTCCGTCCGTTCGCTCCGTTGCAGCCGCACAACGACGGGCACCCGTTCACGGTCCTCGATTGCCACGCTTGCCTGGATTCCGCCAACGCCTGTTTCGAGGCTTTGAAGGACCTTGGCCACGGTCAAGCCGTGCGCGGCAATCGCCTTGCGATCCACAAGGACCTCGACGTACGGCTGTCCTTGTTGGCGACTGGGGGCCAAGCCCTCGATGCCTTGGATTCCTGAGATCGCCCGTTGGATCCGATTCGCGACCTCTTGCACAACGATGGCTTCATCCCCGAGAACCTTGATTCCAAGCTCGCCCCGTATGCCGGTGTTCAGCATCAAGATACGATTCTCGATCGGTTGGAGAAATCCGGGAACCGCGCCGGGAACTTCTGATAACCTTTTGGTTAATTCTTGTACGAGCTTGGCAGGGGTCATTCCCGGTCGCCATTGCGGATTGCGAAGGGTCCATGGAAATTTCAGCGGGCCGAAAGCCAGATTGGTTGACAGGTATTCGGGATGGAGCTGGATGATTGTCTCGATCATGCCGATAGGGGCCGGATCGGTGGCGGTGTCGGCGCGACCGAGCTTGCCGGCCACAGTTCGAACCTCGGGACTCATTCGAATCACGCGATCCTGCCAAGCCATCACCCGTTTGACTTCGTTGAGGGAGACACCGGGGTCGAAGACAGGCATCAACAAAAGGCTGCCCTCGTTGAGCCTCGGCATGAATTCGGAGCCGACGCCGCCAAAATACGCGCCCATTCCGGCAAAGCCGCGCTCTGTAAGAAGGGTCTTCGCCGAGCTTGGAAGCCCTATTGCGAGAATGGCCGAAAGCGTAAGAAAAAATATAGCTGTAACGATACAGAGTTTTCGAAATGTCAGAACCCAGTCCAATACTGGCTCGTAAAGCCAGGCGCAGAAGCGCATCAACCAATGCCGTTCTTCGGAGCTGGAGGAGTTGGAAGCCAACCAAGCGCAAAGGACTGGAGTAGCGGTGAGCGTGAACGCAAAAGCGCTCACCATGGCGAAGGTCTTGGTGTAGGCCAGCGGACGAAACAATTTGCCCTCGGCACCGGAAAGACCAAATACCGGCAGGAAAGCGACGATGATAATCATCATGGCGAATCCCAGAGGACGACCCACCATTTGGCAGGCTTTGACGGCTAGCAAGAGCCGCTCTTCGGCGGTCAGGTTTCGGCCCAATATTTCCCGCTGTGATGCCGCCAAACGCAGGACGTTTTCTGTCATCACGATCCCGGCATCGACGAGGACACCGATCGCGATCGCAATTCCGCCGAGGGACATCACGTTGGCGGTCATCCCGGAAACGTGCATCAGAATAAAGGAACCAAGTATCGCCAACGGAATGGGCAAAGTGACAATGATGACACTGCGCAAGTGCCAGAAGAAAAGGATGTGAACCAAGGTTACGATCAGCATTTCTTTCCACATCGTCCTGATCAGCGTCGCCACGGTCCGGTCGATCAGTTCGCTTCGGTCATAGACCGTCTTGACAGATATTCCCTCCGGTAAACTGCCGGAGAGCTTGTGCAAGGCGTTCTCGATTCGACGCGTCACCTCGCGGGCATCCTCTCCGGTACGCATCACCACGATTCCACCCACCGCCTCGCGCCCGTCGATATCCAGTACACCGCGACGGAAGGCCCCGCCCTCAGTGATCGTGGCGAGCTCCCGCAAATAGACCGGAGTTCCTTCGTGTTCCGTGACGGCGATCTGCGCGAGTTGTCGAAGACTTCTCTCTTTGGTTAAAAGTCCGTCGCCACGGACGATGAATTCGCGATCGTTTTCCTCGATGACCTTTGCGCCGACGCTGAGATTGCTTTGCCGAACGGCGCTCAGGACCTGTTCGAGGGAGATTCCATGGTCGCGGAGTTTGAAGCTGTTGACCTCGATCTGATACTCTCGCTGGAACCCTCCCAGGCTGGCGACTTCGGCCACCCCGGGAATCGCCGCCAACTGGTATCGCAGCCGCCAGTCCTGCACTGAGCGAAGCTGGGTCAGATCGTAGCCACCTTTCGGAGCTGTCTCCGGATCCACATCCAGATAGTACTGATAAATCCATCCCAAACCATTGGCATCCGGACCGAGGCGCGGGTGAACCCCTTCGGGAAGTGCAGACGGCAAGGATTCCAAACGCTCTAGGATTCGGGCTCGGGCGAAGTATTGATCCGTGTCTTCCTCAAAGACCAATGTCAGGAGTCCGATGCCAAACAGCGAAGCCGCCCGGACATCTTTGATGCCGGCTATTCCGAGGAATTGAGACACCAAAGGATAGGTGACATGATCCTCGATTTCGCGCGGGCTGTGTCCATGCCATTCGGCGATGAGAACGACCTGGTTCTCACTCAGATCGGGAATCGCGTCGATCGGAATGAGGTACATCGATCGGAGGCCCATTCCGATCGTGAGAATCAGCGCGCAGAGAACGAACAGGCGATTTCTCACCGACCATGAGATAATGCCATCGAACACGGAGGGCGAAGGCTCCAGATTGTTCGCCGCACGGTCCTCGGAGGATTTGGATTCGTCGATGACCACGTCGGGTTTTGTGCCGCTAAAGCTTGAGTTGGCTGTCGAAAAGAGCGAGCGCATTGATTGCGACCTGCTCGTTTTCAACGAGGCCGGAGCGAATCTCCCATCTTTCTGATCCACGGAAGCCGATTTTCACTTCGCGCTTTTCATAGAGTCCCGGAGCGGATTCAACGAAGACGCGCGAAGAACGCCCGTCATCCAACACAGCCGACCGGGGTATCGCGAGCACGTTCGCCTGTTCGAGTTGAATCAGACCTTCGGCGTACATTTCCCGTTTATAGGTGCGAGAACGCACGCCTTGAATGCTTACGACGGGATTGCGAATTTCAGTTCGTACCTCGGCGCTTCGTCGTATCGGATTCAGATTTGGGTTGATAAAACTGACGACGCTGCTGAAAGGAGGCGTATCGCTCGCCGGCACCGTGACCTGAACGCGTTGCCCTGTTTTGAGATCGGAAAGATCCGATTCATAGACATCGAACTCGAACCACATTGTGTAGAGGTCAACGATTTCAAACATCAACTGCCCTTCCTCAAGATATTGCCCCTCCACAATCTTTTGTGAGGTGACTACACCATCCATGGGCGAAAGAATTTCTGAAGTCGCGATTGTATCTGGTTTTTGAGGCAGATGGTTGATCTGTTCGGCAGTCAGCCCGTATTGCAGCAAACGCTGGCGCATGCCGTCGAGCAAACGACCATGCTC
>JADHOF010000075.1 GCA_016779125.1 Verrucomicrobiia bacterium | reverse complement strand
AAGCGCATTCCGCGCACGCCGACCTTGTCGATATGCAGCTCGCGATGGTCGCGACCACTCTGGACATCGCGCAACTTCTCAGGCTTGTCGGTGGCGGCCGGGACCGCGTCTTCAGTCGTTTCGACGGACATGGCCAAAGTCTAGCGGCGAAGCCCCGCTTTGCAAAGCGGCCGAATTGGGACTTGTCGTTTTGGAAGCGTTTCGCTGGCATCACCCCCGATGTGGGGGATTCGAATCGTTCTGCTGATGGCGCTGGCGCACGCGTGCGCGGCGGCGGAATTCTCGGTGGCGACCTACAATCTTCACAACTATCTGGTGCGCCCCGCCGAGGGTAGAAAGGCCAAACCCGAGGCTTCGAAGGCGAAGGTGTTCGAAATCCTGGCAACCCTCCGGGCCGACGTCGTCGCCTTGCAGGAGGTCGGGGGCAGCGACGCGCTGGAGGAACTGCGGCGGCGGCTTTCATCACAAGGCGTGGACTATCCGTTCCGCGAACTGCTCCCGGCGCGTGATCCCGCCATCCAGCTCGCGGTGCTCAGCCGCCTGCCCATTGTCGCCGTGCGGGCTCACACGAATGATCAGTTTCTGGTCGAAGGCAGCCGGCAATGGGTCCGGCGGGGATTGCTGGAGGTGGAGATCGAAACGGCCCCGAGCCACCGCCTCATCCTGCTGGTCGCGCACCTGAAATCGAAACGCGACGTTCCCTACGCCCGGGAGTCGGAACTTCGAAAAAACGAGGCGTCCGTCCTTCGTCGCCGCGTCGAGGCCATCCTTACGGTAAATCCCGCAGCGCACCTGATGGTCGCCGGCGATCTGAATGACACGCCGGATTCGACGGCGGTACGGCTCGTGACCGGGCGCGGTGAGCGGGCGCTGACCGACTCCTCCCCTCCGGTGCGGTCCTTCGGGGACGCACCCGCGTCCCCCGGGGAAAACTGGACGCACTTCTACAAAAGAGCCGCTGAACACAGCCGGCTCGACTACATATTGCTCAGCCCGGCCCTTGCCGGAAACCTTCGGCCGGACAACTCGTACACGGTGGATTTTCCCGGCTGGTTCGAGGCCTCGGATCACCGTCCGATCGTGGTTGCCTGCTCGGTAGGGGAGCCTTGAGGCCCGGAACATTCTTCACCAAGTTTCTGTTGCGCGGCTTGGCGAGCCCGTGTTAGAGGCTCGCCCCTGCCATGGGAAAAGCACTGATAATCGCAGAAAAACCGTCTGTCGCGGGAGACATCGCCCGCGCCTTGGGCGGGTTCACCAAGCACAGCGATTATTTCGAGAGCGACGAGCTGGTCGTCTCCTCGGCGGTTGGCCATCTGCTCGAACTGGTCGAACCGGAGGCGTTTCAGGTGAAGCGCGGCAAGTGGACTTTCAAGCAACTTCCCGTGATTCCGGACCATTTCGATCTCAACCCGATCGAAAAATCCGCCGGCCGTCTCCGCCTTCTCAAAAAGCTGATCAAGCGCAAGGACGTCGACACCCTCATCAACGCCTGCGACGCCGGGCGCGAGGGCGAATTGATCTTCCGCTACATCGCCCAGCACACGGCCACGAAGAAACCGGTCAAGCGGCTGTGGCTGCAATCCATGACACCCGCCGCCATCCGCACCGGCTTCAAGACCCTGCGGACGGACGAGGAAATGCTGCCGCTGGCCGACGCCGCCGTCTGCCGCTCCGAGGCGGACTGGCTGGTCGGCATCAACGGCACCCGCGCCATGACGGCGTTCAACTCCCAAACCGGCGGCTTCCATCTCACCACCGTCGGCCGGGTGCAGACGCCGACACTCTCGATCGTCGTCGAGCGCGAGGAAGAGATCAAAAAATTCATCTCCCGCGACTACTGGGAAGTGCACGGGACTTTCGGCGCCGCCAAGGGAGACTATCTCGGGCGCTGGTTTCGGGAGGATTTCAAAGGCAAGACCGAGCGGGAGGAAGATCCGCACGCCCGGGCAGAACGCCTTTGGGACAAAGCCGAGGCCGAGGCGATCCGCGCGAAGTGCAGCGGCCGCAAGGGCATCGTCACCGAGACGAGCAAGCCCTCCAAACAGGCTCCGCCGCTCCTCTACGACCTGACCAGCCTCCAACGCGAAGCCAACGGGCGCTTCGGTTTCTCAGCCTCGACCACCCTCAAGATCGCGCAGGCGCTCTACGAGCGGCACAAGGTGTTGACCTATCCCCGTACCGATTCGCGCGCCCTGCCCGAAGACTATCCGGCAACGGTCCGCGAGGCGCTCGGCGCGATGGCCGGCGGCGAGTTCGGCCGCTTCGCCGGCAAGATCCTGGATCAAAACTGGGTGACGCCCAACAAGCGCATCTTCAACAACGCGAAAATCTCGGATCACCACGCCATCATCCCCACGCCGCAGCAGCCCAAGAAGCTGAACGAGCTGGAAGCCAAACTTTACGGGCTGGTCGTCCGCCGTTTCCTGGCGGTCTTTTATCCGTCCGCCCAGTTCAACATCACAACCCGCATCACCCGCGTGGAGGAGGAGGCGTTCCGCACGGACGGCAAAGTACTCGTCGATCCCGGCTGGCTGACCGTCTACGGCAAGTCTGCCGCGTCGGACGACGACGACAGCCTGCTCACCGAGGTCAGCGAGGGGGAGGAGGTCGCCACGAAAGAAATCGACATCCAGGACAACGTCACCAAACCGCCCCCCCGCTACACGGAGGCGACGCTGCTTTCCGCCATGGAAGGCGCCGGCAAACTGGTGACGGACGAGGAACTCCGCGAGGCCATGTCGGACAAGGGCCTCGGCACCCCCGCCACCCGGGCCTCGATCATTGAGAACCTGATCCGCGAGCAATACCTGTATCGCGAGCAGAAGGAGCTCGTCCCCACCGCCAAGGCCTTCTCGCTGGTCGTGCTGCTGCGGGGCCTTGACGTCGCCGACCTTTGCAAACCGGAGCTGACCGGTGATTGGGAATACAAGCTGCGCCAGATTCAGCGGGGCGAACTGAGCCGCGCGGAGTTCATGCGGCAGATCGCGGAGATGACCGATCGCTTCGTGCAGAAGACGAAAGACTTCGAGCACGACACCGTGCCCGGGGATTTCGGCGAGCTCACCGTGCCCTGCCCCAAGTGCGGCGCGGTGGTCAAGGAGACCTACAAGAAATTCCAATGCACCAAAGCGGAATGCGACTTTGCACTTTGGAAGATCGTCGCCGGACGCCAGTTCGAGGCCGTGGAGATCGAGGAACTGCTGACCAAGAAGGTCATCGGTCCGCTGCAAGGCTTCCGCAGCAAGATGGGACGCCCCTTCGCGGCGGCGATTCGCCTGGCCGACGATTTCACGGCCGCCTTCGACTTCGGCAATGACGACGACGAGAAGAACGAGCCGGTCGATTTCTCCTCCCAGGAGCCGCTGGGCAAATGCCCAAAATGCCAGTCCAACGTCTACGACAACATCAACACCTACGTCTGCGAAAAGGCGGTCGGTGAGAAGACCTGCAAATTCCGAAGCGGCAAGATCATCCTGCAGCAGCCGATCGAGCACACCCAGATGCGCAAGCTGCTCGCCAATGGCCGGACGGATCTGCTGGACCAGTTCGTCTCCAAGCGAGGCCGCAAGTTCAAGGCCTTCCTGGTGATCGACGGCGAAGGCAAGGTCGGCTTCGAGTTTGAGAAGAAGGAAAAGCGCGCCGCCAAAAAGAAATCGAGCGAACCGGCTGTGAAGCTGGATTTTTCAGGCATGGAACCCGTCGGCCAGTGCCCGCGCTGCAAGGGCAAGGTGTTCGAGGCCGGAGACCAGTTCCTGTGCGAAAAATCCCAGGCGGAGACCCGGGCGTGCAAATTCAAATCCGGTCGCGAAATCTGCGGCCGCGCCGTCACCCGCGAGGAAATGTCGCAATTGTTGTCGAACAAGCGGACCGCCCTGCTGGAGAACTTCACCTCCAAGTACGGCAAACCTTTTTCGGCCCACCTCGTCATCGACGACAAAGGAAAGACCGTCTTTGAGTTCCCGGAGCGGGACGAAGAGTCGGCCTGACGCGAAGCCTCTCCAGCCATGTTGGCGAACGCTGCAAGCGCCACCCGCAAGGGCCGAGCCCCGGACCGCGCGCCGCTGGTGGCTGCCCTGCTGGTGTTTCTGCTCACGGTCGCCGTCTACGCGCCGGCTTGGAACGGCGAATTCCTGATCTGGGACGACGGCCACAATGTCTTTGAGAATTCCCACATCCAGGGTCTGACGGGCGACAATCTGGCCTGGATCGCACGGGGAATCGGCGTGGATTCCCGCTTCAAACCGTTGGGCTGGCTCACCTACGCGCTGCTCCACGAGGCGTTCGGCTTGAGCGCCCCCGCCTACCACCGGTTTTCGATTCTGCTGCACGGTGCGAACGCGTTGCTCGTGCTCGCCTTCTTGTTTCGCCTGCTGACCCTGGCGGAAGGATGGAAATCGCGGCGCGTCCTGAACGCGGCGACGATCGGCGCGCTGTTCTGGTCCCTGCACCCCCTGCGGGTCGAGGGCGTTGCATGGATCAGCTGCCTGTCGTTCTCGGTCGCCATGTTCTTTCTCACGCTGTCCTTGTTGGCATTCCTTCACATTGACCGCGCCCGCCCGTGGCGAGGGCAGAAGCATTACTGGCTCTCGCTCGCGGCCTATCTGGCGTCGATGCTTTCCTTCCCCGTCGTGATCACCGCGTTCGTCCTGCCTGCGGCGCTCGCGATTTATCCTCTCAAACTCGTGCGCTGGTCGACGTGGCGGGAACTGGCATTCCGAAACGGCGGGCTGGCGGCGCGTCTTTCCCCCTACTTCGTGCTCTCGGTCGTCTCGGGAGTGTTGTCCATGGGGGGACTGCTCGGGCAAAGCAAGGAAAGCGAGTTCATGCGGGTGGCCAAGCTGACCGATTTCCCGTTCTCAGAACGGGTCATGCAGTCGGTCTGGATGGAAGTTTACTATCTGGTCCACCAAGTCTGGCCCTTCCCGCTCCGCCCCGTGAACGTGGTGGCCGAAGGCTTTGTCACCTGGTCGGTGCTTTCGATCGGTTCTGCGCTTGTGATCGTGGTGGTGTCGGTCGCTCTCTGGCGAATCCGACAGGCACGCCCATGGGCCCTCGCGGCATGGCTGGCCCACCTGGGCGTGCTCGTGCCCTGCCTCGGATTCATGAGCAAGCCGTTCCAGCCCGGCGACCGCTACCTCATCGTCTCCGGCGCGATCCTGGCCGCGTTGCTTGGCGGCGCACTTGCCCGAAGGGTTTCCGCGCAACAGGAGTCGCTTCGGCTCGCGATTTCCGCCCTCGCCCTCCTGGCATTGGGCGCGACCAGCTACGCCTACGTGCCGGCCTGGAGCGACAATCTCACGAACTTCACCGCCCAGGCGGAGACACTGCCGGACGGGCAGCGACGCACAATGGCCCTAACCCGGCTCGGCCGAGTTCAATTCGAGCGAAACGACATTGCCGGCGCGATCGCCAGCTTCGCAGCCGCGACGGCATCCGACCCGGAATATCCCGACATCGAACTGCCGTGGAACTACGCCTCGGCGCTGGTCGCGATGAAGCTGCTGCCCGAAGCCGCCGAACAATATGCGCGATGCCTGCGGCTGGATCCGGGATTCGAATCCGCCTGGCACCAATACGGCGCCCTTCTGTTTCACCTCGGCGAACGCGCCAGGGGCGAGGAGGTGCTTCAGCAGGGAATGCGCGTGCACGCAGGCTCCGAAGCCATGATCGGAGCCTACGCGAACGCCTTGATGGCGGCGGGCGACGCGCGATCAACCCTCTCGATGTTGCAATTTCAGGAGCGCCTGTATCCCGACAACCCGAACATCCGGACGATGCGGGAACAAACCGAGGCGCTGCTCCGGGATTCCGCAAGACCTTGAGCGGCGACTATGGCAAACACTTGTCTTCCAGTCCGCCTTTGCCATAGTCGCCGCTCCTTTCCAGACAAAAACTCACGAGACGATATGACCGAGAACGAAGCACAAAAATTGGCCGTGGAATGGCAGCGGCGCGACTTCTTGAAAGGCGGTTCCCTGACCGCCCTGATTTCCATGCTTGGCGGAGTTGAGCTGAAGGCACCAGCACAAGAGGCGCCGGCCGCCAAGCCGCCGGCGTTTAAGGTGAACGTGGCCGTGATCGGCCTCGGCCCTTGGGGACGCGAAATCGCGCACACCCTTCTCAAGACCCCCGAGGCGAACCTCGTCGCAATCTGCGACACCTACTCCGCCATGCTCCGCCGCATGCGACGCTACGCGCCCGACGCCAAGCAGGTCGAAGATTACAAGGAGATCATCAACGACAAGTCGATCCACGCGGTCTGTGTCGCCACCGGCTCGCATCAGCACAAACAAATCGTGCTCGCCGCCCTCAAGGCCGGAAAACACGTCTACTGCGAGGCTCCGCTCGCGCACACGATTGAGGACGCTCGTGAAATCGCCAAGGCGGCGCGCGACTCCTTCGCCCAGGTTTTTCAGGCCGGCCTGAATTATCGTTCCGACCCGAACCGCCATTTCATTCAGGACTTCTTCTGGTCCGGTGCCGCAGGTCAGACCGTCATGTCCCGCGCCCAGTGGCACAACAAGAACAGCTGGCGCTACGCCTCCCCCAGCCGCGAGCGCGAGCAGGAGATCAACTGGCGCCTGAACAAGAATCTTTCCCCCGGCCTGATCGGCGAACTCGGCATCCAGCAGATCGACAACAACAACTGGTTCCTCAAACGCCTCCCCAAGGCGGTCACCGGCTTCGGCGGCATCCTGCACTGGAATGACGGCCGCACCGTGCCCGACACCGTGCAGGCGGTGTTCGAATACGAGGACAAGGGCAACTTCATCTTCGACGGAGCCCTGACCAACTCCTTCGACTCCGACTACGAGATGATCTATGGCACCTATGCCGCGATCATGATGCGGCGCAACAAGGCCTGGATGTTCAAGGAGGTTGATTCACCCCTGCTCGGCTGGGAGGTCTACGCCCGAAAGGACGCGTTCTACCAGGAGACCGGAATCGCCCTCGTCGCGAACGCCACCAAACTCGCCGCCGCACGGGACGAGGACGCCCAGGACGAGCCCTACACCAACACGCCGCTGGCGCATTCCATGGGCGCGTTCCTCCACAACGTCAACGAGGTCGGCAGCGCCGTTAAGAACTTCCAGGAGACCTTCGGGTTCCTGGATCGCGATTCCGTGCTCGACTACCTGAAGTCCTTGAACCTCAAGAAAGCCGCCGACTACCAGGCGGGATTCGAATCCACCGTCACCGTGCTCAAGGCCAACGAGGCCGTGCTCGGCGGCAAGCGCGTCGAACTGAAGCCTGAATTGTTCAAGGTCTGAGACCGTCCCCCTTTGGCATCCACCGTTTAATCAAGCAGACAATGACGACCTCCAAATTCATCCTCCGCCTCGGTGCCATCGCCTGCGCCGCAGCCCTGCAACTCCAGGCCGCCGACAAGGCCTCCTACATCTCCCAGCCCGGCAGCACGATGCGCATCGTGGGCACCTCGACAATCCATGACTGGCACGCCGAGAGCAAACTGATCGGCGGCCGATTCGAGTGCCCAGCCGACTTTCCCGCCAAGGCCGAGGCCGGCCCGGTCGCCCTCACGGCCGACACAATGATCATGGCCAACAGCTTCTCCTGCAGCAGCGGCAGCGCGATGGACAAGGTCATGCGCGGTGCGATCAAGGCGGACGAGCACCGCTTCATCCGCTACACACTCAAGGAAGCGACCGTCAAGGAGACAGGCACCGACGGGGTGGTGGTCTCAACGAAAGGCGACCTGAGCGTTGCCGGCATCTCGAAGCCGGTCACCATGGATGTCACCGTCAAGCCCGGCGAAGCGAACAAGCTGACCTTCTCCGCCTCCACCCAGTTGAAGATGACCGATTTCGGCATTCAACCGCCCTCGCCTGCTGTGGCCCTCGGCCTGATCAAGACCGCAGACGAGGTCACAATCAACTTCGAGTGGAAAACCGTGCGGAAATAGCCCCATGAAACTTCGCCTCGCAACATTTGCGATCGCGCTGGCCGTCCTGTGTGACGGCCAGTCGCGTGTTTACGGGGCGGCGGCGGACAAGTTCCAAGAGACCGCCGCCTTCCTCGCCGCGTCCCTGACCCGGTTTCTCGACGACAATGTTTCCCTGAGCGCGACAACCCGCCTCACGATTTCGAACCCGTCCGGCGACGCCCCACCCAGTTCGCTCGAACTCGGCACAGCTCTCGACCGCGGCAAGATGCGCTTCGACCTGGACCTCACATCGGGCGCGAACAAGATCCTGAACACGGGCCTGCCGCAGTTGGGAATCAGACGCATGATGTTCATCGGCTACCCGGATAATCCCATGCGGGTCGTGTTCCCGGACCTGAAATCCTACGTTGAAATTCCGATCGGGAACGCCGGCGGAATCAAGGACAAGGCGGACGTCGCCGCCGGACGTCTCGAACGCAAGTTCGTCGGAGAAGAGAAAATCGACGGAATGGCCGCCAAGAAATACCAGTTGCACCGGGACGGAGCCGCCGACCAAGCCTACGTCTGGGAGGCGACCGGGCTAAACAATCTGCCCGTCCGGCTGCAAACCGTCTCCGGCGGCCAAGCCTACACCTTCTCGTTCTCGAACGTCCGCGAGGGCCGCCTTGATCCCCGGGTCTTTGCAATCCCCACGGCGTTCACCAAGACCGAAGGCTTTCAGGGCATCCTCAACGCGGGCATTGCCCAGCTCACGGCGGCAATGAACAAGGCCCTCAGACCCGGCCAGTAAACCGGACGTCAGCTCTTCCGGTTGATCTCGTCGACCTGGCTGTTCAGCGTAAGGAAGTCGTACAATACGCCGATCAGCAGCAGACCGCCGGTGACAAGATAGAGCAGGCCCGTTCCAATCTTGCCCATGTAGAATCGGTGGATTCCGAAGGGGCCGAGAAAGGTCAGCAGCGCCCAAGCCACCGTGTAGTCCGTCGAGCCTTGGGCAAATCTCCGGTCGGCTTCGCGGTCCATTGCAGGAATCAGAAACAGGTCGATCAGCCAGCCGACTCCCAACAATCCCAAGGTGAAGAACCAGAGCACGCCGGTCTTGGTCTTTCCGTAGTAGAACCGATGCGCGCCCGTGAAACCGAAAATCCAAAGCAGGTAACCGATGGTCTTGCTGTGCGTGTCATGCCCCGTTGCATTCATGCGCTCAGAGTAACCCCGTGTTTCGGGTCGAAACATTATTTTTCCGGCCTCGGTTTTTAACAGCCCGACCAGACCGTCCCCGGTCCTCAATTGCGCTTTCCCCCGCGCGGTTCTTCGGGCCATCGTTTCGCCATGAACGTCACGGTGCGAGGAACGACCCGCCACTATCGGACCGTCAGCTTCGATGAACGGAAGAACGAGGTCCTGCTGATCGAGCAACGCCTGCTGCCCCATCACTTCCAGATCGTCCGAATCCCGGACTATCGCGAAACCGCCCGGGCGATCACCGACATGATTGTTCGCGGAGCCGGCGCGATCGGCGCGACCGCCGCCTTTGGTTTTGCCCAGGGAGCGCGGGCCTTTCGCGGGCGCGGCAGGTCGCAGTTCGAGAAGCACCTGGATCGCGTGTTCAAGACCCTCGCCGACGCCCGCCCCACCGCCGTCGATCCGGTGAACGCCATGCTCGCGCTCCGGGCCAGAATGACCGCCGGGGCGTCCGTGGAAGAAGCTCAATCCATCGCCATGTCGGGGGCGCACGCATTCGCCGACGAGGATGTCGCCCACTGCGAGGCCATCGGACACCACGGCGAAAAACTGATCCCCGAAGGCGCACGCGTCCTCACTCATTGTAACGCGGGATGGCTGGCGTTCGTCGACCACGGGTCCGCCACCGCCCCCATCTACGCCGCCCAATCCGCCGGCCGATCCTTTCACGTCTTCTGCGACGAAACCCGACCGAGATCCCAGGGAGCCTCCCTCACCGCGTGGGAACTCGCCCAACAGGGAATCTCTCACGACGTCATTGCGGACAACGCCGCGGGCCATCTCATGCAACGCGGCGAGATCGATCTCGTCATCGTCGGCAGCGACCGCACGCTGGGTCGAAGCGGCGAGGTCGCCAACAAGATCGGCACCTACACGAAGGCCGTCCTGGCAAAACGCCACAAAATCCCCTTCTACGTCGCGATCCCCGAATCCACGATCGACTGGACCCTGACCAACGGACTCGACATCCCGATCGAGGAACGCCACGCCGACGAGGTGCTCGGAGCCTGGGGCGTGACCTCCAAGGGAAAGCGCGAACACGTGCGCGTCGCGAATCCGACCAGCGGCGCCCGCAATCCGGGCTTTGACGTGACCCCGCCCGAGCTGATCACGGGCATCATCACGCCGGCGGGCATTTACAAGCCCCGGGATCTCTGGCGAAAGCGCCGCGACCTCGGTTGGAAAGCATGAGAAAACCGCGCCCCAGCCATCCGCCCCTTGCCGCCGAGCCAAAGAGCTTCAACCGGCGAACCATCGCCATGGTCGGGCGCGTGGCGATGACAGCTGCGGCCGCGCGGGCGGGTCAACGCCAGGCTCTGATCCGGGGCGATCTCAAGGCGGCCATCATCGGCCCGACCAGCCCTGGGCCGGAGGGGCTCGAACTCGACAGCTGCCTCAAAAACCGCGAGGACGTGGAACTTGTGGCCATCGCGGACGAGGACGAAGCCGTTCTCCTCAAGGCGGCCAACCATCTAAAACCGAAACGGACCTACCGAAACTATCGCGAACTCCTTTCCGGCGAAAACCTGCATCTCGTGATTGTCGCCTCCCGACGGACGGACCAACACCACGACATGGCCCTCGCCGTGATCGAAGCGGGCCATCACGTACTCTTCGCAACCCCTTTCACCCACGATCTGGTCGAAGCCGATCAACTGAACGCCGCCGCGAAACAGGCAGGCGTCCAAATCGCCGTCGCCCATCCAATGCGATTGGCACCGAACATCGCCTACCTCCAGGACATCATCGCCGGGGGGCTCATCGGCCGACTTCTGGAAATCCGCGCCTGGGGCAAACAAGATCAACGGTCCGGCGGCGAAGACATGATCGTAAACGGCACCCATCAGTTTGATCTGATGCGCCTGTTCGCCCGAGATCCGCTGTGGTGCACCGCCCGGGTCACCCTCGATGGCCGGGACATCACCGTCGACGACGCCTTCAAACGCAGGGAACACGACGGACCGATCGCCGGCGACGAGATCATCGCGCAGTTCGCCTTTCCGGACGGCGTGCACGCCACGTGGACCAGCCGGCACGCACTTCGCGGTCATGTCGGCAACTGGGCGATCGAGCTCCACGGGTCGGCCGGCGCCGCGAGAATCAACTGTGACACGCCGCCGCGGATCTACGTTTCGCGCAAGTCCGCCTGGGAAACAAAAGGCCGCGACGAACGATGGGAACCGCTGTTGAAGGACCCCGTCGGCGTCGAACGCGTCCGGCCCCTCAATGTCACCACCGAGAACACACGCCTGGTCGATGATTGGATCAACGCCGTCCGATGCGGCAACGATCCGGCTGCCAACGGGGAGAACGCGACCCGCGCCCTTGAAATGGCCCTGGCTGTCTACCGATCCGCGCTGAGCGGGCAACGCGTCCCGCTGCCGTTGTCCGACCGCTCACATCCTCTGGCAAAGCACTGACTTCGGAAGCCGACGTCCGCCCTCCAAAGCTAGAAGGCGAAGACACAAACGGCCACGAAGCCGGCGTAGAGAAGAAGCCGCGAGCGCCATCGCAGCTTGCGTCTGTATATGGCCACCGCCATGAAGCCCATGAACGTGTAGACGACAGCCTGTCGATCAAAGCGGTTCGCGAGGCCGATTTCCGGCACGTCGGAACTCGGATTGAGCGTCGGAATGATCGTCTGAAGAAAGACAAGAAAACCGAGCAAGATCGTCAACAGCATGAACTCGACATAGATCGGGAACACTCTCCACAGCCCGCCCCCCTCGTGAATCAGCCTGCTGCAAAAGGTGGTCCCAAGCAGCACGGGCAGCGTGCAGATGATCAGCGAGACCAGCATGCCGGCCAGCATCTGCGTCGGCACGCGAAAGAAGCCGTCGTAAAAGACACGGTAGCTGAGAACGTTCGCCCGCTTGTCCGGAGCCACCTTTTCGAGTCCGGGATAGGAATCAAAGACAGCCTCCCTCGCCTTGTCCGCCCCGGCAGATTCCGCAATCGACGCCGAGGCAAGCATCTCAATCGCCCTGCGAGCCTCATCGTGCGTCCCCCCGACGCTGCCCACGCCAACGTGCAGTGTAAAGAGGGCGATGGACATCATCACGGACGTGATCGATCCGATCGCAAGCGCCTCGCTTCCCGGTTTCGGCCGGGTCAACAGCGCGGCGGTCAATCCGGTAAACAACAACAGGCCCAAAGATCCAAGCGTGGCCAGGACCACGCCGATCCCCTGCTTTCGGGTTTCGCTCAGAAACACAAGCGATCTCCCCACCGGAATATCCGCCGGCAACATTTCATAGATCACCGCCGGAGGATTGGCGACGACATCGCCGTCATTGTTCATCCGACTCAGGCAGAACGCGAAGAACACGCCGGCGATCACACCGACAATCCCCGCGCCAATTATCGTCCTGAAATTTGAAATCAATGCCTGGGTGATCACGCCGCCGACCGAGGGAGGCCGCACGGAAACCGGCCCGCCCTCAATCCAGCTCGTCAGATCATCCGCCAACGCGGCAGCCGAGGCGTAGCGACGATCGGGATCCTTCTCCAGACACTTCATGCAGATCAGCTCCAGCGTACGATCAACCGTCCCATCAAGATCACGCGGCCGCGCAATTTCACCCTCGATCGCCAGAATCATCGTCTGCACCGGGGAGTCCGCCCTGTGCGGAGGCCGGCCCGTCAGCACCTCATACAGGATTGCGCCGATCGAGTAGATATCCGCCGCAGTGGTGATTTCCTTTCGCGCCGCCGCCTGCTCGGGCGGCATGTAGGCCGGGGTGCCCACCACAGCCCCGGTTTGGGTCAGGTCGCTCTCCGATTGAATCTGCTTCGCGAGCCCGAGATCGGACACGAGCGGACTGCCCGAATCATCCAGCAAGATATTCGCCGGCTTGAGATCGCGATGAAGAATACCGCGTTGATGGGCATGATGAATGGCCCGCGCGACATCTGCAATCAGCCCGGCGGCCTTTCGTGAATCCTTGCGCAGCTCCGGCAGTTTCCCCGTCAACGAACCGCCCTCGACATATTTCATCGAGAAGAAGTGCCGCCCCTCGTGCTCCCCGACGTCATAGATCGGCACGATGCCCGGATGATCCAGATTCGCAGCCGCCTCGGCCTCCTGGCGAAATCGACGAACATCGTCACCTGACGCGAACCGGCCGCTCAGAATCATCTTCAGCGCGACCACCCGATTCAACGTACGATGCCGGGCCTTGTAGACAACCCCCATTCCGCCCCTCGCGATTTCCTCAAGGATTTCGTAATCCTCAAAGTCGTCAACCAGCCGCATCCGGATCTCGGGCCGGCCCTCACCGCGACTTCCCGGAGCAACCGTTTCGTCAGACGGCACCAGCGTGTCGTCGCTCGGCGGATCCGAAGAGGCCGCTCGTGTTGGGTCGTCGCTGTCAGCCACGGGAATCGTCCACTATCCGCGGGTTGCCGATTTCGAGCCGGGCTTCGGAATCGCGTAGCCCCCTTCAGGCAAGGGGTTGACCAAGGCGGGCGCGTCCCAAGACTCAGCGTCGGGGGTGATGCGATGGCCGCTTTCAAGCGCCTCGTCCCATTCGAGCATCTTGCCGCTGTAGGCGGCCATGCGACCGAGGATCGCCGCGAAACTGGCATGGGCTCCCCGCTCCGCCTCGTTGTGCGGCGTGTCCTCGCGAATGGCTCGAAAGAGGCGGTCATGTTCAATCTGATAGGAGTTGCCGCTTTCTTTTTCCCGCCAAAGCGCCGTTTTCTGATCGTGCAGCTGGATCATCCCCCTCTGCTTACCCAACACGGACGCCGTGCCTTTCGAGCCGTCGGCGTATTCGCCGAAGAGTCCCCAACAACCCGGTATGTGCCGGTGCTGGGTGAGCATCTTCGAGCCGTCCGGAAAATCATATTCCACGTAGAAATGGTCGTAGATATTGCCGTAGTCCCTGCCGCTCCGAACCAATCGTCCGCCCTGCCCCTGCGCCCGGACGGGCAACATTCCCTTCATCCAGAGCCCCACGTCGTAGTCATGCACGCTCTGCTCGACAATGAAGTCGCCGCTCAACCACGCGAAGTAATACCAATGCCGAACCTGATAGAGCAGTTCGCTGTCCTCAGGCTGGCGCTCATAATATTTCCCGACGCCGCCGCGCACGTTGTAGAGGCGGATGGTGTTCAGCCGGCCGATTTCCCCCGCGTGAATGCGTTCGATCGCGGCTTCGTACAGCGGACTATGGCGACGATTGAGCCCCACGCCGACCTTGAGATTCTTGCGCTTCGCCTCACGGGCTGCGGTGAGCACCTGCTGCACGCCATGCGCGTCGGTGGCGACCGGTTTCTCCATGAAGACGTGCTTGCCGGCGGCGACGGCGGCCTCGAACTGGCGCGGTCTGAATCCCGGCGGCGTCGTGAGAATGACGACGTCGACCTCGGGCAACGCCATCACCTTCCTGTAGGCGTCCAGCCCGACGAAGCGACGCTCGGGCGGAACGTCGACGCGATCGGTGGGCGGCCCGGCCTCGGTCGATTGACTGAACTTGATGCCACCGGCGGTCAGCCCCTTGTGGCTCTTTTCGAGTTGATCCTCAAACGCGTCGGCCATCGCCCAGAGCTTGACCCTGCCGTACGTGCTCAAGGCCTGCACGGCGGCCCCGGTGCCGCGCCCGCCGCAACCGACGAGGGCGATCTTGATTTCTCGATCACCTGCGGCTTCGGCTCGAGCGGATGTTGGAAGCAAGGCGGTGCCCACGGCTGCGGTGGCGGACGTGGCGATGAAGTTGCGGCGGTCGATTTCGTTCATGATCAGATTGGAGTGATGCGGACTTTTTCGAGTTCAACGGACGGCGACGGCGCGTGTGGTGTCCCA
>JADHOF010000002.1 GCA_016779125.1 Verrucomicrobiia bacterium | reverse complement strand
ACACCGCCACAGGGCGAGCGGCCGGCAACCAATAAACAAAGAAATCGCGGGAAGCGCGATCGCCTGAATCGTCCACCGGCTCCGAGTCCGCCTCGCCGGATTGGCTTTGAAATGAGCAGAAGCTCAGAATAAAGAAAATCCAGACCCGACTCCTTTTGCCCACTTGACGCGCGCCCCAATGAGTGACCCCAACACGTTCCCGGTTCATACCCCCAATGAATGACCCCATCACCATTACTTATTTAATGGGCCAGACCTTACTCACCTCACCACTAGATCCCGAAGAGAAGGCGTAATCCCAAGCCGAAGGCAGCATAGCCAACAGGATTAAGCCGATGGCCAGTCCCACCCAAGCTAAACTCGACCTTCCGCCCCGCTTACACACGCCAATAATGGCATTGACCGTGCCGATCAGACCGAGAAGGGTCGCCATCGTTACCACCGTAATAAGATACTGTTGCCCGCCAGCGTTGGACCACAGCGCAGACAGCAACATGACAAAGACCACCGAGTTCATCGCCAGCCCAACGATCCCCTCGTGCGTTTCTTTGCGATCTTCCCGTTTCCACTCGAATTCTTCGCGTTCCTCCGACCGCTTTTCCCGGCGCATGCCCAGATCCTCTTCCATCAAGTCGACCATCACGTTTGCTGGAAGCTTTTGCTGCATGTAAGTAGCCGAAGATGGGGAGAGTGCTTGATTGTGATAGGGCTGAAGCGTTCCGCCACCTGGGAGCCTCAACGCCTGAAAACACCTTGGACATTTCACGACGCGACCCGCGTCAGCCGAATCAAAGGATACCGATAGCCCGCAATGATAGCACTGTGTCTTACGGTCGGAATCGTCAGAGCCTTCTCCCGATTCCCAGTCACTGTCGCCAGAAAGTCCCCGCCTATTCGATGAATCAATCGAGACTTGTTGGCTAGATTGAGTAACGTGTGGCCCTCCCGCAGGGAGGTGATCTGGCCCAGAATAGGCTTCGGCGGGTCGAACCGTCGGATACAAACGAATATCGGTTCCACAATTCGCACACTCAGCGACAGTTCCATGAAGCGCGGGTTCAAACCGGACATCTAGATGGCATTGACTACAGTATGCCGTCAAAGCGTCATCGGAATCCGGTGCGTTTGTCATGTGAATAAGTATTGCTTTCTAATTATCGTTTTCAATTCCCAAATCCTGCATAATCTCGGGGTCGGTCATGAGATGCAATCGATTTCTGGACCGGTTGTGCCTTATTTCTATGGCGGGGTCAGTCAACATATCTTGACAGAGTGGTCGGTTGACAGGAGGTTTTGCGGATGTCGGGAGCGACGTGAATGGGGTTTCCGGGAGTGATTTATGATGCGGTGAATCGGGTGCGTCGAGGTGTCGGGTATGGTGGGATTGAAGATTTGGGACGGTTTTCGGTTTGATTTTCGGGGGGGCGTCCGGTGGTCGCCTCTTGATGTGGCTTGAGCGGGTCAAGTTCTTGAATCGTTTTGGGGCCTGTCCCATGGGATGGATGTCCCTGTTTGCTTCATTGCTGGGTGCGCTATGGGATCGCTTGCCGTGGATTTCCTTTGGGGTTGGTTGTGAGCGCAAAGCGGGACTGGAGTCTCGCGCGCGTTGGGAAAGGCGGGGATTTGAGCATTTGGGCAATGGCCAGGTGATCGTGTTGTGAATGCTTCACAAACGGGTGGGGTGTTCGACCTGCCATGTGTTGAAGTGCAGCAGATCGGCGAGGGTGTCGACGTCTGAGAGTTCACGCAGACGGGTGACTCGGAGGTCGGCCGCGGCGGCCGCAGCGAGGGTTTCTTGAAACACGGTTGCGGTGCTCCATGCGATGTCCTTGAAGAGTGTTGGCTGGGGCTGTCGAAGTCCGATCAACCAATAGCCGCCGTCGCTGGCGGGGCCGAGCACGACGTCGTGATTCGTGAGCTGTTGAAAGGCGTCGCGGAGGTCGTCGGGCGTGATGTAGGGGCAGTCAGAACCGATGATCACGACGCGGCGATGCCCGGCGTCAAAGGCGTCCTTGAAGGCTCCGATCAGGCGTTCGGCCAGGTCTCCTTCCGCCTGGGGGGAAGCGGTCCATTGCGGGCGCAGCCAGGGTTCAATTTCTGCTTCCGCGCCAAGGGGTGAAAACTTGAGTTCGATTGCCGACAGTCCATCGAGGCGGGCGATGAGGGTTTCGACGAGGGCGGTATAGGCTTCCGCCGCCGTTTCCGGGCCGACGGTGGTCGCGAGACGGGTTTTTACGAATCCCGGGCGCGGCGCTTTCACGAAAACGATCAGACGGGCGTCGGCGGGGATGGTGTCCATCGGAGAGGCTGGCCTTTCAGGCAAATCCGCGTTGGCGTGCGACTTCGTAGAGGAAGACCGAGCCGGCGCTGCCGACGTTCAGGGAATCCACGTTGTTGTGCATCGGAATGAGCGCGTGATCGTCACATTCGGCGAGAACGGATTCGCGCAGGCCGTTGCCCTCGCTGCCGAGGACGATGCAGACGTCGCCGGTGAGATCGACGTCGGAGAGGCGGCGCTGGTCGGTGTGTGCGTGGGCCGCGACGATGTGGACGCCGGACTTGCGCAGGTTTCGAAGCGTGGCGGGCAGGTCGTCGGATTCTAGGATCGGAATCTTGAACAGTGTGCCCATCGATGTGCGGACGGATTTTCGGAGCCACGCGCTGCAACAGGTGTCTCCGACTATCATGGCATCCGCTCCGAACGCGACGCCGTTTCGCGCCACGGTGCCCATGTTGTCCGAACCTGTCAGATCGTCCGTGGCGACGAAGAGGCGCGGGCCGGGGGCTTGGGCAAAGATTTCATCCATGGAGGGCGCGGCGGGAATGTTGCCGATGGAGGTGACGCCCTGATACATCGGGAGGCCGGTCAGCTTTTCGGATTCTGTCCGCTGGGCGATGAACGCGTGAATCTCCTCCGTGCGCCGTTCCAGCATTGGTCGCAGTTTCTCAAGCCAGGGTTCGGGGAGCAGCAGTGAGCGGACGCTGAGCGTGCTTTCGAGCAGGCGTACGGTGATCTTCGCTCCCTCGGCGGCGAAGATGCCTTGTCGCCGATGCTCCGCTTCCTGGCGGAGGGACATGTAGGGGCGCAGTTCGGGGTGGCCGAGGTCGTCAATGGTGTGGACGTGAAGCATGGAGCTATTCGGCGTCTTGCTGTTCCGCCCAGTTGAGCGCGCCCTGATAACATTCGCGTTGGGAAAAATAGTCGGCGAGCTGACGTTGCAGGTCCTCGACCTCGGAGCCGATATACTGGGCCAGGCCTTCCAGACAGCGAGGTCGTCGGCGGGCACCCAAGGCCCGGCTCTTCAGGGCGTCCACCGCTGAAACCACGCCGTCGCAATGGGGGCATCGTTCGCCCGACATTTCCCGAAGCTCCCGGATGAGTGATTCCGCGGTGATGGATTCGTCGTTCATGGAGTAGGAATCCCGTCGAGGGTCAGGGTCGGCAGTGGTTCGGTTTGGGAGGCGGTCTGTACGGATATGTGGGTGATTCCAGCCTTTTCGAGCCGCTCCGTCACGGTGCGGCGGGCGAGTTCCGGGTCGTTGCAGTCGGAGCTGAGATGCCCGAGGAAGATGTGGCGGAGGTTGTCGGTCGCGATTTGCTCGGCCACGTCTGCGGCGCCGTCGTTGGAGAGATGGCCGTGTCGGCTCATGATGCGCTGCTTGGTGGACCATGGGCGGCGGGTGTCGTCCTGCAGCAGCTGACGGTCGTAGTTGGCTTCGAGCACGAGGACATTCGCGAGTCGCACGCGCTCGACGATCATTTTGGTCGCGTGGCCGAGGTCGGTGAGGAAACCGATCTTGCCGGACCCGGTGTGGAGGAGAAAACCGACGGGATCGTAGGCGTCATGCGGCACACTGAAGGCCTCGACCGAGATGTCACCTATGTCGAATGTGGAGCCGGTGGAGAAAACCTGAAAGTCCATCGGCTGCGAAATCTGGCGTTCGATCGCCTCGCGGGTGAGCCGGTTGCAATAGACGGGTATGCCGAGTTTGGCGGCGAGGATCTTGAGGCCCTGGGTGTGATCGGAATGTTCGTGCGTGATCAGGATACCGGTCAGCCGCTCCGGTGCGCGCTCAATGGAGGCGAGCCTCTGGCGTATCTGGCGCCCGCTGAATCCGGCGTCGATCAACAGGCGCACCTCGTCCGTCTCCAGGTAGGCGCAATTGCCGGTGGAGCCGCTGCCGAGGATGGTGAATTGCACAGGCACGGAGGGGTTGTAGGTAAAGGCGGCGAGTGGCGGCAATTTCTTTCGCGGATTCCGGCGGGTTTTTGAACTTGCGGGAGAGGCGGGGGCTGTTGAACCTTCCGCCCCCTGACCGCCGGCACCGGACGCGAAATTTTCCGAGGCCGGCCGCAAACCAAAACACATGAAGGCATTCGTCACCGGAGGAGCCGGCTTTATCGGTTCTCACATTTCCCAAGAACTCTGCGCCCGAGGGGCTCAGGTCGTCGTGCTCGACAATCTGAGCACCGGTGACGAGAAAAACCTGAGCTGGGTGGGCAACGGTGACCAACTCGAGTTCGTGAAGGGAGATGTGAGAGACACCGGGCTGATCCGCAAACTCACGCAGGGTTGTGACTGGGTCTTTCACGAGGCGGCGCAGCCTTCCGTGCCGCTTTCCGTCGAGAAGCCGGTGGAAACCCACGAGGAGAACCTCGACGCGTCCCTGCAGATGTTGGTTGCGGCCCGTGATTACGGGGTTCGACGCTTCATGTTCGCCTCCTCCTCGGCGGTTTACGGTGATGCTGAAAAGCCGGTGAAGCAGGAGACGGACGGCGTGCGACCGATTTCGCCCTACGGTCTGCAGAAATACGCTGCGGAACGTTACGGGGTCATGTTTCACCAGTTTTACGGACTCGAAGCCGTCAGCTTCCGATACTTCAACGTCTTTGGGCCGAGACAGTCGTTCAATTCGCCGTACTCCGGCGTGATCGCGAAATTTTGCACATCCATGCTGGGTGGAACCGCTCCGACGATCTTTGGAGACGGCAAACAATCGCGCGATTTCGTCTACGTGAAGAACGTGGTCAACGCCAATCTGCTCGCCGCCGAGGGGGATTCGGCGAAGGTCGCGGGCGGGGTGTTCAACATCGGCTGCGGCGGAAGCATCAACCTGCTGGAACTGGCGGCGGAGTTGAACAAGCTCACCAACCAGGAGCTGACGCCGAAGCACGCCGAGGGACGGGCCGGGGACATCAAGTTTTCCGAAGCGGACATCACTGCGGCCCGCGAGGGTTTGGGCTACGAACCGGAGGTGTCCTTCTCCGCCGGACTCGCCAAGACGCTGGACTTTTATAGGGAATAGCCGGGCCGATGAGTGAAACCGCCGCATCCGCCAAGATCCTGCTGGTCGAGGACAGCCCGACCGAGTCCTTGGCGCTTCGGAACATTGTTCGATTTGGCGGCTACGAGGCGATCGTCACGCGGAACGCCGAGGAGGCATTGAAGGTTTTGGAAGGGCAGGGAGTTGATCTTGTCCTATCCGACATCGATATGCCGGGAATGAACGGCTATCAACTCTGCGCCGCCATCAAAGCCGACGCGCGGTGGTCCGCGATACCGGTGATCCTGCTGACAACCTTGTCGAGCCCGCTGAACATTTTGAAAGGATTGGAATCCCGGGCGGACTACTACCTGACGAAGCCCTACACGCGGGACTTTCTTCTGCGAAGCGTCGCCGAATTGCTGGCGCATCCTCCGGGTCCGCCCGAACCCGGCGCCGCGCCATTGGCCGTGTTCGTGGAAGGGGAGGCTCATCAGGTGACGGCCGGACGGCGGCAGATGGTGAATCTGCTCTTTTCCACCTATGATTGCGCGGCCCGGCAAAACAAGCAGCTGATCGCCACTCAGGCGGAGCTGCATTCCCGGAATCAGCAGCTGAGGGAACAGCAGGAACAGCTGCGCGTTGCGAACGAAAGATTGACGGAGCTGGCGACCACCGACGGCCTGACCGGGTTGGTCAATCACCGCACTTTCAAGGATCGGCTGCGGGAGGAGTTCAGCCGGGCGGGACGCTACGAAATACCGCTCAGCCTGATGATGCTGGATGTCGACAAGTTCAAGCAGTTCAACGACGCGTTCGGCCATCCGGCCGGGGATGACGTGTTGCGGCGGGTGGCGAACATCCTTCAAGACACGACCCGGGACACGGATCTCGTCGGGCGATACGGCGGGGAAGAATTCATCGTGTTGCTGCCCTACACCTCGCGCGACGCGGCCTTGGGGCTGGCGGAGCGGATTCGCGCCAGCGTCGAGGGGGAGGAATGGGAAAAGCGATCGATCACGATGAGTATCGGCGTGGTGACGTTGACACCCCAGATCGCCGATTCGGCGATATTCGTTTCAGAAGCAGATGAAGCCCTGTATCACTCCAAGCTCACCGGCCGGAATCGCGTGACCCACGCCGACGAGATGCCGCGCAAGGTTCCGAGCGGGGTTTTTCCGGCGGAGAAAGAAAGCTAACTACCATGTCCGAAGAAAAAAAGATCCGCGTGTTCATCGCCGACGACCACCCGTTTCTGCGGCTCGGGATCAAGAGCATGGTCGACAGCACGCCGGACATGATTTGTTGCGGCGAGGCGGAGAACGTCTCCGGAACAATGAAAGGGCTTGAGGCGACGAAACCGGATCTATTGCTGCTGGATCTCTGCCTCGGCGACGGCGACGGATTGGAAATGATCAAGGCCGTCCGGGCGCTACACGAGGAATTGCCCGTCCTGATCCTGTCCCAGCTGGACGAAACACTGTACGCCGAGCGCGCTCTGAGAGCCGGAGCCAACGGATACATCATGAAGGAACGGGCGACCAATGACGTACTGGACGGCATTCGCACGTTGATGGAAGGCGACTTTTTTGTCAGCAAACGTGTCGCGGCCTTGGCGGTGAGGCGGATGGTTGAGACCCGACGCGAGGGCGAAAAGACCGAGGTCGACGCGCTTTCGGACCGGGAGATACAGGTCTTCCGCCTGTTGGGAACAGGGAAGGGGACCCGTGATATCGCGGAGTCCTTGGGCCTCAGTTACAAGACGATCGAGACCTATCGCGAGAATATCAAACACAAGCTGGGGCTTCCCGACGCGTCCGCCCTGGTGCATCGGGCGACCGAGTGGTTGCAGGGGCAAACCCGCGTGGCGCGCGCCGACATGACGCCGGAGCCGGCGAAGGAGGCCGAACCGGCCCCGAAGGCCAAGAAAAAGGCAGCCCGGCGAGGTGCGTCAAAATGAACGCTTTTTTTTGAGACCCGTGATTGACAAAGCGGTCCGATTCGATAGTTTCCGCCGCTCTTATTGAGTTTTTTATAGACCGCCTGAGATATGCCGAACAAGAAATCAGCCGAAAAGCGCATGCGCAGCAGCGCCGCGAAAGCCGAGCGGAACCGTGGTGTGAAAAGCCGGGTGCGCACCCTTGAGAAAAAGTTCCGCGGCGTGGCCGCCGAAGGGAACAAGGAAGGGGCCGTCGAAGCGATGCGCGTCACTGTGTCCGCCCTCGACAAGGCCGTGAAGAACGGCGTCCTGAACCGCTCGACGGTGAATCGCAAAAAGTCCCGACTGGCCAAGGTGATTGCCACCGGCGCTTGAGCGGAGCGGGTTTTTACTTTCGAAAAGGCGTCCCGCGGGACGCCTTTTTTGTGCCCAGCCAAGGTGAGGCCTTGGGTAAGTGGAACCTCTATTTGCGCGCTCTCGCGTCCGCCATCGCCTGTTTCAGGTCCTTTATGGCCACCTGCCAGCGTCCGCCTGTGTTGGCCCGTTCCATTTCACCCAGAAGAAGGGCGTATCTTTCGTCAATTGACGGACGGAGGCCAAAATCGCGTTGTCTCATTCTGGGGAAGCAGTATTGGTTCAGTCTGGCCAGGCAGGTCTGCACGTTGCCCTCATCTTGGCCCTTCCAATAGGCGAGAGTCGCGGCGAGGAAATAGTCGGTGGCGGCGGGGTAGAGGCCCCGATTCAGCGTGATGATGGCCTGATTGAAGTAGGTGAGCCCGAAAGCCTCGCCGTGCTTGCTCTCGATGAGCTCGGCCATCAGCGCGATCTTGCGGTTCAGGTCCTCGTTGAGCTGGGCGAAGTTGGTGGAGGATCCCATGTTGAGGGATGCCATTTTTATCTGCAGCTCCTGCCACTTCACGGCGATCTTGCGATCAATCTGTTGATCCTGTGCGGCCCGCAGCTGTTCGGATCGCTGACGAAGCTCGGTAAAGCGGACTTCGTTCTTGGCGTCGAGATCGGCGGATATCGTGGCCAGCTCCGCCTGTAGGCGTTTTTGACCGGCGAACCACGCGAAGACGATGAGCAGCGAAGCGACTCCGATCAACGCCCCAAAGGCGAGCTTTTGGCCGTCGCGGAGTTGCTGTCGGGTTTCCTCGATGGATTCGATGCGGACTTCGAGTTCCGCGATGCGCGCCTTGCGCTGATCTGCGTTGGGGTCACTCATGGACGAAGACCGGACGGAGCGGAAATGCCGGCTCAGCGATGGCGCTGATGGCAGGCGTTGCAATCGGCCGCTTTCGCATAGGCGGCGACGAGTCCCTTGTCACTCGGGCTTCGGGCGAGGCGGGCGGTTGCGTTTACGAGATCCCCGACGCTCTTCCGCCAAGCCGTTTTGTTCTTTGGCGGATTCATGGTCATCATGAGTCGATAGTTTTTAGCCAGGGCCTGAAGTTGGGTGCTGGTGAGCTGTCCTTTCTTCGCCTTGTCGGCATACGAGTCCTTGCCTTTGTGCAGGCGTTCCATGAAGGAGCCGATGTCTTTGCCGTCCGCGCTGCCGTAGGAGGCGGCGCGCGCGGAGGCGCAGATCAGAATGAGGAGGGAAAGCGCGGAAACAAGGGCGACTCTGTTTGGCATATTCATGATGGTCTTCTTTGGGTGGGGCTGGCGGGATCGCGGATCCGCTGCCGCTTCGAACTGCGGCCAAGGTAGCAGGTCCAACGGTATAAAAAAGCCCGCATTCTGAGCGAACGCGGGCTTTCATCGAAAGGGCCGGACTCTGTCGGCGGCTATTGAAGCCGTTCTTTCATGACATTTTCGGGAACACCGCGGAGGTTCCAAATGATGCCACACCAAGAGAGCATTTTCAGCATGTAGAAGGTGATGTCGATCTCCCACCACTTGAATCCCTGACGTGTGGAGAATTGGTAGTAGTGGTGATTGTTGTGCCAGCCCTCGCCCAAGGTGATCAGGGCGAGCAGGAAATTGTTCTTGCTGTCATCGGGTGTCGGAAATCGGCGACGACCAAAAACGTGGGAAAGCGAGTTGATCGTGCAGGTGCCGTGGAAGAGGCAGGTCGTGCTGATGAAGAATCCCCAGACGACGAACTGCCATCCCGTGACACCCAGTGCGGGGTAGGCTTCACCCATCCAGTTGCCGAGGAAAAGGAGCGAAACGGCGAGAATCACCGGCACCGCCGTGTCGAATTGGTTCAGGTAGACGAGCTCGCGATACTTGGCCAGGTCCTTCACCCGATCGTAGTCGGTGGCGAAGTTCGCCGGACTGGTGATCCAGCCCATGTGGGACCACCAAAAGCCCTTCTGCCGGGGGGAATGGACGTCGTGTTCGTCGTCGGAATGCTTGTGATGGTTTCGGTGATGCGAGGCCCACCAGAGAGGACCCCGTTGGACGGCGGAAGCGCCGATCAATGCGAAGACGAACTGGAAGAATCGGTTGGTCTTGAAGGTGCGATGTGAGAAGTAGCGATGATAGAAGCCCGTGATCGCGAACATTCTGATGAAATAGAGGCCTGCGGCGAGTGCGACAGCGGTCCAGCTCCACCCGGTCCAGATCACGCCGATGCAGCCGAGGTGCAGGATGATGAAGGGAATGCAGCGGACGAGATCCACGCGATCGGGACGGTCCTGAAGGTGGGCCGCGTCTCCCGCGCAATAATCGCTGTTGATCCACTGGCGGGCGGCGATCGCCACGTTGCTCAAGGTTTTTCTGACAAATGCCATATGTCTGAATCTTGTTCTTTTTGTTTCGGGTCCGTTTGTTCCGCGAGGAGCGCCGGACCATCAAAACGGAGATCGTGCATCAACCGCATCGCCTTTTGCACCCAAATTCGTGCGACATTTCTTGTCCGAGTCTTTCCCTTTGGCCGCCTTTGTCCGGCGATATTCTCCGTGGTTGACGTCGTTTCTGCGGAAAAAGTTGAGCTGGCCGCCGCGAGTCGGCGAGAGTCGACGGCGATGCGATTCCTGATGCTGAACTGGCGGGATCCGCGAAACCCCTTGGCCGGGGGCGCGGAACGCGTCTCCGTCGCGTATCTGGCGGCCTTGGTCCGTCGGGGGCATGAGGTGAGTTGGTTCAGTTACGATTTTGACGGTGCGACGCGGGAGGAGACGATCGACGGAATTCGCGTGGTGCGTGGCGGGGGCATGGGAACATCCATCATCGCGGCGCGGAAATGGTATCGACAGCAGCCGGCCTTCGATCTCGTCATCGACCAGCATCACGGAATCCCCTGGTTCGCCCCGAGTTGGTGCGGCACCCGGAGCGTGGCATACATTCACGAGGTGTTGGGCCCCATCTGGGGAGCCTTCTACCCTTGGCCGATCAGTGCCGTCGGCAGATTTCAGGAAAGGTGGACGCATTGGTTTTATCGCCACACGCCTTTTTTTACGGGATCAGCGGAAACGCGCAGATTGCTCCATCGGCACGGCGTGCGGGACGTGTCGATTGTCAACTACGGGACGGATGTCGCTGCGTTGCCTGTCCTCCCCAAGAAGTCCATCGAGACGCCATTGCGTCTGATCGTGGTGTCGCGTCTCGCCCCCAACAAGCGAATCGATCACGCCATGGAGACCGTGGTCGAACTGTTGAAACGTGGAATTCCAAGCAGTCTCACCGTGGTGGGCGGAGGTGAGGAGGAAGGGCGACTCAAGCGCCTCGCGCCGGAAATGAACATCATCGACAAGGTCCGCTTCACGGGGCCGTTGTCGGAGGATTTGAAAAACGAGGCTCTCCGCGATGCGCATTTCATCCTGCACACATCGCAACGCGAGGGATGGGGATTAAACGTCACCGAAGCGAACGCGATGGGGACGCCTGGTGCGGTTTATCCCGTGGGCGGACTCACAGAATCGACCTTGGATGAGCGCACCGGCGTCGTTTCCAAGGCGGAAACGCCGGTGTCCCTCGCGGAACGGATCGCCGAGGCCGTGAACCGTCCTGATTGCTATCAGCGCTGGCGCGAAGCCGGCTGGGAGCGATCCAAAGAGCTGCATTGGGACAATATCCTGCCCCGCGCCTGCGATTGGTTCGAGGCTCGCGCCCGTGGGGAATCGATCACACTGGAGTCGCGGTGAATTTCGGCGGCCATGCTGATCTGGAATGCATTGATGGACGGACATTTCGAGATTTCAGCCATTCGGATTTTGTCCATCGACACAGACACGCGGCGTTGACTACCGTCCGCCCATGCGTGTTTTTGTTCTGGGGCACCGTGGCATGCTGGGGCACGTGGTCGCGCGTTTTTTGGCGGAAAAAGGCCACGAGATAATCACCTCGGAACAACGTTTCGAGGGAGGTGCCCGGGATCTGCTTGTGGAAACCGTCCGCGACTCCGGTTGCGAATGGGTTGTGAACGCGCTTGGGCGTACGAAGCAAAAATCCTCGGACATGGCCGAATTGATCCGGGCAAACGCGGAGCTGCCCTTGCACCTGATCATCCGCTTGAGGACCGGACAGCGTTTGATTCACGCGAGCACGGACTGCGTCTTTTCGGGGGAGGAGGGAAACTACGCCAAGAGTCATGAGCGCAACGCCGCAGATGACTATGGGTGGTCGAAGATTCTCGGGGAAACCGCAGTCACGGGTGGCGGCGCGGTGGTGATTCGAACATCGATCATCGGGCCCGAGATGAACAACGGAGCCAACGGGCTGCTTGGTTGGTTCCTGAATCAAACCGGCGAGGTGCGAGGATTCACAAATCATCTTTGGAACGGAATCACCACGCTGGAATGGGCCAAGATTGCGGCGGAAGTGATCGAAGGCGGGTTGAAGGATCACGGAGGACTCATTCAGGCGGGCGCTGCTCGGACGGTTTCCAAGTACGAGCTGCTTCGATTGATCGCCACGTGCTGGGAGCGGACGGGATTGATTCATGAAACCGAGGCGGGCGAGGCGATTGACCGGACCATGGTGGCGGAACTGGAGCGTCCGGAGATCGGGGAGCAATTGGGCGAGCTGCGCGCCTGGTACGAGGGAAGGGGTGAGGGCAAATGAGAGCTTTTTTCAAGAAACTGATCGGCGTGCCATCCGCCCGCGATTGCACGGAGCGTTTGATACGAACAGGGGCGGTGCGGCGGGCGCTGGATCTGGGTTGCGGGGAAAATTCGGTGCTGTCGGAGTTTCGTCCGGAAATTCGCACGGCCGGAATCGACGCGTTCGCCGGTGCCATTGAAACGGCCAAGGAGCGCAAACTGCATGACGATTATCTTGTGGCGGACATATTGAAGCTCAGCGCCGATGAGATCCGGGAACGTTTTGGGGGCGAGGCGTTCGATCTGGTGGCGGCGTATGACGTGATCGAGCACCTGCCGAAGGAGGCAGGTTTTGAGCTGTTGAAAAAGTGCGAGGCGCTGACGTCCAAGTACGTTCTGGTTCAGACACCGAACGGCTTCCTGCCGCAGGGACCTGAATTCGGAAACGTTTATCAGCGGCACCTTTCGGGATGGTTTGCACAGGATTTCGAAGGGCGGGGTTATGACGTTGTCGGCACGACCGGAACAAAACTGTTCCACGGCTATGCGGGGGAACTGAAATTTCGATTCCCGGGTGCGTTGATCTGCGACGCGCTGCTTGGATGGTTTCTCAGGATTCGTCGAAACCATCGTCACGCGTTCAACCTCGTCGCGATCAAGGACGTCCGGGGTGTTCCCGCCCGCGTCGGGCCGGCTTCGGAAAAAGTTCGGACATGAGCCTGGTAACCACCGTGATCCCCGCGTTCAACGCGCAGGATTTTCTAAAGCCCACACTGGAATGCTTGGCGGCGCAAACCCGGCGCCCGGATCGTGTGATCCTTCTGGATGATCGCTCCACGGACGGGACGGCCGATGTGGCCCGGGCCTTTTCAGGAATTCAAGTCGAGCACGTGTTGAATCCTCGAAACCTGGGGTTGTTTCCGAATCACAACCGCGCCTTGGAATTTGCGGAGGAAACCGACTACCTGCACATCCTGCACGCAAACGATCTTGTCCGCCCCGAGTTTTACGAGGAATTGCTGGGTTGTTTTGACGATCGACCGGGGGCGGCCATGGCGTTCAGTCAATACGAGTTTGTCGACGAGTCGGGCGCGCCTGCCGGATCTCCCGGGCCCGTGAAATTTCATCGCCCACGAGAGGTGTCCCGGCATGATTTTCTCGTGAGGCAGTCGGAACTGAATCCGATCCTGATCGACGCCGTTCTCCATCGGACGAACCGACAGCCGTCGCCGTGCCTGTTTCCCCTGGATTACCCGCATCTGGGCGATGTCGTGTTTCACGCCAACTGGGCGGCCGAGGCGACGGGGATATTTGAGTCACCCAAGCCCCTCTGTCGGTTTCGCCGGCACGCAAGCAGCACCACCAATGCGAACACCCGGAAGTTGCAGGCATGGGTGATCGATGAATGGCGGGCCATCAACCATATCTCTGCGATGATCGAGGAGGGCGGATTTGCCCGATGGGTGAGGGCCAGGAAACTGCGGTGCCTCTTCGCGGCGCGGACCGTGGTCAAGGCCGGGACCTTCAGGCATCAGCCGGAGTATGCCGGTGAAATCACCAGAGAAGGCCGTCACCAGGTGGGGTCGCTTTATTGGACTCTCGGTCGTTTGGCGGTTCAACTGCGGAACGCGCTGAGCCGTCAACGGTGATCGGAAAGGCGTGTTCCGGCGCTCCGGCCAGAATGTGCTTGGATGGTCGTTCGGATGCGATAGCTTCGCGGCGCTTTTTGGATCATGTCCTCCCGAAAATCGAAAGATTCCACCTCCCCATCCCGTCCTCGCTTTGGTCTGACCTGCGCTGTTCTTGCCCTCTGCCTGAGTGTGTTTTTTGCGAAGAGTTTCGCCCCCGGGAATGTTGTTTTTTCGAATGACGGCCCGTTCGGGTTGCACATGGCGGATTTCGCGAGCGGTTTTCCGGACATGGCATACGGGGTTTGGAACGATCTCTATTGGGTCGGGAATGAATCCCTCGCCGCGAATCCCGGGATCGCGATGTTTCTTTACGGTTCACTGGGACCGGTGGGCTTCGCCAAATTCTATTGTCCGTTGGCGCTGCTTTTCTTCGGATTGGCGATGTGGGTCTTTCTCAGGACCTTGGGTTTCAACGCGACGGTGTGCGCTTTGGGCGCGTTGGCTGCCGCGCTCAACGGTAATCGTTTTTCCGTGGCTTGCTGGGGGTTGCCGTCCTGGGTGATCTGCGGTGCCGGGGCGGTGCTTGCTCTGGCGGCCGTCGCGCGATCTGTCCGGACGAGGCCCTTTTTGATGAGCTGCCTTGCGGGGTTGGGCACCGGAGTGGCGGTGTCCGAGGGGTTTGACACCGGCGCCTTGTTGAGTCTTTTGGTGGCCGCCTATGCGGTCTTTGTTTGGCTGACGCAGGGGGAGGTGGTCAAGGCAGCCGCGCCGAAGGCGATGGTCAAAATGGGCTTGCTGGTGCTTTGCGCTGTGATGCTTGCCTCGCACATTCTGCTCACCCTTGTCAGCACTCAAATCAAGGGGGTTGCTGGGACGGCTCAGGACGAGGCGACGAGAAGGCAGCAGTGGGATTTTGCAACGCAGTGGAGTATGCCCGTTGCGGAGACGGCAAGATTGGCCATACCGGGGCTTTACGGCTATCGAATGGATACGCCCGATGGTGGCAATTACTGGGGCGGAATCGGACGAAGCCCGGGATGGGAGAAGACGGGGATGGGGATTCCCCGGCATTCCGGATCGGGGGAATACGCGGGGCTTCTCGTCGTGTTGCTGGCGCTCTTCGGAGTGGCAAATTCATTTCGAAGTAAGGATGGCCCGTTCACGGTCGAGCAGCGGCGTCACGTTTGGTTCTGGTCGGCTGTCGGCCTGCTTTCGCTTTTGATGGCCTACGGACGGCACGCCCCGGTGTTTCAACTTTTCTATGCTTTGCCCTACATGTCGACAATCCGGAGTCCGCTCAAGTTTCTCCACATTGTCCACTTCGCGCTGATCATACTGTTCGCCTACGGTTTGCACGGCCTAATCCGTATCGGCTCCGCAGGTGTGGACGAGGCTTCGCGTGGTGTGACCGCCCACGTCCTGGCATGGTGGCGAAGGGCTTTGGCGTTTGATCGTCGTTGGGTGGCGGGATTGGGCGGCTTTGCCGGTCTGGCGATATTTTGCGTCGCGGTGTTCGGAGCCAAAAGACAGCAGTTTGTCGAACATCTGACGACGCAGGCTTTTGACGCGCGGAGCGCGAGCGCGATCAGTCATTTCGTGATCGGAGAGCTGGCTCTGTTCCTTGTATTGCTGCTGGTGTCAGGGGTGGCGATTGTCGTGGTGCAGAGCGGATTCTGGGGCGGTCGGCGCGCGAAGTGGATCGGGATCATTTTGGGCCTGATCATGATCGTTGATTTCGGTCACGCGAATCGTCCCTGGGTTCGATATTGGAACTACAACGAGAAATACGCAGCCAACCCCGTCACGGATTTTCTCAAGAAAGACGCGCACGAGCATCGCGTCACCGTGTTTCCGTTTCAGATCAGCCAGGATCTGGGCACGTTGCAGCAGCTATACGGGATCGAGTGGACGCAGCATCTGTTTCCCTACAACAACATTCAGACGCTTGATATCACCCAGGAGCCGAGAACCTTGGAGGATGACAAAAAGTATCGTGAGGCCTTGGCGAAACACTCGCCCGCCACCCTCATTCGTCTGTGGGAACTGACGAACACAAAATATATTGTCGGGCTTGGTGGTCAGTTTGCCTCGGCCATCGGCCCTCAGCTGGATGCCGGACGAAATCGATTTCGGCTCCATTCCTCCTTCAACATCGTGGCGAAGAAGCCCGGCACCCAGCCGACCAGTCTTGAGGATGTCACGGTGCAAACGGCGACCAACGGAGTTTTCGGACTTGTTGAATTCACAGGCGCATTGCCCCGGGCGAAGCTTTATCGGAACTGGTCGGTTTCCCTGGATGAGACGGAGACCTTGTCCCTGCTGACAAACGTGGTCTTTGACCCGCATCAGTCCGTGATTGTGGGAAAGGAGATTCCGATGCCCCAATCAGCGGAGATTCTTCCGGGCGGGGCCGATGCCGTTCGTTTCAAATCCTATCACCCTCGCAAGATCGTGCTTGAGGCGGAGGCGGGAGCGCGAGCGGTGTTGCTGCTCAACGACAAATACTCTCCGAAGTGGACCGTGACGGTGGACGGCGAAGTGTCCGAGTTGTTGCGCTGCAACTATCTGATGCGTGGGGTGGTGGTGCCGCCGGGCAAGCACGAGATTGTCTTTCGTTACGAGCCGCATCCGCCCGCGCTGACGGTCACCCTCCTGACCAGTGTGGCGGGCTTGGGACTGCTGATCTTCGTCTTCGTGGTGGATCGTCGTCGCGAAGATCAGTCGTAGTGCTCGGTCTCACCCATCGACTCGAGCAGCTCTGAAACCGACTCGATCGTGTCGAGCTGTGGCGCGTTCTCGGAGGTGAATTCCTCGCCGACCGGCCGGGTCACGATGTTTCCGGGATTCCGATACTCCGGGTGAATGGTGAAATACTGGTCGCTCTCGGTGGCCCGCAGCATCTCGTATTCGTTGACGAGGATCTCGTGAATCTTTTCTCCCGGTCGGATGCCGATGGACTCGATCGGGTGATCCTTCCCCTGCGGGCTGTAGAGGTGGCGCATTGTTTCAGCCAAAGTCTGCATCGTGCAGGCGGGTGCCTTGCGGACGAACACCTCGCCGCCTTGACCGTGGATCATCGCGCGGAATACCAGATCGACGGACTCATCCAAGGTCATCAAGAATCGGGTCATGTGCGGAATGGTCAGCGTCAACGCCCTTCCTTGCGCGATCTGTTGCTTGAACAGGGGGATGACCGAGCCGCGGCTTCCCATGACGTTCCCGTAGCGCACGCAACAAAAGACCGTGTCGCTGTCGAACTGGTTTTGGCTGCAGACGATCTTTTCCATCATGGCCTTGGAAATCCCCATGGCGTTGACCGGTTTGACCGCCTTGTCGGTGCTGAGCGCCACCATGGTCCGAACACCATGGCGTCTGGCCGCGCGGCACACGTTTTCGGAGCCGATCACGTTTGTCTTCACCGCCTCGGACGGGAATTCCTCGCAGGACGGCACCTGTTTCAGGGCGGCCGCATGGAAGACGTAGTCGACGCCGCGCATGGCCTCGTTCAGCCGTTCGTAGTCCCGCACATCCCCGACGAGATATCGAAGTTCGGGGAGGGCCTTTTTCATCTCCCACTGCTTCTTTTCGTCCCGGCTGAAGACGCGGATTTCGCGCGGATTCTTTTGCATCAGGTGCCGGGCGACCCGGCTGCCGAACGAGCCCGTGCCGCCGGTGATGAGAATTACGGAACCTTCGAGACTCATGATTAAAACGGATCAATAAACAAACGGATTTGGAGGAAGCTAGGAGTCTCGATGTGGGAAATCAATCCGACATCCGACGGCACGCGACGCGGTGTTCACACCATGTCACCGTCGCTGCGCCGGTCGAAGGCGCGTTCGTAGAGGCGCGCGAAGTCTTCCTGGGCGATGGGACGCGGGTTGAAATTGGCGGTCCACTGCTTGGACGCTTCGTCCGCCATGGTGGGAATCGTCTCCACCTGTACGCCGAGGTCGGACAGGGATCGCGGCATGCCGGCGAGGTTCAGAAGCGTTTCCATGCGCGAGATCAGTGCTTCCAGGGCGGAACGCAACCCGCCGCTGACGGTGGCAATTTCCGAGGCGGAGGCCAGTTCCGCGTAGCATTGGAGCGCTTCGGGGTTGTCGGAATTATAGCGCACGACGAGCGGAAGCATCATGCCGACGGCGGTGCCGTGGACGGTGTTGTAGTGCGCGGTCAAAGGATTGGCCGCAGAATGCGCGGCCCCGAGCATGCTGTTTTCGATCGCCGTCCCCGCGTAGGCTGCGCCCAGGAGCATCTGGCCGCGCGCCACGATGTTGCCGGGATCCTTGAGAACGATCGGCAGGCTGGTCACGCAGAGTTTGAAGGCCTCGCGTGAATACATGAGCGACAGCGGGTTTCGCTTGCGGGTGACGGCGGTTTCGACCGCGTGCGCGATGGCGTCGATACCCGTGTTCGCCGTCACCGAACGGGGCAGCGAGACGGTCAGTGTCGGATCCAGGATGGCGACTTTTGCGGCGGCCTTGGGATCACCGCAGGCCATCTTCAGGTGCGTGTCAGCGTCGGCGATGAGGGCGAAGGACTGGCATTCGCTTCCGGTGCCGGACGTGGTGGGAATGGCGATCAGCGGGAGCATGGCTTTCGTCGCCTTGCCGATGCCCCAGTAGTCCTTGATCTCGCCGCCGTTGGTCAGGATGAAGTTGCAGCCCTTTGCCGTGTCGAGCGAGCTTCCGCCGCCGAGGCCGATCAGGAAATCGACTTTCTCGGCCCTGGCCACGGACAGACAGGCCGCCACGTCATGGGTCGTCGGGTTCTCGCGGACCTGATCGAAAAGCGTGCAAGGTACGCCGGCTTGATCCAGGGAATCCGTCACGCGGGCGGCGTGGCCGGCCTTGACGATGCCGGGGTCTGTGACCAGCAGGACGCGTGTTGCCCCGTATTCGCGGCAGAGTTCACCCACCCGTTCGACGGCGTTGTCTCCGAAGACGAGACGAGTCCTCGGCGTGTGATCGAAGCGGGACGAATCGAAGTCCGTCGGTGCGGGTGCGTGAGCCATGGCCAGTTTGAAAGCGTCGGTGAGCGGACGTTCAAAGGTTGCTCAATCGCCGATTTCCAACGCCCGTCGACGATAGAGGAATTCGAACATGTTCCCCTCGTGCGGTTGATCCCAGGAGATCTTGTTGGTGGGGACGGCACCGAAGTTCAAACGGTCGATCGTGTCCGCCTCCAGGAGTTCCGCCCTGAAGGCCTCGTCCTTGGTGATCGCGCTGAGGACCAGCGAGGGGCCCATTTTCTCGAGCATCTCGGATTGCGGGACCTCGACGACGCTGATGTAAGGGAAAAGAAACTCGCGGTTGTAGAGGGTGTGACTCGTGGATTCACAATAGATCACGGTGGGGCGCAGGAACAGGCCGCGTTCGTCATCCACTTTGCGGGCACCGTCTCGATATTTGGCGGTCATGTCCTCCGCGCCGGGTTCGGTGAGGCCTGACTCGATGGAACTGTCGATCCATTCGGCCATCTTGGGATTGGCGAAGCCGGACAGACGCGCGTTCGCGTCGTCCGCGGCGGTCGGTGCGATGGGGCCGATTTTTTTGGCGAGTGCGTCGGCGATCTCGCGGCCGTATTTGGGGACCACGATGGCGGAGGCGTTGATGCAACTCCGTCCCCCGTTCGCCGTGGCGCTGATGTCCATCAGGTCGATGTAATCCCGCCAATTCTCAATCTCATCGTCACCGATCAGAATCTTGCTGAATCCCGGGCCATGGCACTGCACGGCGGGATTGTTGGCGTATTGGTCGGTTGTGTTCTTGTCGCCGAAAATCAGCGCTCGACCAGACTTGTTCAGAATTTCGCCCGCGCCCTCATGGTCCGTCGCGTAGAATCCGAATGCCTCGGCGGGCGCGCCGGCGGCGATGAAGGCCTGAATGAGGCGGTATGGCGTCCACGGCTCCTCGCGTCCCGGTTTGATGATGACCGGATATTTGAGAGGGATCGCGGGCAGCCAGAGCGAGTTCACCGCCGGAGAATTGCTTGGCATCACCAGGCCCAGACTCTTGGCCGCCGGGAAGAAGCAGCAGCGGGCGCCGCCCTGGGTTCCCATGCCCTTGTCGATGATGGTCAGATCCAGGCCGCGGGTGAGGCCGTCGAGGACCGTCTGCATGTGGGTGAGGGCATAGTGGATTTTGCCCATGTTCATCCTCACCATGTTGTGGGGAAGCCCGCTGGTGGAGGAGAGGGTGCGAACGTAGTCGTCCGCACTTTGGGTGTGGCCCTGATCACCGAGAGGCAGTGTGCCGTTCAAGAATTCTTCGCCGGCCTTGGCGCTGATTTCAATCAGCTCTGCGACGGTGAATTTCTTGAGCGCGGCACGGGCGGCGTCCAGTTTGCGCAGGTCCTTGCGGATGATGCCGGCGTTGACCGTGCTGACGCGTGCGAGGACTTGGCCGTCGGCGTGGCGGTTCACGTCGAGCTTGTTCAGGCTTTCGTAGGTTTTGCCCAGTCGTAGCGCGGGGATGTGTGGGAGTTTTTCCATGAACTAGTTCTTTCTGACAATCAGGGTGGGAAGCGAGCGGGCCTCCTCTTTTCCGACTTCGTCGGGGAAAATGATCTTCAAGGTTTCAACGTCGTAGGTTTTGTAGCGCTCGTCCTTCAGGATCCAGTCCCGAACGAATTCGCCGACCGTCTTGCGGCACTCTTCGCGGACGAGCGCGTGATATTTGGCGCTACCGGCGTTGACCCACAACCGCGCAGTGAGAGTTTTTTCAAATTCATCGAGGCGTTGGCGTGGATCGAGACCGGGCTTGAGGCGGGTGAGGAAGTCGCTTTGCACGTCCTTGACCATGCCGCCGGTGTGAATCGCGGGCACGCCATGCTGAATGGCGGGTGCGGTGATGTGGCAAATGCCGTTGGTGACCTCGATCGTCCACGGGGAATGCAGATCAATGCTGTAGGTGTAGGTGACCGGAACGCGGATGCGACTCTTGGTCTCGCCCAGCGGCACCAGAAAATCCTCGCTGTCAATTCGCTCGAACGATTCCGTGATCTTGAAGGAAGCGATCTCAAGCTTGCCGCCTACGGTTCGCGAGAGTTCCGGCAACGAGGATGTGAAGACGGAGTCGAGCGGGGGACGACGAAAAAGGCCCGGGAGATTTGCGACCTTGCCGGCGATCAGTTCGATCTTATCGGAAGCGAACTTGAGGAGGACGATGCCGGTGGTGAAACAGAGCGCTACGAGCAGGAGGCATAGCGCGATGACACCCGCGCGACTGGCCTTGCGGGGAGGCGGAAAGGAATAGTGCGCCTCCGGAGCCGGGTGCGGTTGTGCCGGAGACTGTTGGGGCACCGATTCGGATGGGATGTCCAGTGTTACGGGTTCCCCGCGGGCAGGTTTCGGGGGCGAAGTGACGACGGACCCCGTGTCAAATTCGGCGAGGGTACCCCGTTCCCGTGACCGCCAGCGATCAACGCCCGCCCACGCAAGGAAGGCGACGCCTACGGGTGTGCCGGCAATGGAGGTTGGAACGGCCGCCAAGAAGGCGAGAAGCAGGCCTTTGGCGATCGATTTTCCCCAGCCGTCGTGATTCGCAAAGCGTTGGAGGAATACGCCCGGGAAGAGAACTGACAGAAAGGTCAGCGGGATGATCAAAACCCAGGCGAACACGGCCCAATCGCCGAGGTTCCACAGATTGTCGACGACCAAGAGGAGCAGGGCCGCCAATGGGTGGATCGGCGGGCCGGTGGAACGGCCGCTGTCCGGCCCGTCCGCTTCGGATTTTGGCTCATCGATCGCCATTCAGCTTCTCGACCCATCACGCGACGCAGCGTTTCAAAAAAAGCCGGCGTCGCCTCGATTCGAGACGACGCCGGCGGTGGGAATCAATAGACGCCTTCGACGATGTTCTTCTCCATCGCGCCAAAGGGGCGGACTTGCGCGACGCCGTCCCAAGCATAGGGTGCGCGCGCTTCGCGGCGGACGGCCTCGTCACGTTCAAGGAAACGGGGCATGAAGAACTCTTTCGTCATGGTTGTGAGTTCGACGCGGCCCCATTCGCCGTAAGCGCGAAGCTGGGTGGTTTCCACGGGATCGACGACGCGAAGCACCGCCCGGGGCTGCGGCGCGTAGTAGGTGACGGAGTAATTGTCCTCGGCCGTGATCGGCACGCTTGCTGCGAGGCCCATGAGGGTGTTGCCGTAGGTTGGATAGAATCCAATCTGCCCCTCGAGGAGCTCCTCGATGAGAAAGCGAACGTATTGGGGGTCCATCGTCGTGCCGCCGGCAAAGACGCCGCGGATACCGGCCTCATAGAGGTCGACCTTTTCCGCAAGCGCCTCCAGGAGCTTCGGCGTGGTGAAAAGGCCCGTGACCTTGCGGTTCTTCAGGATGAGGGCGGCCTGATCGACGACGTGCGCCATGTAGGCCTTCGCCTGGTCGAAATGTTTGTTCGTGATCAGCTTTTTGACCCAGCGCGGATCCAGGTCGATGAAGTAGCAGGAACTGCCGCGCACGTTCGCCAGGTGCTCAATCGCGAGGCGCAGCCGTCGAGGTCCTGTCGGGCCCATCATCAACCACGCGCCGCCCCGTGGAAAATGCTCGTCGGAGATCTTCTCCGAGAACTCGCTGTAGTCGGTGCGGAAATCATTCCAGCCGATCCGTTGCTTGGGCATGCCGGTCGTGCCGCCGGTCTCAAAGATGTTGAAGGGCTTTCCAAGGAATTCCTTCGGTATCCAGACCTCGGGTTGGAGGTCGCGGAGCCACTCATCCTGGAAGTGCGGGAACTTCGCGATCAGATCGTCAAAACACTTCACCTCGGCGCGGGGATCCCAGCCCTGTTTCTGCGCCCAGTCGAGCCAGAAGGGACAACCCGTTTCGGGTGAGAAGTGCCATTGGATGGTCTCGACACAATGGCGGTCGAGGTCCTGTTTCGCCTTTTGTATGGCTTCGTCGGATACAGCGCTCATGCTTTTTCGGAATCTGATGTGACGGTGATCGGATCAGTTTTTGATCGCGTAGAGATGGGTCTGGGTTCCCACGTACATGACGCCGTTCGCGACAACCGGGGTCGAGTAGATCGGGGAGAAGAGGTTGGTTTCGAAGATGGGTTTGTCCTTCTTGGGATCGAAGTCCTTGGTGGCGGGAAGCACGAGGAAGTCGCCGTCCTCGTCGCCCACGTAGACGCGGCCATCGGCAACCAGCGTGGAGCCCCACATGTGGGCCTTCATGTCGTAGACCCAGTGTTCCTTTCCGGTGCGGGCGTCGAGGCAGTAGATGAAGCCGGAGAAATCCCCCACAAACAGCAGGCCCGTTTTTTCGTCGATGGAGATCGTGCTGATTGAGCGGTTGATTTTGTCGTAGCTCCAGACGACTCCGGTCTTGGTGATGTCACCCTTTTGGGTGGGATCGACACAAACAAGCATGCCGACACCTTCGCCGTGCTCCGGATCCTGGCCTTGGGCGACGTAGACCTTGTCGTTCCAGTAGACGGGGGTCGCGTTGATTTCGTTCGGGCCTTCGGGATCGGGATATTTGTGCTCGAAGCGTGCTTTCGGATTGGTGTCCAACCACCAGATCTTCTTGAGGAAGCTGACCCCCTCGCTGGAGTCGTAGACCGGTTTCGAACCGAAGCCGTAGAGCAATCCGTTGCCGCCGCCAAAGAACAGCTGCCAGTTGCCCTTCACTTTGCCGGCGGCCGGCGATGTCCATTGCCCGTGAAAGATATTCTCGCCGATTTCGGCGTCATCCTCGCCCTTGAGCTCGCCGGATTTCTTGTCGAGGGCGATGAAACTGGGCGAGAGCGGGGACGGGACGTTCACGTGGGTCCAGTCCTGTCCGTTGGAGGTGCAGACATAAACGAGATCGTCGATGATCAGCGGCGAGCTGTTGGCGGCGTTGTGGGGGAAGACGCCGAGTTCGCCCATCATGTCGTAGACCCAGATGATGTCCGCGTCCTTCGCACCGATGGAAGCGGGCTTTTCGCCCGGTCCGGCGACGTATTGGGCCTCGTCCTGCATGCCCTGATTCCCGTTGGCGAGCCCGTGGGCATCGAGGCAGATCACCTCGCAACGGCTGGTGACGAAATAGACGCGATCGTCCTCCACGACGGCGGAGGAGAGGATGCCGAGATTTTCCCAGTCATTGACCTTGCCGGACTTGAGCTTCGGGACGACCAGCTGCCAGACGAGGTCGCCCGTCTTTTCGTCGAGGCACATGAAGATGGAGTGATCGCCCTTGTGTTGAGGATCGCGCGGGGATTCGTTGTTGGTGCCAACGTAGATGCGGCCCTTTACGACGGTCGGGTTGCCGTAGGTTTGGGAGCCGAGTTTGGCGACCCACTTCACGTTCTTGGTCGTCGCGAGGTCGATGTCTTCGGTGCCACGTTTGAACTTGCCGGGATCGAATTTTGTCGGGAGCCCGCGTTCGGGCGAGAACATGTTCTTGCCTTGGCTGCCGCCCCATTGGGACCAGTCGGCGGCGGGCGCGTTGGTGGCGGAGCAAAGCGCGGCGACAGTGGCGAAGCCGGCGAGGGACTTGATGAGTTTGTACTTCATGGGTCGAATGCTTTCTATGCTTCTTGGAGGTCGGATCAGTTGTTGGGCGTCACCTTCACATTGTCGATGTGGCAGAGGATTTCCTGCGGTGCAAAGCCGAAGAGGCCCGGGGAACCCTGCTGGTGAGCGTGCTTGTGATTCACTTCGAGAGTCCATTCCGCGGGCTCGGCCTCGCCCTTTGGCCATGCTTTGGCGCGTATGACGCCCGAACCATCCGTGTTCACATCGACGCGGGCCTTGAGGTGATACCAGGCCTTGGGGCGGATGCGGAATGAGGTTTCCTCCTTGATTCGTTCCAGATTGGAGTTGATCTGCAGCTTTCCGGCATTCCCCTTGAGGATGACATAGTAGCGTTGGCAGATGAGGCCGATCTCCGACATCTTGCGCCGGTCCCCCTCGCTCATCACGTCGGCCTCGATGGTGTAATTCTTCATGTCGGGCGTGCCGAGGAAGACGATGCCGCGTTGGAACAGTTTGTTGTCGATGGTCTTCGTGAGAACCTTGTTGCCGTCGGGCTGTTGCCGAATCTCGAACTTGAAGCGGGCTCCGATCCAAGGCAGAGGCGGGTAGTCGAATTGTTGACCGGGTTCCGGATGATTCGCCGGATGAACCTGGTCCGGAGTGAAGGATTCGAAGTTCTCGGTGAGCGGGATGTTCGGAAGGATGCGTCCGCGGACAAAGCCGGTGAGTCCGCCGTGAGTCACCTTGAACATGCCGGCGGAGGGTTCCTCGACGGCATCCGCAGTGAGGGTGTTGCCCTCTGCGGTCGCGTTGAGCTTCACCTTGACCTTCGCCGTGGGCGGAATGAATTTTTCCCACTTTGCCGTCGCGACATTCTTGACCTCTTCAACCCGGTTTCCGTTGGTGTCGATCGAGTAGACACGGAATTTTTGGCTCGTCCCGGGGGTGAGCACTATTTCCGGGGGAACGATGTGCAGCGCGACGGCCTTGCCGACAGGTTCCGGTTTTTCGGGGGCCGGTGCCGCCGCGATGCCGGGATTGTTGCCCCGGTTGCCGAAGCAATAGAGCTTCTTTGTGGTTTGGATGTAGATCTTGCCGTTGAAGATGCACGGACTGCCGAAGCAGCGGCCTTCGAGAGAGATGTAGGTGAGAGTCTCGACGCCGGTGCGACTTGGTTTGACGACGTAGAACGCCGCCGTGGTGCCGGCTTCCACGCCTTTCTCCTTCGCGTGAGGATCTTCGAGCATGCCGAAATAGAGTTTGCCGTCGGCGTAGAGCATCGAGGCGTTGCGCTGTTCGATGCCAAATTTCTTACGCCAAAGTTCGTTGCCGGTCGCGGTGTCGATTGCGACGAGATCGCCCGTGGTCACGATCTGATACAGGATGTCTCCGACCAGAACAGGGGAGGTGGCGAAGGAGTTGACGTTTGGATTGCGCCAAATTTCGAGATCTTTGAATGGGAACTCGTGCGGCCGCGCTCCGGGAGGCAGGGCGTCCGGAATTCGCAACGCGATCAATCGACCGATCTCGGAGCTGTCCAGGTTTTCACTGTCGTGAATGCCGATGATCTTGTCCTTCATCGGAATCACGGAAGCGTTCACACCGCCCATGCTGTATTTGCTGTACCACAGTTCGTCACCCGTTTTTGCGTTGAAGCAAACGACCGCGCCGTCGCCGGTGCCGCAGTAGAAGACCCGCTGCCCGTTCCAGTGGGATGCAATGGGCGGCGAGTAGGAGCTGTCCTTTGGCGCGCCCCCGGGGGTGTTCAGCCAGACGAGGTCTCCCGTGTGTTTGTCGAAGGCGAAGAATCGGTCCCGTGCGGGCCCCATCGCGCCCCAATAGGCCGTGATGTGGTGGGTGATGACCAGGTCCCGGTCCACAACCGGAGTCGCCGTGCGTCCGTTCGGGAAGGTCATTCGACCGAAGCGGTCCATCATGGAATGTTCCCAGAGCTTTTTTCCGTCACCGGTGAATCCGGCGATGATGCCTTGGCTGCCCTGCACGTAGACGTTGCCGGTTTCCGGGTCAATGGTCGGATTGGATGTTGAGTAACGCGTGTAGATGATATCGCTGAGGAAATCGTTCCATCGGTGGTCCCAGAGTTTTTCACCCGTGTTGGCGTCGAAGCAGGTAAGCACCTCCTGAAGGTCGGGGCCTTCCCCGATGATGCCCATCACGTAGAGCTTCCCGTTGGCAACCACGGGCGAGGACTGGCCGCCGAGATCAGCCGTCCAGAGATGCGTGGAGCCGTTCAATTCGAGTTTGCCCGGAAGGTTTTTTTCCTCGGACACGCCCAGTTGGCCGGGGCCGCGCCAGTAATGCCAGCCTGTCGCGGGGGCCGCGTGTGATGAGAGGAGGGATACTCCGAGAAGGAGCGCGGAAACGGACGTCGCGGAAAACTTCATAAGCGTGGTATTTGGATGCGATGCGGACGGGTTTTCTAGCAAGTTGTCGATCCGATGCAAGAGAGCGGACTATTGAGCAGGCAAATCGGGTAGGCAATGAAAAATAGTACCTACACGTATTAAATGAATCCGAGTTCTCTGACCTTCGCCGTCGTGGACAAATTCATTTCGTGAGCCCTTCGAAATCGGATTTGACAGGCGCGAAGGCCTGCCGACAGATTGCGCGCCGCCGTGGACGAACCGAACGAACCCCTTGAACTTCCCGTGGACGCCCCGGATCGTCGTCGCCTGCCGCCGGTCTTGAGGCGGGCCTGGTACAGTCTCAACCAGGCTTTTCGGAGGCGCATTGTGAAGACGGGGGCGACTCCGGATCAGTTCACCGCGCTGCGTTCGCTGATTGAGTCGGACCCGAAAGGAATCACGCAGGGGGAATTAACACGCCTGATGAGCAGCGATCCGAACACGATCGCCTCGCTGTTGGAGCGGATGGAAAAGGCCGGTTGGGTGGATCGGCGGCGGCATGAGCGGGATCGGCGCGCCTATCGCATTCGGACGACCCCAAAAGGTCGGCAGCTCTACCGGCTGCTTCGCGACGTGGCGGTGGATCTGCAGGAGCAGGTGCTCTCCGTGCTGGCGGAGGAAGAACGGGAGGATTTCCTGCGAAAGCTCGGGCTGGTGGCGGACAAGTGCCGGGATGCCGCAGACAACAGCCCGGCTCCGGGCGCGCCTCAGGTTAGAAAGAGTAGCTGACCCCGGCGTTGGCACCGAGCACGCTTCCCATCTTGAGAGTGGCGGTCTTCCCGTTCACCGAGTTGGCTTCCGAACCCATGTGCTGATATTGGAAACCGATTTCGGCAGCCCAATGGTCGTCAAACTCGTAACGAAGATTCAGGCGGGCGTATCCACCCCAAAGAAAATCGAAGGACGACTTGCTGCCGCTGCGACTGTAATTGGCGCGGCTGTTTACGGGGGCGGTCAATTGCCACGATTCGCTGAACGTGTAGTCCAGATCGGCCAGCACGACACCGAATCCGCCCGCCAAAACGAGGAGCAAGCGGTCTGTAATCGGTGCCTCAATAAAGGGGCCGATCTGAAGGCCGAACAGATTTCCGTCCAGTTTGTTGATGATGCTTCCGGTTGCCGGGCTGGCGAAGGTGGTGCGCTCCGTTCCGGTCACACCGGCTCCGTCCGCCGCCAAGCCTCCGACGGGGGTGGGTTCGTCGACCAGCAGGGAGCCGGCTGTGGAGGCGTTTCGGCCTGTCACCGGTGCGATCGGCACCGGGCCACCGCCCACCGATTCGTAACGGTCTTGTGTGACATTGACAGGGCCGGTCGTGGCTCCGCCATCCCGCAGGCCAAGACGGGAGAAACTGAATCCGCTGAAGACGCCGACATTCCATCTGCGCCGCCCTCCGAGGACGTTGATCTGCCCCAGTATTTCCTCATAGGCGACTTCGATTCCCGGGATGATGTCGTCCGTGTCCTTCCTCAGTTTTCCGTCCGAGGGAGAGTCCACCGAGTTCATGAAAACGGCGTTGTTGGCCCCAACCGCGGGTGCCTGAACAGCGTCGTCGTAGCCAAAATTCCACGTTTGCCCGGGGGTGGGGCTGTTGTCGGGGGCGACGTATCCGTCGTTGTAGGTGCGGGTGACCTCGCCGCCATCCGGGCTGCCGATATTGTTCGGGTTCTGGCTGGTAAAGTCCGCCTTGATGTTGAACGAAAAGGCTGCTTTTACGGAGACGCGGCTGGAGTAGGCGTCCCAGACCTGGCGACGGAGGAAATTGCGCCGGAAGGTCGTGGTCGGTTCCGTGTAGGATTCCTCCACGATGCGAGCTGACGAGGTCGAACTCGCCTGTTGTGGGACGGATCCGGTGGCATATCGGTAACCGCTTTCGCCGGCCTTGGACGTCGTGGTGGTTGTCTTCGTTGTGACCGTGGTGGTGGCGAGAGATTCCGAAGTTTGACTTCCGTTAGGCCACTGATACCGGACGGTGGGAGTTGCGGTCTGGGCTTGAGCCACGGTTGCGACGGCGGTGGGCTCGTAAGAGGACGCCCAGGTGTATTGGTATTCCCCCGTTTTGCCAGGAGCCTGTTCGTAGCGGTAGTTACCGGCGGCCAGCGTTTCGGGGGTGGGGGTGGCGGTTTGCGACGCGGAGTGGCCGTAGACCTGGCTGGTCCAAGCGGTTCGGTGCAGTCCGTCGGTCCCGTTCGCTTGGTTTCCGGAAAGCGAGGACGTCCACTGCCCGTCCTGGGCGATCGCGCCTCCGGCTGAAAGACCTAGCAGGCAGAACGCGTCGATGAATGCTTTGTTGTTCATTGGTTTGGCTGGGACCAAGGATTGAGGCTAGCGGTTCGAGAACTCAAGAACGCGATACTCTCTCGTGGCGGTCGGCTGGTCCGAGGTTCGTGAAGATCCAAGGTCGGACCATCGAGTCGTTGGCCCGCTGGCGCGCACGGGAGGGAAGGAGCTTCGCCAAGTCGCGGCCGCGTTTTCCCGATATTGCACGTAGTAGAGCCTTCCATTGGTTGAGAAGAAGTCGATGACCGCGACGGTACCGCCGGCCACGACTTGGCGGATGACGCGGACTTTGTCATTCGCAAGCGCGGTTCCACCGACGGGCTCCGATGGCAGTACGCCGGTTTCCTCCAACAAATTGAGCGTCGGACTCGGAGCCGTAATTCGGTCCGATACGTCGAATTCGAGGAACGTGGTGACGATGTTACCCGGAAACAAGGTTCCAGGATGCACGACAATTGCGGTTCCGGCAGAGTTGGTTTTTGTCGCGTTCATCAAGATGATGGGATCGTTCAGAGTGTCGATGCCGGGGTTCGACACCTCCATTTGAGGGAAAGGCAGTGAACCCAAGGCCGTCGAGGGATAGACGCAGTAAAAGGATTCCTGCGTGAAACCGGTCAGCGGGCTGAGGAAGTAGACGCCGGTCCGTTTGAACACGACGGTGCCCGTGATGTATTTGGCGGCCAAGGTTTCTCCGTTCGGGCCGGTGATGGACTTTGCGACCGGACTGTTTTCCGGCGGGAGAAAGAGGATCGCCTGATTGGTGGTGGATTTGATCGCGAAATGAACGTCGAACATGACCTGATTCGAGCCGGCTGAAAGAGCCTGGCCGGTCGGCAGCTGCCAATCGACGGTGATCATTCCGGCGGGATCCGCCAACGCGCCGTTTGCGGTGGCGCCATTGAAGCGGTTGCTGAGCGAACTGAACGTCAGCCGGGTCGCGTCAAAGGCGAGGCTGAAGCGCACCCGATTTTCGCCGCCCTCGGCGTCGATTGTGACCGGCACCGGAACGATGTCTCCGGGGGTGAACTGAAAGGTCTGCGTGTTGCCGACCCGGACGACGCGGCCCGACAGCGAGATGACCGCGTTCGAGCTGACGGCAGTGCCCTCGGTGTTGAAGGCGCGGGCGGAATAGGTGGTGATGTCTGCTGCTTGGATGTTGGAAAGAAGCAGGTTGGTGGAGGTGGCACCCGGAATGTCCACGCCGGCCTTCATCCACTGATAGGAAATCGGCTCCCGTCCCTTGGCCTTGACGTTCAGGGTCACGTTGTCCCCAAGAAGGACGGAGTGGGAGAGCGGGTGAACGATGATCACCGGACGTCCCGAGACGGTCAACGTGGCGGTCCGGCTGGCGATCATGCCGTACGGGTTGGTGACTTTCACCGAGTAGCCACCCTCATCCACGAACTGGACGTTGGGCAATGAGATGGAGGTGCCGGTCTGGCCGGGGAGCGGAGTGCCGTCCTTGCACCATTGGTAGGTGAGCGTCGGGCTGCCGGTCGCCACAACTGAGAAAGTGACGTTTGCTCCGGGTTCCACGGATTGATCCACGGGATCGGTGGTGACCAAAGGAGGCAGGCCGACCTGAAACTGAATGGGGGACGAGGTGGCTGTTCCGCAGGAATTGGCCAGCAAACAATCATAGGTGCCGGCATCGGTGCCGACGGCTGAGCTGATTGTGTAGACATTGTTCGTGGCTCCCGTGATCGCCTGACTGTTCTTCCGCCACTGGTAGGTGGAAGGCGGTTTCGCGGTGACCAGAACGGTGAAGGTGGCGGGTTGGCCGGCGTCCACCGTTGTATTTCCGGTCTGCGCGACAACGGTCGGCGGAAACAAGACAACCACCAAGGCCTCGGTGCTGGTGACGCTGCCCGTCGTGTCTGAGACGACAACACGATAGTGCCCCTGTTGGATCGGCTGGATGTTGTTGCGCACCAGCGTTGAGCCCGTGGCTCCGGCGAGATTGGTGCGGTTCAGCTGCCATTGATACGAGAGTGCACCCGTGCCGTTGGCCGCGACGCTCATGACGACGTTTGTGCCCGCGCAAATGATCGCGCCGGCGGGGGGAGTGGTGATGGTGGGGGCTGCGGACGCCGCGCTCGCGCCAAGGAACATCGCCAAGACGACTCCGGTCAACCATTTGCGAAAGTTACGGGGCATAGCGTCGAACCCGTGTAAAAAGCCGCTGTTCATAAAACGGTGCCGACCGTAGCGGAAGCCCCGATGTGGAGAAAGGGAATTTAGGCGCTTCTGTACGCGGAGGTTCCGGTATTTTGCAATCGCCCTAAAATTCGCAAAAACAGCATTTTTGAATGAAGTAGTCGGCAATTCCAATTGACTCGGCTTGGGGGGAGCCCTAGGAAGCGCCCCTCTAAATCCATATGCCAGCATTTGCCGTAACGATTTTTGCCGGGGCTTTCCTTCTCTTTCAGGTTCAGCCCCTGATCGGCAAATTCATCCTTCCGTGGTTTGGCGGCACACCCGCCGTCTGGACGACCTGCATGCTGTTTTTTCAGCTGCTGCTGCTGGGGGGCTACGCCTATTCGCATTGGCTGACGACCTGGGTGAGGCCCCGGCGGCAGGCCGTGGTGCACTGTGTCCTGCTGCTCGCCGCCGTGACCTGTCTGCCGATCACTCCATCTGAAAGTTGGAAGCCCGGGCCGGAAACGGAGCCGGTGCGGCATATCCTCTTGCTGCTGCTGGCCACGATCGGCCTGCCTTATTTCGTGCTTTCGACCACGGGGCCCCTGATGCAGAAGTGGTTCTCATGGCTCTATCCGGGCACGTCGCCCTACCGGCTTTATTCGCTGTCGAACATCGGTTCTCTCCTGGCGCTGGTCAGTTATCCTTTCCTGATTGAGCCGGCGTTTTCCCGGCGGCAGCAGACCGCGATGTGGTCGCTGGGCTTGTTCGCGTTTGTGGCCGCCTGTGGCTGGTGTGCCTGGCGTCTTCATGTCTGGGGAAAGGACAAGGAGGCTCCGGGGCGGCGGGTGGACGAGGCGAACGAGACAGATGTTTCCGGGTTCGACTGGGGCAAGGGGCTGCTTTGGCTGCTGCTGCCCGCCTGTGCCTCCGCGCTCTTGTTGGCCGTGACGAACAAGCTTTGTCAGGACGTGGCGGTGGTTCCTTTTTTGTGGGTTCTGCCGCTTTCGATTTATCTGCTGACCTTCATCATTTGTTTCGACGAACGGAAGTGGTACTGGCGGCGGGTGTTTCTGCCTCTTTACGTGGGCTGCCTTGTGGCGGCGATGTGGATGCTGAATAACATCGAGGATGTGGCGATTTTCTGGCAGGTCGCGGCCCTGATCGGCTTGTTGTTCGCCGGCTGCATGATCTGTCACGGGGAGCTGTGCAGGCTCAAGCCGTCCACTCGCTATCTGACCCATTTCTATCTTCTGATCTCCGTTGGGGGCGCTATCGGGGGGCTGTTTGTCGCCGTGGTCGCGCCGCTGATTTTTGACCGATACGTGGAAACCTACTGGGTGTTGGCCGCGACCGCGATTTTGGCCTGGTTGGCATGTTATCCGTCAAAAAATCTGGAGTTTCACCGGCCGGCCCTGATCAAGGCCTGGCTCTTCGGTGCTTTGACGGTGTTGGCCTGTTGTGTCCACCTTTACCTGAGCGCGCGGGCCGATGATGAGAACGCGATCGTGAGGGTCCGCAATTTCTACGGCACGATGCAGGTGACCGAGCATGTGGAGATCGAGACGGACATGGGCACCGCCTATCGCGCGCTGCAGCACGGACGGATCACGCACGGCATTCAGGCCTTGGGCGAGGAGATGACGGATCTGCCCACGACCTATTATGGTCCGAACAGCGGAGTGGGACTGGCGATGCACTTTTTGCCGGAAGGGAAAGGGCGACGGATCGCGGTGGTCGGACTTGGGGCCGGAACGATGGCGACGCACGGGCAGGCGGGAGACTTGATGCGTTTCTACGAGATCAATCCCGAGGTCCGGCGTGTCGCCGAGAATTACTTCACGTTCCTTCGAAGAAGCGCAGCCAGCATTGAGGTGGTGATCGGCGACGCGCGGCTCAGCATGGAGAGTGAATCCGCAAACAACTTCGACCTGATCGCGTTGGACGCGTTCAGCAGCGACGCCATACCAGCCCATCTGCTGACCGCAGAGGCCTTCGTCACATACGAAAAACATCTGCGCCCGGGAGGCTGTCTCGCGATTCACATCAGCAACCGCTTCCTGGATCTGGAGCCGGTCGTGATGAATGCCGCCAAGAAGTTCGGCTACGATCACGTGGCGGTGTGGGATGAAAATCTCGAGGCGGACTGGTGGGTCTACGAGTCCACGTGGCTTGTGTTGAGCAAGGATCCGGGATTGATCGACCTGATTCGCACGGGAATGGCGGGCGACGAGCAGGAACCTTCGGCGCGACAAGTGCCGTTGTGGACCGATGACTACACGAGCCTGTTTCCGATCCTGATGAACGAGAATTGAAGTTGTGATGCCCGAGCCGGAGCCAGCGTGGCGCAGTCTGTTCCCTGACAAGGACTTCTCCTTTCGATTTGGCTTCCGGGCTTGTTCACCGCAGGAGTTTTTTGAGCCGGGGCCGCTTGGTTCGAAATTGTTGACCGAGCGCGCCCGGTGGCTTGACGAGATGCCGGAGCGATATTGCCGTGTGCGTCCGGAAGGGGGGGAGATTTTGAGGGAGACAGTAAAACATGCCCGCGAATGGGCCGGTCTTCGCGATGTGCCGCCGCTTGAATTGGACGATCTCGGCCTCGCGGAATGGCTCGGGCGGCGTTTGGAACCCGACTTTGTTCTCTTACGACGGAACGGGGATCAGTTCGATCTTGTGGGCGGATGTGTGTGTTTCCCGTCCTCGTGGCGTTTGACGGACAAGGTTGGCCTGCCGCTCGCCGAGGTTCACGCTCCGGTGCCTGGATTGAACGAGGAGTATGGCGACACCATTGCGCGCTATCTGTCTCGGCTGCGACCGGGGATGGCGATGACACGGGCCAACTGGGGTCTCAGCCGATCGCCGGAGCTGAATCATCATCCCGATTTGGGGCTCCCGGGTTTGGGGCCGGAGGTGAACGTGAGCGAGGTGTTCTTGCGGATCGAATGGCAGGCGCTGGTCGCTTTGGCGGGCACGGGCGGCATCGTGTTTGGAATTCGCCTCGAGATTGTTCCGTTGGCGGAGGTGATTCGGGAACCGGAAACGGCGGCCGGGTTGCGGCGCGCTTTGCGCACGATGCCGGACTCCGTCGCCCTCTACAAGGGGCTGGAGCCGGCCCGTGACGGCTTGATCAGGCTGCTCGACCAGGCCGGATGAATCGGCGTTTCGCGCTTTTCAAGTTTGAAGGGCGTCGGTATCTATCCTGCACTGAATCCCAAGTCCGAATTTGGCACGACGCTTCGATCTGGTTTGCGGTATTCGGAAATTAATCCATGGAGCCTTCGGGGCTAAATCGCGTAGGAGTCCCGCTGATCGTTCAGGTGAGCCTCCTTTTGTTTTGGGGTGCCGGCCCCGCCTTCGCGCGAGCGCATGAAATGGTCGATTTGAATCGTTGGAAGGAGAGCGAGGATGTTCTTTTTGGGAACATCTGGTTTCAATCTGGCATCGCGATTGTTGTGATAGGCGCGGTTGTGTGGGGCCTTTGGCGGCTGCGGAGCTACGAGCTTCGAAGGACGCGGCGTCAGCTCGCGACGGAACGGGAGCTGGCGGACATGATGCGAAAGCGCGATGAGCACTGGCGTCTGGCTCTCGAGGTTGCCCGGATTGAAACATGGGACTGGAATCTCGCCACGAACGAGGTGACGGGCAGCCCCGGATTGCAGCAAATGTTTGCCGGCCCCGATGTGCGGGAATTGGGATTGGAGCGCGAATACCATGATTTTATCCACCCGGACGACCGCGCCCGGGTCAAAGCTGGAATCGAGGCCGCGATTCGCGACGGACGCAGGTACCATGAGGATTTTCGGGTTGTTTGGCTGGACGGATCGATTCACTGGATCGAGGGGCGGGGAGAAGTCTTTCCGGGCTTGGATGGAAAGCCGACGCGATTGGTCGGAATCAGCCTGGATATCACGGAGCGAAGGAAGGCGGAGTCTGATCGGCGTGCGATGGAGGCGAAATTTCAGGAGACGCAAAAGCTGGAAAGTCTGGGGGTTCTGGCGGGAGGAGTCGCCCATGATTTCAACAATCTGCTGACTGCGATGCTGGGCAATGTGGGTCTGGTAAAGAGCGGCTTGGCGACCGGCTCCCCCCATCTGCCGCTCATTGAAGATATTGAGCGGGCCGCGTTGCGGGCGGGGGATCTTTGCTCGCAGATGCTGGCGTACTCCGGTCGCGGTCGATTCGTTGTCAAACCGGTGGAAGTCAGCGGGTTGATTCGAGAAATCGTGCAGATGATGAAGGTTTCGATCGCCAAGTCCGTGGATCTTCGGTTCGAGCTCGCCGAGAATCTTCTCCCGGTGATGGCGGACGTTGCGCAGATGAATCAGGTGATCATGAACCTGGTTCTCAATGCGGCCGAAGCCCTTGGCGAACGCCCGGGTGAGATCGTGCTTTCGACGGAAGCATTGGAGATCGACGACGCGTATCTTGAACGTCACCGATTGGTCGATCAGCTCTCGGCGGGACCGCACGTCCGGATCGTCGTCCGTGACAACGGTCCGGGGATGGGCGAAGAGACATTGCGGCGGATTTTTGAGCCCTTTTTTACGACCAAGTTCACAGGGCGAGGATTGGGGCTCGCTGCGGTTCAGGGAATCGTGCGGGGTCACCACGGCGTAATGGAGGTCACTTCAGAGCCTCGCCGCGGGACGTCCTTTTCCCTCCTATTGCCGGCATTGAAGGAGCGCCTACCTGAGTCGGACGTTTCGAAGATCGACTCATTTCCATCCGGGATCGTGGCGTCGAACGGGGGCGCATCCACGGTCCTTGTGGTCGACGATGAGGCGATCGTTCGGGACACAACGACCACGGTGCTGAAGCGTTTCGGTTACTCGGTGGTCTCCGCCGGCGATGGCGAGGAGGGAGTGAAACTTTTTGGCGAGCTTCAGGAGCAACTCTCCGCAGTGCTGCTTGACCTGGCCATGCCTCGGATGGATGGCGTCGAGGCCTTCAAGCGAATCCGCCGACTGCGCCCGGGGATACCGGTCCTTCTGATGAGCGGATACAGTGAAGCGGTCGCGATCCAACGATTCGACGGGGCCGGATTGGACGGGTTCTTGCAGAAGCCCTTCACCAACGAGGCGCTGCTCAAAAAGTTGAGGGCCGTCGTCGGAGAAAAACGGATCTGACGCGAACATGGATTGGTCTTTCGGGGGCTTTGGCGGCAGGGTCTCGGAATGCTGAAGACTTTGAACGGCGATGGGTTCCGAATTCCGGGTGCGCGAACCCGACAGCTGACCCTCTGTTGCACCCTGGTGGCGGGGTTTCTTCCGGCGTTGTGTTCGGCCGCAGGGCGACCGAATCCGAATTCCGCAGAGGCCTTGTTCCCGGACGACTTCCCGTTCCAACGCGCGGCGATCCGGGCGTCTTTCCCCGAGGGAAACCTGGCTGAAAAGGGAATCGCCATTCGAGTCGGCCGGGACGCCGCGATGCTTTTTGACACGGACCGCCTGCTGGTGGCGGCCGCTTGGAGCGGGGGCTTCATCAACGCGGAAGGCGTCAGTTTCTCCGGTGGTCATGGCAAGCATCCTTCCATTGTCGGGAAACAACTGTTCGGACTCGGCAATCAACCGGGCTGGGCGGACTCGGACGGCACGTTCAACGATCCGCGTCCGGAGCCCTTCGGGCCGCTGCCAGATCGATGGTGCCGGTGGGACGGGCTCTACGTCCACGGCATGGATGTCGTGCTCGCCTACACCGTCCACGGCACAAAAATCCACGAGCAACCCGGGATGGAAGGCACTCTTTTCACGCGAACCTTTCGTGTCGGCAAGAACCGGACACCGTTGAAGCTGGCGGTCGCGCGGAGCGGCGGGAAGGCTCCAAAAATTCGAGTCGGACTTCGCGGTGTCGAGGGGGTGTTGATCGAGACGGTTGACAATCTGACCACGGCGACGATTCCGGCCGGTCTCGGTCCGGCGACCTTCTCGTTGGTGATCGGAGCCGCGGATGACGCCGCCTTGGATGCCGCTTTGAAGGCCCCGTCGAGAATGGCGGATTTCGCGCAGGGTGGTCCCGCCCGTTGGAACGAACAGGTGAAAACCAAGGGCGCGCTCGACACGAGCCGCACGCCGGACGGCGCTTATGTGACGGACAGGATCACCCCGCCAATCAACAATCCGTGGAATCGGCGGGTGCGTTTCGGCGGATTGGACTTCTTTGAGGATGGCACCAGTGCCGCACTTTCCAGCTGGGATGGGGATGTGTGGAAGGTGGCTGGTATTGACGAGGACCTGGAGGAACTCGTCTGGACACGCGTCTCCTCCGGCGGCTTCGAGAATCTGGGACTGAAGATCGTCGATGGCGTGGTCTACACTGTCGGTCGGGACGAGATCACGCGGTATCACGATCTCAACGGCGACGGCGAAACCGACTACTACGAAAACTTCTGCAACCTGCATACGTCTTCGCAGGGATTTCATGAATTCTGTTTCGATTTGCAACGTGATCGTGCCGGCAACTTTTACTTCGCAAAGGCGGGTCCGGTTCGCGGTGGCGGGCGAGGCTTTGGCGGCGGCGGTGGAAACGGCGAGGTGACGCGCCACGCCGGCTGCCTGATGAAAGTCGATCCGAGCGGTCGAAAGCTGGAGGTCATCGCGACCGGTTTTCGCGCGCCGACCGGGATTGGTCTCGGCCCGGACGGGCAATTGACGACGGGCGACAACGAAGGCACGTGGGTTCCCGCCTGCCCGATCAACTGGGTGCGCCCGGGAGGTTTTTACGGGGTTGAAGATCTGGCGCACGGCCGCGACACGGGCACGTTTCAGCCGCCGCTGTGCTGGATCACCAAGTCCTGGGACAACTCCGGCGGCGGTCAGGCCTGGGTGACGAGCGACCGTTGGGGGCCGTTTGAAGGGGAACTTCTGCACACCTCGTACGGGCAATCCTCACTGTATCTCGTGCTGAAGGAAGAAGTGAACGGACAGATGCAGGGTGGGATCGTGAAGATCCCGGTGCGATTCACCTCCTCGGCGATGCGCCTTCGGTTTAATCCCCGGGACGGGCAGCTCTACAACGCGGGCCTCAAGGGGTGGCAGAGCAACGCCGTGATGCCGGCGGGATTCGATCGCGTGCGTTACACGGGACGACCGGTTCACAGCGTCCGGGGTCTCAAGGTGGATCGCTCCGGGGTTCATCTCACCTTCACCGTGCCGCTTGAGCGTCGAAGCGCGGAGGATGTCGGGAATTATCATGGTGAGCGGTGGAACTACCGGCGCACCGAAAATTACGGCTCACCTGAATACAGCGTCGCCCAACCGGACAAGACCGGGCATGACGAACTGAAGATCGATGCCGTGAAACTTTCCCCCGACGGGCGGACGGTGACTTTGGAGATCGCGGACCTGAAACCGGTCATGCAGCAGAAGATCGCTTTTCGAGGCTTGATCACGATCGATGGAGGGAAGATCAGTCAGGAGGTACTGCACACGATCAATTTGCTGCCCTGAGCCTTCGAATCATGAATGCTGAGAAGCTGGAGAAATATCGCGTCCTCCTTGAAGAACTCGCCGCGCGTGTTCGGGAAGACCTTGTCGGCACTTCGGAGCAGGCGGGCATCGTGGAACTCGACACGGCGATCGGGCGTCTTGCCCGTATGGATGCGATGCAGGGACAACAAATGGCGCTCGAATTGAAGCGTCGCCAGGAGCAGCAGCTGTTGCGTATCGACCGGGCTCTCAAGGCGATCGCAAAGGGATCGTACGGCATCTGCGGTCGCTGCCGGAAACCGATCGCGGACGGGCGACTGAGCATTCAGCCCGATGCCGTGATGTGCCTCAAGTGCGCCGGAGGTTGACGCTACGGCATCTCGGGCGGGACCGGCTTGCCCGTGGTTTTGTCGATCGGATAGAGCGCCTTCTGTTTCTTCAAACCGCTCGTGAGTTTTGCCATCAACCTGCGGAGCTGAGCGGGTTCGGTTTCGGAAAGGTCGTTCTGTTCGAACGGGTCGATTTCCAGATTGAAGAGCTGGTAGTGGGAGCCCTTGGAAACCTCGGTCGGGAAGTAGTGGTAGATGACTTTCCAGTTCGCCTCGCGGTAGGCCGTGAAGTAGTGGGTGCGATGCGGCGCGTGCGGGTAGTGCATGAGGAAGGATTCCTCCCGGCGGGAATCGGGCCGGGCGGTCAGCAGGGTGTCGAGTCGCGAGCCGTCAAGGATCTGTGATTTCGGAGACTTGACGCCCGTGAGTCCGAGGATCGTCGGATAGAGGTCGTAGACGGCGGCCATCTGCGGCTGGATCGCTCCGGCGGCGATCGGCAGGCGCTTCTGTGCCGGACTCGCGGGGTTCGCCTTGGCCCATGCGGCGATAAACGGCACGCGCATGCCGCCCTCGTAGTGGGAGCCTTTCTTGCCGCGCAACGGTGCGGCGCAGGCGACCGCATGCTCGTGGCCGAGCGGCGCGTCGGAACCGTTGTCGCCGAGGAAGAAGATGACCGTGTTGTCGGCCACTTCCAGTGCGTCGAGATGGTCCAGCACGTCGCCGAGCGATTTGTCCATTCCCTCGATCAAGGTCGCGAAGGCCTGGGCGGGTTTGGGTTTGTCGGAGTTCTCGTAGTGCGCGGCGAAGCGGGGATCCGAATTGAAGGGGGCGTGCACGGCGTAATGCGCGAAGTAGAGGAAGAAGGGTTTCCCGGCTTTGACGGACTCTGAAACATGGGACTTGGCCTCAATGGTCAACGCCTCGGTAAGGAAGGTGTCGCTGCCGTGGTATTTCTCCAGGTGAGGCACGGCGCGCAATTTTCCCTTGCCGGGGCGATCATAGTTTTCCTGTCCGTAGTAGCTGCCGGGGGCTCCGATCGAGGTGCCTCCGACATTGATGTCGAAGCCGAGATTGAGCGGTTCGCTGCCCGGGAATTCGGTGGGGCCGAAGTGCGCCTTGCCGACGTGGATCGTGCGGTAGCCGTTCGACTGGAGCAGACGGGGCAGTGTGACGTCGGTCTTTTTTAGGCCTCGCCAATTCCAATCGGGCGGGCCTTGCGGACCGGCGTTGTCCTTCTCCGGGTTGATCCAATTTGTGACGCGATGCCGGGCGGCGTTTTGTCCTGTGAGAATCGACACCCGCGTCGGCGAGCAGACGCTCATCGCGCTGAAGTTGTTGAAGCGGACGCCGCGTATCGCCAGCCGCTCCATGTTCGGTGTGCGGTAATATTCGTTCAGCGGATAGGTTTTTGGCTGGCCAGACGCGTCTGTCAGGAAGGGAAGGGAGGTGTCCATGACGCCCATGTCATCGACCAGAAACACGACGACGTTCGGCTTCGGCGCGGATTGAAGCGGGCCTGCGGCAATCAGGAGGATTGCCAGGTACGCCGCGACACGCGCGGGGCGGATCAAAGTGGGATTCATGATCGGGAAGGTAGCCGAACGTCTGATCGAATCCTATCCGGAATGCCCGGCCGTTACGGATTTTTTGAAGCGAGCATGGGTGCCAGGAATCGGGCCGTTTCGGCGGCGATTACGTGGTAGCCGGCGAGGTTGGGATGTCGGTCCGAATACCAACCGGGCAGATGGCCAAAGTGCGGGTCGAGCCGGTTGTCGAGCACGACGATCTGCGGATCCTTGCCGGTGTGGACGTGGGGGTTGGCGATGTGCCGCAGCTGTTCCGGCACTTTTGACAATGAATAGCGGCGGTAGTTGAGCATGTTGGGGCCGTTCTTGAGGGCCGATTCATAGGCCGGATAAATGTCGAAGAGCGGCAGCTTTTCCTTGTTCGCGATGAGCCGGACAAGGCGGTTGATTCGCGCGCTGGTTTCCTGGTTTGAGAATGGAATGACCGTCGTGGGGATCAGGGTCGCCCCCGGATGATCCCGGCGCAGACGGGCGATGAGTTCGTGGAAATCCTTCGGAAAATTGATTTCGAAGTCTTCGCGCTTCGCATGGTCGTTGATGCCGTACCGGATGAAAACATAGTCGGCCGACGAATGCCCGGCCACCAGCCGCTCGTAGCGTCCGGAATCCAGCAGGCGTCGGATCGTGTCTCCGCTGAGTCCAAGGTTCACGACATCGACAGGCGGGAGATTGGTTTCGCCGGCCAGTCGGATTCGCACGAGGTCTTCGAGCTGCGGCTCGTCGGGAGAGAGCAGCTTGGGGAACTTCGCCTCGGTGGTGCTGTCGCCGAGCAGCAGGATGCGCAGTCGATTCGGTCCGGCGGTGGCGTCGCTGAAACGGAACGGGCTGCCGCCGATCAACTGGTCGGAGGTGATGGTCGGGCAGATGTGCTTTTCCACGTGCTCGACGAACAGCTCCGTGCCGCGAACGTGACTGACGAAAGGCCAGCGATTCGGGTTGTACATCGAGTCCGTGAGGTCGCGCATCAACACGACGTGCTTGCCGTTTCTGGCCATCTGGCGCAGGCCGAAAGGGCGTCCTGAAACGCACATGTTCAGATGGACGCCCATGAGGATGACGTTTCGAATGCCCCGCGCTTCGAGCACGTTCCAAATCTCGATGCCGGAGTCGCTGATGACGTCTTGGGATTGATCAATATGGAGAAGGTCGATCTGCCGGGTCCACGGCTGGCGGGGATTGAGTCCGCGTGAATTCAACTCGGCCGCCCATGCGGCGTGTTCGTCGGGGGAGTCGTCCTCTCCGCCGTCGGACTGGTCCAAGGGATAGACGGCCCGTTCCTCGGCGGGGATTTGGCTGCACCAAGCGCCGATCTTGTCCGGCAACCGGCCGGCCGGCGGCGCTGAGATTGCCCTCAGGCGCGCGGGCGTGCCCTCGTAGAATTCGGTGCAACTGCTCGGGGCGTGGATGATGAGCACTCCTGAGGCGCGGGCTTTCGCCAGAACCTGATTCATGCGCGGGGCCATCTCTCCCTCGCGAATCACCGCGTTTCGGCAGTGGTGCAGGTCCCACATGTCGCAGACGATGATCGCCGTCCGCGTCGGCTCCCAAAGTTCGGCGACGGATTGTGTGGCTCCGACGGCGTTGCGGGTTTGGAGGGAAAGCGACAGCGGTTGGCCGGCGGACAGGCTGCCGGCCAGCATCAGGAGGGACAGGATGGGGCGGTTCATGAGAGTGAAGGCGGTTGATCGAGATTGGGGGACGTGATGCGCGCGCGTCGATTTTGATTTTCGCCCTCATCCCGGCATGAACAGGATGCCCTCATGTCATTGCTGCTTGGCGCCCGAGGGAAGGATTTTGTCGTTCTGATGACCGACGGTTTCTCGCTGCGCACATCGGACAAGGGAACGACGCTCGAGAACGGGGATCTGAAGAAACTCTTTCAAATCGGAGATCGACCGTGCGTGATCGCGCACCACGGCCAAAACGAGCTGGGCGCGGTGAAGGTCGGATCGGTGTTGACCAACCCGGTGTTTCAAAAAGTGCAGGCCAGTGCATGGGCCCGAGGATTGAATGTGGCGATGGCGCGGGCGGTAACGCGGCTGGATTCGAGCGTCAGCCAGACCTTGAAGAGTTCGCCCGCCGGCAATCTGTTCGGGCTGTGGTTCGCGGGCTTCTGGCCCTGCACGGCCAATCCGGAAATCACTGAGCTTGTCTGGCAGCATTCGGGGAACAACCGGGTCCGGACCGCGATGATGCCGCACAAGGAACTGGTGATCGGCGGCGGCGGATTGAAACACCTGCGCGAGTTTCTGGGCAGGCCGATCGACGACGAGTTCAGCGCGGGCAAAATCATGGCGTCGCCCGTGGAGTATTCGATGGCCCTTGTGAAAAGGCTCTACGAAATCGCCGCCGAACGGCAGGCGTCGGCCGGTGAAAAAATTTTCGGAGGCACCCGGCAGATGGCTGTGATCACACGGGACGGCGTGGATCTCGGCCCGATGGACTGAAGTGCACGGGGCGATCTATCGCCGGCTCTTCAGATCGTTCAGCATTTCTAGCAGATGTCGGGTGATGATGACGGAGGAGTCTTCCGCGACATGACAGGTGCCGAGCCAGGTTTCGTATCCGCCGAGCTTGTGTTGCTCGGGTGTGGGGAGATAGCCGTGGCGGCCGTTCGCCAAGCCGATGACCATTGTCTGCGGAAAGGGGCTGCGCTTTTTGAGGTCGAGGCCGATCTCGACCAGGGTTTCGAAGGGAATGGCGCAAATACCGAGGTCGCCAATACGGATCGCGTGGAGTTTTACGGTTAGTGACTTCGGGTTCTTCGCCGCCGCGAGCGTGCGGCTCGCGTAGGCTTGGGAGAGCCTGGGAAACGCGGCAATCTTGTCCTTGTCTTTTTCAGCGAGAATGGATTGCGCGTCGGCAATTTCCTTCGCGGAGGGATGCCGGTAGTCGAGTTCGATCTCGCGCTCGATCATCTCCAACGGAACGTCCGAAAGGTGGGTACGGATTTTTTGTTGCGCGGTCCAGGCGGTATCAGCGGCCTTTCTCGCGACAATACGGATTTGCTCGAAGGGTTCGCGGGGCGGACGGATGACGTTGAAGGGGATGTTGTTGATGTCGCCGGAGGTGCCGTTGGACATCATGGCCACGAAATCCTTGTCCGCGTTCAAGCGCCAGGGCATGAGACGGGAAAACTCTCCGTAGTAGTCTGCGGAGACCTGTCCCCGGGGTGTGGCACCCACGTAGTGGAGCGAGTAGTTGGCGAACAGGGCCAACGGCCGGCGCTTCTTGTTCTGCAAGGAAATCACCGTGATGTCGGGATCCGTGGGCGCTGCGGGCCGGTCGAGTACGTCGGGGCTGCGGCCCGGATTCATCTTCACGGCGTCGAGTTTCCCGAAGGGATTCAGGGGCATTTTGCCAGGTTTGAGATACCACCGGCGATTGAAGACCTCGTCCGGGAGAGGATGGGCCGCGAAGCCGACGGATGCGGGTTGGAGGGCGGCGTGGGCCCGAATGATGGCGTCCGCAATGCCGTCGATGAAAACCTTGCGGTAGGCGACCTCGGGCGCGGGGCCTTCCTTGGTGTTTGAGCGGACGGCCGAGTGCGCGTGCGTCGCGCTGATCAGCATGCGGTTCGTCGCGATCCCGGTCTTTGCCGCAGCAATTGCGCGCGCCTCGTCGTAGGCCTCCGGCGAGCCGCTGAGGGTATCGACGACGACCATGGCGAGGCGGGTTTTCCCGTTGTCCAGGACGAGTGCCCGCGCATGTAGCGGATCGTGGGCATTGGTGGCCATGTTCGCGTTGAATCCGCCCGGCATGTTGACGGGGAACAGCTTGGGCGTGATGTCGGACTCCGCCGCGCCGGCTCGTAGAGATGCCGCCTTGGCGAAGTGTGGGGTTGCGAGCGCGAGCGCGCCGACCAGAAAGAGAACGGGCTTCATTCGTGGATATTGCGCCGAACCGTCCACGAATCCAGCCTTCTTAACGGAGGTCTCCGGCAGGGGGAGGACCGCGGCTGTCCACGGCGGCCGGCAAATAATCGTGGATGGATTTGTTGAACCTGATGTCGGAGCCGCAACGCTTGACGAAAATTGCCGCCGGGAATTATCGATCTTTGCTGCAATTTGTATCACCGCTGGATTCATTGAACGTGATCTCCGGAGCCAACGGGACAGGGAAGTCAAACCTCTACAAGGCCTTGCGACTGTTGGCCGCGACGGCGTCCGGTGGGGTCGTGGATTCTTTGGCCAGAGAAGGTGGATTGCATTCCGCGTTCTGGGCCGGTCCCGAGGTGATTACCAGAAACATGCTTCAGGGACGGGACGCGGTTCAGGGTGGGCCCCGGAAACGGCGGAAGCGTCTGCGCCTCGGATTTGGCGGGACGCAGTTTGGCTATTCGATTTCATTCGGGTTGCCGACGCCGGGTGATTCGATGTTTGCGTTGGATCCCGAGATCAAGCGGGAAGTGATCTGGGTCGGGGATCAATTCAATCCGTCCTGAATGTTGGTGGACCGCGACGGCGCGCGGGTGCGCTGTCGCGACGACGGAAGAGGTTGGCGGAATTTGGCAGGAGACCTGAGCCGATTCGAAAGCCTGTTCACACGCGTGGCCGATCCTGACGTCGTCCCTGAAGCCTATCTGCTGAGGGAAACGATTCGCAGCTGGCGATTCTATGATCAATTTCGAAGCGACGCGGCGGCCCCGGCGCGGATGGCGAACGTGGGGACCCGAACTCCGGTCTTGCATGCCGATGGGCGGGACCTTCCGGCGGCACTCCAGACCATTCGAGAGTGCGGGGATGGGGTGGCGTTGAATGCCGCGATCGCCGACGCGTTTCCCGGAGCTGAGGTGTTTGTCGAGCCGCAGTCCAGCGGGCACTTCGCGCTGCGTTTCTGTCAGCACGGTCTGTTGCGGCCGCTTTCGGCCGGCGAGCTGTCAGATGGCACACTCCGCTATCTGCTGTGGATCGCCGCGTTGCTGACGCCTGAGCCTCCGTCCCTGATGGTTTTGAACGAGCCCGAGAACAGTCTGCATCCGGCGCTGCTGCCGGCGCTTGCCCGCTTGATCGCGGAGGCGTCGACACGGTCGCAGGTCTGGGTGGTGACCCATTCCGAAAGGCTGATCGAGGCGCTTGGAAGAGCGTCCGACTACAGGCAGATGCGGCTTGGTAAAGTGTTGGGGCGGACGGAATTGGCCGACCAAGGGTCGAACGTTTTGAATCACGCGACGTGGCGATGGCCGGACACTGTATGACGTAAAAAAAGCGGGACCGTTTCCGGTCCCGCTTTGTGAGTGTTCAGATTGAACGGGGAATTACATTCCCATGCCGGGATCGTGGCTGTGGCCGCCGGCGGGGGCTTCTTCCTTCTCCGGAATCTCGGTGATCATGCACTCGGTGGTGAGGAGCAGACCGGCGATGGAGGAGGCGTTCTGGAGCGCGGTGCGCGTGACCTTCTTCGGATCGACGACACCGGCCTTGATGAGGTCCTCGTATTCGCCGGTGGCGGCGTTGAAGCCCTCGCTGCCCTTGCGCTTCAGAACTTCGGCCACGATGACGGAGCCTTCATAGCCGCCGTTGGTGGCGATGTTCTTGAGCGGATACTGGACGGCGCGCTTGACGATCTCGACGCCGATGCATTCGTCCTCGTTCGATCCGATGACGGCTCCGATGGCCTTGATCGTGCGGAGCAGCGCGACACCGCCGCCGGGGACGATGCCTTCTTCAACCGCAGCGCGGGTGGCGTGGAGGGCGTCTTCGACGCGGGCCTTCTTTTCCTTCATCTCAGTCTCGGTGGCGGCACCGACGTTGATGACGGCCACACCGCCGGCGAGCTTGGCGAGGCGTTCCTGCAGCTTTTCACGATCGTAATCGGAGGTGGTCTCTTCGATCTGGCGGCGGATCTGATTCACGCGGCCCTGGATCTCGGAGGACTTGCCGTAGCCTTCGACGATGGTGGTGTTTTCCTTGTCGATGACGATGTTCTTCGCGCGGCCGAGGTCGCCAAGGTCGAGGTTTTCGAGCTTCAGGCCAAGGTCTTCGCTGATGAACTTGCCGCCCGTGAGGATGGCGATGTCTTCGAGCATGGCCTTGCGGCGGTCGCCGAATCCGGGAGCCTTGACGGCGCAGGTGTTGAGGATGCCGCGGAGCTTGTTGACAACGAGGGTGGCGAGGGCTTCACCTTCGGTCTCTTCCGAGATGATGAGCAGCGGCTTGCCGGCCTTGGCGGTCTTCTCGAGGATGGGGAGGAGATCCTTGAGGTTGCTGATCTTCTTTTCGTAGATCAGGACGTAGGGATCTTCCAGTTTCGCCTCCATGGAGTCGGAGTCGGTCACGAAGTAAGGGGAGAGATAGCCCTTGTCGAACTGCATGCCTTCGACGACGTCGAGGGTGGTTTCGATGGACTTGGCTTCCTCGACGGTGATGGTGCCGTCCTTGCCGACCTTGTCCATGGCATCGGCGATGATCTCACCGATGGTGTGGTCCCAGTTGGCGGAGACGGTCGCGACCTGCTTGATCTCTTCCTTGTCCTTGACCTTCTTGGCGAGCTTGTCGAGGGCGCCGACGGCGGCTTCGACAGCCTTGCCGATACCGCGCTGGATGCCGATCGGGTTGGCTCCGGAGGTGACGTGCTTCAGGCCTTCACGGAAGATGGCTTCGGCGAGGACGGTGGCGGTGGTGGTGCCGTCGCCGGCGCTGTCGCTCGTCTTGGAGGCGACTTCACGGACCATCTGGGCACCCATGTTTTCGTAGGGATCCTGAAGTTCGATCTCCTTGGCGACGGTGACGCCGTCCTTGGTGACCGTGGGGGAGCCGAACTTTTTGTCGATCACCACGTTGCGGCCCTTGGGACCGAGGGTGGCCGATACGGCACGGGCGAGCTGGCTGACGCCGCGCAGGAGAGCCTGACGGGCGCTTTCGTCGAACTTAAGTTGTTTTGCTGACATAATCTTTGATTAATTTCTCAGGTTAAGGGGAATGTGCAGGTTTAGCCGATGACCGCGAGGATGTCGTCCGAGTTCAGGATCTTGTATTCCTTGCCGTCGATCTTGATGTCGGTGCCGCCGTATTTGGAGGTGAGGACCGTGTCGCCGACCTTGACGTCGAAGGCGATAACTTTGCCGTCGTCGTCCTTTTTGCCGGTGCCTAGGGCAACGACTTTGCTTTCCTGCGGCTTTTCCTTGTGGGCGTCGGGGATGATGATGCCGCCCTTTTTCTGCTCTTTCTCTTCGACCGCTTCAACGAGAACGCGATCTCCGAGTGGTTTGACTTTCAGTGCCATACTTTGTGTTTGTTCTGTGTGTGTTTGTGTTTTCGGTTGATTGGATCTTCCAAGAACACCCGTTCCCGGAAAATCGCCGTAATTATTCGGCTTACTGCGCGAGAATCATTTCTTGTCGTCTTCCACGACTTCGGCGTCGATGACCGGCCCCTCGCCGTCGTCGTTTGAACCGGATTCCGGTGCGGACCCTGAATCCGCCCCCGGGGCCTGCTGTTTGGCGGCTTCTTCCTGGGCGGCCTTGTAGAGGAGTTCGGAAGCGCCCTGCCAGGCCTCGTTCAGATTGTCGCGGGCGGTTTTGATCTTTTCGGAATCGGCTCCCTCAAGGGCTTCGCGCGCTTGTTTGACGGCGTCTTCGATCTTCTTCTTGTCGTCTTCGCCGATCTTGTCCGCGTTGTCCTTCAAGAGTTTTTCGGAGCGGTAGACGGCGCTGTCGACTTCGTTGCGCAGCTCGATTTCCTCGCGCTTCGCCTTGTCTTCGTCCGCGTGTTCTTCGGCGTCACGGCGCATCTTCTCGACCTCGTCCTTGGACAGCCCGCTGCTGGCGGTGATGGTGATCTTCTGTTCCTTGCTGGTGCCGAGGTCCTTCGCGCTTACATGCAGGATGCCGTTGGCGTCGATGTCGAAGGTGACCTCGATCTGGGGCACTCCGCGCGGGGCGGGTGGGATGTCGGTGAGATGGAAGCGTCCGATGGTCTTGTTGTCCTTGGAGAACTGGCGTTCGCCTTGGAGCACGTGGACTTCGACCGCCGGCTGGCTGTCGGAGGCGGTGGAGAAGATTTCCGATTTGCGGGTCGGGACGGTGGTGTTGCGCTCAATCAGACGGGTGAACACGCCGCCGAGGGTCTCGATGCCCAGAGAGAGCGGGGTGACGTCCAGGAGGAGCACGTCTTTGACATCGCCCTGAAGCACGCCGCCCTGAATGGCTGCGCCGATCGCGACTACTTCGTCGGGATTCACGCCCTGGTGCGGTGTCTTGTTGACCAAGGTGCGAGCGGTTTCGACGACGCGGGGCATGCGGGTCATGCCGCCGACGAGGACGAGTTCGTTCACCTGGTCGGTGCTGACTCCGGCGTCCTTGAGGCATGCCTTGACCGGTCCGATGGTGCGCTCGAAGAGCTTGTCGCAAAGCTGCTCCATCTTGGCGCGGGTGAGCTTGACGGCGATGTGCTTCGGTCCCGACGCGTCGGCGGTGATGAAGGGGAGATTGATGTCGTATTGCTGTGAGCTGGAGAGGGCGATCTTCGCCTTTTCGGCCTCTTCCTTGATACGCTGGATGGCGTCCGGCTGGTTCCGGAGGTCCATGTTGTTGTCGCGCTTGAACTCGTCGAGGATGTGGTTCATCAGCGCGTTGTCCCAGTCGTCACCCCCCAAGTGGGTGTCGCCGTTGGTGGCCTTCACCTCGAAGACGCCGTCGCCGATCTCGAGAACGGAGATATCGAAGGTGCCGCCGCCGAGGTCGTAGACTGCGATTTTCTCGTCAGTCTTCTTGTCGAGGCCGTAGGCGAGCGAGGCGGCGGTGGGCTCGTTGATGATGCGCATGACCTCGAGGCCGGCGATCTTGCCGGCGTCTTTGGTGGCTTGGCGCTGGGAGTCGTTGTAGTAGGCGGGGACCGTGATGACCGCCTGCGTGATGGTTTCGCCAAGGCGGGTTTCAGCGTCGGCCTTCAGTTTCGCCAAGATCATCGCGGAGACTTCCTGCGGACTGTATTGCTTGGTTTCGCCGCCGACTTCAACTTCGACCCAAGCGTCGCCATTCTTGGCTTTTACGACCTTGTAGGGCACCAATTTGGCCTCTTCGCCGATCTCGTCAAACTTCCGTCCCATGAAGCGTTTGATGGAGAAGACGGTGTTTCTCGGATTGGTGACCGCCTGGCGTTTCGCGGCCTCACCCACCAGACGTTCGCCGTCCTTTGTGAATGCGACCACGGACGGGGTGGTGCGTTTGCCTTCGGAGTTTTCCAGAACCATGGGCTCGCCGCCGTCCATGACGCACATACACGAGTTCGTGGTTCCCAAGTCGATGCCAAGTATTTTAGCCATGCCGTAAAGTTGATTCTTGCGCGGTCTGTCGCCAACCCTGAGGCAATGTTCGTGCCAGAGGCCGGAAATGTTCATGGAATGGTGGATTTGTTGGTGAATACGGAGAAAAGAGTTGAATAGGAGAGCGGGCGAAGCGGGACAACGGCGGGCTGAAGGGCGAGACAGTGTGACGGTGTGACACAGGGGGCTGTCACACTGCGCGGTCAAAATTGCGTTTTACCCCGATGATTCGATGGCCTAGCTTGCGGGCGTGGATTGGCAGCAAATCGCGGCTCTTTCGATCGTGGCACTGACATGCGGGCTTATGCTCCGCGGTTGGCAGGTGTCCCGACGGCCGAAATTGGGAGCCGGTGGCGCTTGCGGGTGCGGTGCCCGTGCCGAACAGGGCCATCGGACCCGGCTTTCCGGGCGCAAAGGGGAGCGTCCCAAGCTGACCGTTTCAATGTGAATCCTTCTTCCTCGCGGACATGTCCAAAAGCATTTCAAACACCGGTTTCATCACGCGCGAGGCGGCGTTGGGTGAAGAGGCTCACTGGGTTCCCAACACGGATGTCTACGTCACCGCCAAGTATGTGGTGATCAAGGTCGAGCTGGCCGGAATCAGCAAGGAGGACCTGGATCTGACGGTGGAGGGACGGCGAATGACGATCAGCGGTGTTCGGCACGATGAACAGAGACCGGCGGATTCCAAGTTTCAGGTCATGGAGATTGACTACGGCGAATTTTCGACCTCGGTCGATGTGCCGCCCGGATATGACATCACCAAGGCGAAGGCAGCCTATCACAATGGTTTTTTACGCATCGAGGTGCCCGAAGGCGGGGTTTGAGGCGGGGTCTTTCAAGGGGAAGAGGGCAGGGACGGGGTGAACCGATTTTATTGAATGGCTGATACGGATACCGAATTCATTGAGATTCTTAACGCCACCGGAGGAGGCGACACGGCGTTTCTGCGGGCGGGGCCGAAACCGTTGCCGGACGTGATACCGATATTGGGCTTGGCGGATGTGGTGATTTTTCCCGGGATGATCACGCCCCTTCTGGTCGAATCGACGCCGAGCATTCGTTTGGTCGACGATGTGGTGGGCGGGGATCGGTTTGTCGGACTGGTGCTGCAAACCAAAGCGGATACTGAAGATCCGGGACCGGACGAGCTTTATGACATCGGCTGTGTCTGCCGGATCGTCAAGATGCTCAAGTTTCCTGACAATTCGGTTCGGATTCTTGTGGACGGGTTGAAACGGATCCGAGTGTCGGAATTCGTGCAACGGGAGCCCTACCTCAAGGCGCGGGTCGAGGTGGTCGCGGATTCGGGTGAGGATTCGATCGAGTTGGAGGCCATCTCGCGAAACGCGCAGCAGCTCTTTCAGGAGATCGTATCGCTCTCGCCGGCTTTGAACGAGCAGGTGAAAGTTTCGGCCTTGAATCAGGAAAAACCGGGCAAGCTCGCCGACCTGATCGCGGCGAACCTGAACATGGAGTTGAACGAGCGGCAGGCGATGCTGGAGACTGTGCCCGCGAAAGACCGTTTGAACGCTCTGATGCCCATGCTGCACCGGGAACTCGAGGTGCTGATGCTGGGCTCGAAGATTCAGAAGGAAGTCTCCTCATCCATGGCCAAGAGTCAGCGGGACTTCTATCTGCGCGAGCAGTTGCGGGCCATCCAGCGCGAGCTTGGCGAGGAAGATCCGTCCGTGGCCGAAGTCAACGCGTTGCGGGATCGGGTCGATGAGATAAAACTGCCTGACGACGTTCTTCAAGTCGCGCTCAAGGAGCTGGATCGTCTGGCGCAGACCCCGCCAAACGTCGCCGAGTACACCATTTCCCGAAATTATCTGGATTGGCTCGTCAGCCTGCCGTGGGACCGTTCGACGGAAGACAAGTTTGATTTGGACGAGGCCGGTCTGTTGCTGGATGAACACCATTACGGACTCAGCAAGGTAAAGGACCGTCTGCTGGAGTTTCTCGCCGTCATCAAGCTGAAGCAGGAGTTGAAGGGACCGATCTTGTGTCTTGCCGGCCCGCCGGGCGTGGGCAAGACGTCGCTCGGGAAGAGTGTGGCGGACGCGCTGGGGCGAAAATTTGCGAGGATCGCCTTGGGTGGCATGAGGGACGAGGCCGAGATTCGCGGGCACCGACGCACCTATGTCGGTGCGATGCCCGGGCGCATCATCCAAACCCTGCGGCGGGTGGAGAGCAATAATCCGGTGATCCTGCTCGACGAGATTGACAAGCTCAGCTCGGACTTTCGTGGGGATCCGGGCGCGGCGTTGCTGGAGGTGTTGGATCCCGAGCAGAACCGCACCTTTACGGACAATTACCTGGATGTTCCCTTTGACCTGTCGCGGGTGCTTTTTTTCACGACGGCCAATTGGCTTGATCCGATCATGCCGGCGTTGCGGGACCGGCTGGAGGTTATCGAGCTTCCCAGCTACACGGCGGATGAAAAACTCGAGATCGCGAAGCGGCATCTTGTTCCGCGCCAGCTGGAAGAACACGGCGTTCGGGCCCGGCAGGTGAAGCTGGCTGACGCGGCGTTGCGAAAACTGATCACGGGCTATACGCGGGAGGCGGGCGTGCGCAATCTGGAGCGCGAGATCGCGTCGCTGATCCGAAAGTCCGCCCGCCGCATCGTTTCATCAAAACGGAAGCCCAAGCTGATCAACATTGGCTCGAAGACGGTTCAGGAATGGCTTGGGCCGGTTAAATTCGTCTCGGAATCCGCCGAAAAGATTTCGGAGTTCGGGATTGTGACCGGTCTGGCGTGGACGCCCGTCGGCGGTGAGATCCTGTTCGTGGAGGCCACGCGTATGCCGGGCAAAGGGCGACTGATTCTCACCGGCTCGCTGGGTGAGGTCATGAAGGAAAGCGCGCAGGCGGGGCTTAGTTACCTGCGCAGCCAGGCGCGGTCCTTGAAACTCGACCTTGACGATTTTGACAGCTTTGACCTCCACATTCACGTGCCGTCCGGTGCCACGCCCAAGGATGGCCCGAGTGCGGGAGTAACGATCCTTTGCGCGCTCGCGTCGCTGTTTTCGAGGCGGCTGGTCCGCTCGAATCTGGCGATGACCGGTGAAATCAGTCTTCGCGGCCGGGTGCTTCCGGTCGGGGGGATCAAGGAAAAGGTGCTCGCCGCCGCGCGCGCTGGAATCACGGAGGTCATTTTGCCGGAACGCAACCGCAAGGACTGGGCCGACGTGCCGGATGCCGTGCGGGATGAGATGACACCCCACTTTGTGAAACATATTTCTCAATTGCTGCCGCTGGCTCTGACGTCCAAGAGATTATGAATTATCCACCTACCGTGAAACGCGTACTTTTGACATTCATCCTGACCGTGATTGCCGGCGAGCGACTTTCTGGCGCGTCACCCGATGTCGAGGGGCAGCAGTTGGTTCGACAGATGCGCGACATGCGGCCTGCCCACAGCTTCACCAACACCGGCGTGATGGAAATCCGCCGGGAGGCGCGGCATCGCGTTCCGGTGTACCTCAAGACGATTTTGGAAGGAGAGCATTGGCACAATGTCTACGGCACGGCCACGTCATCGACGCTGGTCATCTCCCATTCGCATGACGGCCCGAACGCCTATCGAAGCCTGCCGCCGACGGGGATCTACGATTCAGTGAATCTCACGGGGCAGCGCGAGCTGCGCAGTTCACTGGTTCCGTTTGCCGGATCGGATTTTTGGCTGTTCGACCTCGGTTTGGAGTTTTTGCAATGGCCTGTGCAGCGAGTGATCGGCAGCGGCATCAAAAAGACGCAGAGCTGTCATATTCTCGAAAGCGTCAATTCGTTTCCCCGCCCCGGCTCCTACTCAAGAGTCGTGTCCTGGGTGGACAAGGACTCGATGGCGCTTGTGTCGGCCGAAGCTTATGATCATCAGGGACGACTTTGGAAACGTTTCGAACCGAAGAGCCTGATGAAAGTGGACGGCAAGTATCGATTGCGCGAAATCGTGATGTGGGACCTTAGGGCGGACTCCAAGACCACGCTTACTTTTGATCGGGAACTTGAGAAATGAAGACTGCGCTTTTTCTTTTGGCGACGATTTTCGTTGGCTCGCTGGTGGCCGCCGAGCCTTTGCCGAACGTCTCCGCGATTGAAAGATTGAAGGACGCTCCGGCCAAGGCGCTGGTGGAGGCGAACTGCATTCCCTGTCATTCGACCGCCATTATCGCGGCGAATCATCTCAGTCGCGCCGAGTGGGATGCCACCATCAGCACGATGCAACAGAAGAACGGGATGTGGCCTTTGCCGGACGCGATTCGCAAGATGATTCTGGACTACCTCGAAGTGGCTCAACGCCCGGAGGACCGCGGGCTGAATCAGGGCAAATCGACGCCTTGGGCCTCCCCGCTTTACTCGCCGAATCCCATCTGGAAGTAGGCCTTGATTCGGCTTTTTCCCGTGCCGAAACGGGTCTAGCGTGGTGGGTGGAAAGTCACCATATGAGTATTCTACTTCTTGTACCGGTTGTTGGTCTCCTCGCCCTCGTCTTCACTTTTCAGCGCGCCCGCTGGGTTGCACGTCAAGATCCCGGAACGGATCGAATGAAGCGGATCGCCGGCTATATCGCAGAGGGGGCGATGGCCTTTTTGAAGGCGGAGTATCGTGTGCTCGCGATATTTGTCGCCGCGATTGGAGTCTTGCTGGCATGGCAGGGGGGGAGCGCCGCGAATTCAAGTTCACTTGTCGCACTTTCCTTTGTCGCCGGCGCGTTCTGCTCGGCTCTTGCCGGATTCGTCGGGATGCGGGTGGCGACCCGGGCGAACGTGCGGACTACGAACGCCGCGCGGTCCGGTTTGGCGAAGGGCTTGGAGGTCGCGTTTGCCGGTGGCTCCTGCATGGGCATGGGCGTGGTCGGGCTCGGCTTGGTCGGTCTGGGAGGCCTGTTTATCTGCTATCGAGCGACGGGTTGGCCTTTGGACAAGGTGCTGACGGTGCTGACGGGTTTCTCCTTCGGTGCCTCTTCCATCGCTTTGTTCGCCCGCGTCGGCGGTGGCATCTACACGAAAGCCGCCGATGTGGGGGCGGATCTTGTCGGCAAGGTCGAGGCTGGAATTCCAGAGGACCACCCTCTTAATCCGGCGACGATCGCGGACAATGTCGGCGACAACGTGGGGGACGTGGCCGGAATGGGGGCCGACTTGTTCGAATCCTACGTCGGATCAATCCTTGCGACCATGGTGCTGGGGTCGGCTTTGGTGGGTTTGCCAGAATTCCAAGGCAAGTTCGACGGAATCGGCGCGGTGTTGCTGCCGTTGTTTCTCGCCTCAGCCGGAATCATTGTGTCCATCATCGGCACCTTTTTCGTTCGGGTGAAAGAGGGAGGGAATCCGCAGACGGGACTGAACATGGGAGAGTTTGTCGCGGCGGGCCTGATGCTGGTCGCGTCGTGGTTTATCATCCACGCGGTGATGCCGGCTGAGTGGACCTTGGCGGGGCATCGGGCCACGGCGACCGGGGTGTTTTGGGCCACAATCTTCGGCTTGGCGGCCGGCGTTGCGATTGGGGTGGTTACTGAATACTACACGGGGACGCACAAACCCCCGGTATGGAAGATCGCCCGCCAGTCGCTGACCGGGACGGCCACCAATATCATCGCCGGGCTCGGGGTCGGCATGCGCTCGACCGCGCTGCCGATCCTGATGATCGCGGCGGCGATTATCGGGGCCTACCATATGGCCGGACTATACGGGATCGCGATCGCGGCCGTGGGGATGCTGGCCAACACCGGAATACAGCTTGCGGTGGACGCCTACGGTCCCATTTCGGACAATGCCGGTGGGATCGCGGAAATGGCCGGGTTGGAAAAGGAGGTTCGGAGGAGAACGGACAAGCTGGATGCGGTCGGTAACACGACGGCCGCGATTGGGAAAGGCTTCGCGATCGGCTCGGCGGCCTTGACCGCGCTGGCTCTTTTCAGCGCCTACATGGCCGCAGCGGGGATTTCGTCGATCGACATTTCGAAATCCTACGTGATGGCCACGCTCTTTGTCGGCGCGATGCTGCCTTTCCTTTTTTCCGCGATGGCGATGGATGCGGTGGGGCGCGCCGCGATGTCGATGATTGAAGAGGTGCGCCGGCAATTTGCCGAAATTCCGGCCTTGAAGAACGCGTTGCAGGTGATGAGGGCCAACGAAGGCAAGGAGGAATCCGAATGGTCGGCAGCCGATCGCGAGACTTTCGATGCCGCCGATGGCGCGGCCCAGTACGGTCGCTGCGTGGCGATCTCCACCGAAGCGGCGATTCGGGAAATGGTGCTGCCCGGTTTGCTCGCGGTGGCGACGCCGGTCGTGATCGGGATCGGCTTTCGATATGCGGGCATGAACGGGGCCGAGGCCTTGGGCGGGTTGTTGGGAGGGGTGACCGTTTCCGGAGTTTTGCTCGCACTTTTTCAGGCCAACGCAGGTGGGGCTTGGGACAACGCGAAGAAGATGTTCGAAGAAGGGATTGAATTGAACGGTGTGAGATATGGAAAGGGTTCGGACGCCCACAAGGCTGCCGTGGTGGGGGACACGGTGGGTGATCCCTTCAAGGACACCTCCGGTCCGTCGCTGAACATCCTGCTGAAATTGATGTCGGTGGTGGCGCTCGTCATCGCTCCATTTCTCCGGGTTTGATTCTCAAAAAATTGCTGTCATGCCGGGGGCGATGTGCCACAGTCGCGGCCCGTCGCGGGAGAGGCGGCGAAGGAATTATTCCAGTGGATGGAACATTGGCTTGAAACAGAAGAGGGTCAGCAATTCCCGTTACAGGGAAATTGTTCGATCGGTCGGCTGCCTGAAAACACCTTGGCGATCAACGACAAGGAGGTTTCGAGGCGGCACGCCCTGATTCACGCGCAGGGGGAGGGGATCTATTACCTCGTCGATTTGGGGAGCCGAAACGGTTCCTTGTTGAACGGTCAGCGTATCCGGATGCCGATGCAGCTGAAGGACGAGGACACAATTCAGATTTCAACGACGCTGCTTACCTTTCGTCAGGCGTCCGCTTCCGAAGATTTTGACGACGGGGAAGCAATGGCCACGATCGCGGCCTCCAACACCGCCAAGTCCGGAGACTGCTGGATGTTGGTGGCCGACATCGTCGGCTTCACCAAGCTGAGTCAGCAGATGGGGCAGGACGAGATGGCCCAGATGGTGGGCAAGTGGATTCTTGCCTGCAAACAGATCATTGAGCGGAACAAGGGGTTCATTAACAAGTATCTGGGCGACGGCTTCCTCGCTTTTTGGCCGTTGGACATCACGCCGGCCGAAACGATTTCTCAGGCGTTGCTGGAGTTGCGCGAGCTGCAGAATGGACAGGACATGCAATTTCGTGTCGTGGTGCACTACGGTCAGGTGCGGGTCGACAGCGCCGTGTCGGCGGGTGAAGACAACCTGATCGGTCCCGAGGTCAATTTTGCGTTTCGAATGGAAAAGGTGTGCGGCGGGTTGAACCAGTTCTGCCTGTTCAGCCAGCCGGCTGCCCAGCTTCTTCAAGAATACGTTGAGATTTTCGACGCGGGAGCGCACGCGTTGAAGGGATTCCAAGGCGAGCACGCCTTTTATTCTGCGCTCCCCAATCCCGGCTGACCCTCACGGCTTCTTCAAGCGGTGGTTTTGGGGCACTTCCTAGTTTCGAGCATCGAAATCTCGCCAGAATGCAGCCTTCGATTTGGCGTCCTTCTCCCAGTCGTCATTCGGAAGCGAATAGGTCATCTTTTTGATGTTTGGAAGTTGTCGAAGGGAGCGGATGAACCTGCCCGGGAAGGTGACAGCCAGATATTCAAGCTCCTGACATTCCCAAACCGGATTCAAGTCCGGATCGGTTGGGGTCTGGTCCACGCGAAGCACGCGCAGGGGCATGCCAGCAATCGGTTGCAGGCTCGCGATGGGGCAGCGAGTCAGATGAAGCGATTTGAGTGGCGCTCCTGCGATCGGAGAAAGATCAGTCACCTTGGTGCCGGAAATATCCAGTTCATCGCGGAGAGGTGCGCCTTTCAGCGGTTGGATGTCACTAATCTTGGTGTCCCGGAGAAGGGCGGTATCCAACGGCATGCCTTCCAGGACGCTGATGTCAGAGACAGGCGCTTCACGCAAATCCAAGAAGGACAGCGGCATGTTCGCCAAGGCGCTGATGTCGTCCATTCGGCACTTGAAAAAGTTGATCTGCGGGATTCGTTTGCCTTGGATCGGCGAGAGGTCGCGCACAAATGTTCGAGCTAGGTTCAGACTCTCCGTGAGGGGGGCGGCCGTCTTCAACGCGTCGATCTTTCGAATTTTCGTGTTCTCCGCGCTGAAATAGGCGATGGGATGTCCTTCAAGCGCCTCAATGTCCGTGACACGCGAATTGTCGAGATTCAGCCACTGGAGCGATTTCGTCGAGGTGAGGGCCTTGAGATCTCGCAGCGAGGTGTTGGAAATGTCCAGATGCCTGAGTGGCATTTGCGCGATGGTGTCGAGCGAATCGACACTCGAACCGCTGATGTTGAGCCAGGTGATGTTGGTGATTCCTTGCAGCGGGGAGAGGTCGGTGAGGAGCTTGCAGTTGGAAAGATCCAGCTTGGTCAGGGACTTGAGGGTTTTGATGACGGAGAGGTCGTTGACGTCCGTTCCGCTCAGATTCAACTCGACGATTGGTGCGTCCTTCAATGGCGAGATGTCCGCGACATTCGTGCAGCCGGAAAGATCCAGAGTTTTCAGCAGCATCGAGTTCAGGGCGGCGATGCTCCCGCCTGCGGTCGCGGTCAGGTCGAGGTGGAACAGGCCGTCCACGTCATCGCGCACCAAGGTGCCAACGAGGCCGGCACGCTCGAAGAGGGCTACTCGTGTTTCATCCAGCAGCTTGAGGTCGCGTTTCGCCAAGACCTTGCCAATGGCAAAGGCGGCGCTGCTGCGATTCTGATTCCGCATGCTCAGCATCAGGCTGCGAAGATCATCGTCCGTGAGCTCCTTGTCTTTCGTGCCGCCCACCGCGCCGCAAACCGATTGACTCGCTGACAGATCCTTCTTGAACTGGGCCAGCGCGGATCCCGTGATGCCTTTTGCCTCCCGGTCGCTCGCCTCCTTGTATTCCGCGTAGGCTTGCGGGATTTTCATCATCGCCTGGTAGGCGTCGCCCCGGGCCTTGTAGAAGCGGCTGTCCTCGTCGTCCAACTCGATGGCATAGTTGAGTCTTTCGATGGCTCCTTCGAAATCGCCCTCATTGATCAAGGTCTGTCCCACGTCGAGAAATGCCGGGGCGCTTTTTCGAAGTTCCTCGATTTTGGCCTCGGCCAGCTCTTGTGCTTTGGCTGCCTCCCTTGCCTTGAGTTGCACAGCGCCGATGAACGACAACGCCGTAAACACGATTGCCGCCAAAACGAGGATGGCGAAGAAGACCTCTTTCTTGTTCCGGGTGAGAAGCAGCTTGAGCTGTTTGAAAAAGCCCGCGTCCTCGGCTCCTGTTGCGTAGCCGCCCTGATAGAGGGCGATATCGCCTTGGAGGGCTTCGACGAACATGTAGCGCGAGTCCATGTCGTAGGCCATGCACTTCATTGCCACGGCGGACAGGGCGGATGGAATCTTGCCTTCTGGGCAGTGCGGCGCGGGTAGTCCGGTCGGATTCTCCACGGCCGCCCGGTTGTAGTCCAAGGGGGGGATGATCTGACTGCTGGTCACCCGGGTTAAGATCTCGTCGAGATTGGCTCCGGTGATGGGCGGGTGGAGCGTCAGCGTGGCATACATGATGCCGCCGAGCGCGTAGATATCGGTCCGATTGTCGATGTCCGAGACCCGGCCCTCGGCTTGCTCTGGGGCCATGTAGTTAGGCGTGCCCTTGACCTGCCCGTCCAGGGTGCCGAACGTGCCGTCCGTCGGCAGTCCACCATCGAATTCAGATCCTTCGGTCGCGGCTTCGTGGGCGTCTCCGTCGGCGGAGAGAACCTTCGCCAGACCCCAGTCGAGAATGAGCACTTCACCGAATTCCCCGACCATGATGTTGTCGGGTTTCAGATCGCGGTGAACCACGTTCATCGAGTGAGCGTAGGCAATTCCGTCGCAGATTTTCTGGAAAATGGTGAGAAGCCGGGAAATGGGAAAGCGTTCGATCGTCTCCGCGTTGCCATCCCGGATCTCGCGCAGAATCTCACGGAGTGTCCGGCCGGAGATCAGCTTCATCGTGTAGTAGATGGTGCCGTCGGCGGTGACTCCGATGTCGTGAAGCGGAACGATGTTCGGATGTTCCAGCTGGCCGGTGATCTGAGCCTCGGCCACGAAGCTGTAGATCGCCGATTCCGGGGCATCCAAGCTGTTGAGCATGACCTTCAGCGCGACGGTGCGCTGAAGGTTGTTGTCGAAGGCTTGGAGAATCGCCCCCATGCCGCCTGTCGCGACCACGTTTTCCACCGTGTAGAAGCCCGTGCCGGGTTGGTCGGATGGATAAAAGTCGGCTTCGTTCTGGGTCTGTCGCGCCTGGAGAAAGTGGTTGATCGTGATATTGCCCCGCCCTGTCTCGGTTTCGATCGTGGGCTTCAGACTCTGGAGGAGCTCTTCGGCGGCGCGCCGCTGCGGACTGACCTTCTGCTTTGCGTTAAATTTCAGCATACCTCGTGCTTTGGAAAAGTGGTTGGCAAGCTACCCGAGCCACGTTCGAATGCCAGCGTATTTTGGCCGGCGCGAATTGGAGAGGAATACCGGGCGTATCCTGAAGTCGGCCGTTGACACTGAACTTTTGGTTGCTAGATTCCCGGCTCATTTTTGCGGTTTTTCCACCTAAAAACGCAAATTCATCTAGTATCACACACCATCAAATGGCTAAAGCGAACAAATACGTTTACACGTTCGGAAACAAGAAGGCCGACGGCAACGGGACGATGAAGTCCCTCCTCGGCGGCAAGGGAGCGAATCTCGCGGAAATGACCCGCATCGGGCTGCCGGTGCCTCCGGGCCTCACCATCTCAACCGAGGTCTGCACTTACTATTACGATCACAAGCGCACCTATCCCAAGGAGTTGCAGAAGCAGATCGAAGCCGGCGTGGCCAACATGGAGAAGATCATGGGCTCCAAGTTCGGCGACACCAAGAAGATGCCCTTGCTCCTTGCTGTTCGTTCAGGTGCCCGCGAGTCGATGCCGGGCATGATGGACACGATCCTGAATCTCGGATTGAACGACGAGTCGGTCGAGGCTGTGGCCCGTGTCACGAACAATGAATTTCTCGCTTGGGATTGCTATCGCCGGTTTATCCAGATGTACGGCGATGTCGTCATGGGTGTGCAGAAGGCTCCGGACGAGGACGAGGAACCTTTCGAAATCATCATCGCCGACCTGAAGAAGGAACGCTACGGAGACGAGCATTATCCGGACACATCGCTTTCAGCAGGCGACATGAAGGAGCTCGTTGGGCGCTTCAAGAAGCTCGTCAAAGATCGCACCAACAAGAACTTTCCGACCGATCCGTGGGATCAGCTCAAGGGAGCGGTTGGTGCCGTGTTTGGTTCCTGGATGAACGATCGCGCGATTGTCTACCGCCGCAAGTACGGCATTCCCGCCGCGTGGGGAACGGCGGTCAACGTGCAGGCGATGGTGTTTGGCAACACGGGCGAGGAGTCCGGTTCCGGCGTCGCCTTCACGCGTGATCCCGCCACCGGCGAAAAGGTTTTCTACGGCGAGTTCCTCATGAACGCGCAGGGAGAGGACGTGGTCGCCGGTGTCCGCACTCCGGATCCCGTCATCAAGCTCAAGCAGAAGCAACCCGCCTCCTACAAGGAATTGGAGCGGATCCGCGGCGTGCTGGAAAAGCACTTCAAGGACATGCAGGACTTCGAGTTCACCATTCAGGAGCGAAAAGTCTTCATGCTGCAAACCCGGAACGGCAAGCGGACCGGTCTCGCGGCTGTGCGGATTGCGTGTGAAATGGTCGCCGAGAAGTTGATCGACTGGAAGACGGCCGTGAATCGCGTGCCGGCCGAGCAGCTCGACCAGGTGCTATCCCCGATCTTTGATCTGGCTGCCCTGAAGAAGACCAAGCAGATCGCCAAGGGGCTTCCCGCCGGTCCCGGTGCGGCCTCCGGCAAGATCTACTTCAACGCGGATCGCGCAGAAGCCGCCGGCAATCGTGGAGAGCGGGTTCTGCTCGTCCGGGTTGAAACCTCCCCTGAGGATCTTCGCGGAATGATTGCGGCGGACGGCATCTTGACCGCCCGCGGTGGTGTCAGCTCGCATGCGGCTCTGGTCGCCCGTCAGATGGGCAAGGTTTGCGTCTGCGGCGCGGCGGAGCTTCATGTTGACTACGCCAAGAAGACCTTGACGGTCGGCAAGGACACCTTCAGCGAGGGGGACTATCTCTCGATCGACGGCACCAGCGGCGCCGTATACGGGGGCGAGGTGAAGACCGCGCCGTCGGAAGTCATTCAGGGCCTCA
>JADHOF010000074.1 GCA_016779125.1 Verrucomicrobiia bacterium | reverse complement strand
ATCTTTTGGAGAGTTCAAAGCCGCGATCGACCAGTTCATCGTGGATCTCAACGGGGGCAATCGGGATGCCCTAAGGTCACTAATCACCGAAAACTTCCACATCCCCCGGATTCCGAATTATTGATGCACAGAAGTATAACTCCAATATATGCACACGAACTAATTGGCTGATGTACTAGTTTAGAAGCCCAATAGAACACACGATTGCATAAACATCGTGAAAACACGGACCTCAAAATTCCTAGAAGAACAGAAAACTGTTCCTTGGTTTCAGAAATGTGGCGATCCGGGAAACTTGTCCGACTGTATTCTCGTAAAGACCTGGAGCGAGGCCGTCCGTTCTGCTGACAGCAAGGAATGGAAAGCCGCGCGCCTCCAGATGAAAAACTTCTACGCAAGCGCTGTAGTTTCTTCAAACTACGAGGAGAGTCAGACTTGGAATGCCACAATGGCCGAAGTTCGCACCGCATTGAACGACATCTATGAGAGCAGCATCATGCCACGGTTGCCTATAGATTTCCGAGACTCAAAGATCATCAGAGGGGTTGTCACATGGGATATTGGGATTGCGGCGATGGAGACGGAATTTGAAGATACTTATCGACCGATCTTCTATCTACCCCAACTGATTCCTTTGTACGCCTCTGGTCGTTTTCCCTGCGGAAGGGAAGGAGTAGATGCCAGTCTATCTTCCGTTACGTCGTTTCCGCCAGGACATTTGTACGTTTTTTAGGTAAATGTTACGTAAGTGGGGTCAGGCAGCATCTTTCATCATTCGTTCGCGCAACGGCTGGCGCAGGAGAGGACGAACGCCAACCTGGGCTGCAAACCGCATCGGCCGCGGTGTCACGCCTCCTGCGGTCGCTACGCTCCGGGAAGGCAGGAGTCGCGCCACCGCTCGCGCCTTCAACGTCCGGGAGGCGGGCACTGGTCACGGCAGTTGCTCCTTCGCGGCTCGTTCCTCACACGCTGCGGGGCATCTGCCGCGCCGTGCCCTTGGTGGTCACGTCCCCGCCCGTCGGCAGCTCCCTCTGCCGCCCGGGGCGTCAGCCGCTGCCGCAGACCCTTTCAGTCGCTTGAAGCTACTTGCTGGGCGGGCTCACGCGCGAGGCTGTGGTGGGGCGGGGCCGGCCTGAGTGCCACTTCGTGGGAGGTCTTTTGGAAGCCCCATCCTCGCCTCGCTTTACGATGAACGAGGTCTGTCTTGTTGGTGTGCGATCGCCCCGTGGCAAATACGACGCGTCCGGATGGTTGCGAGCGTGAGTTCCCCCGTCCTTGCCTCGTGGCCCGTTGCGTCAGTCGCAGGCTCCTTACGACAACGGACCACCAGCCTGCGTCCCCCGATTCGAGCCGCACCCTGTTCCGCTGCGCTGCACATCGTGTCGGGGAGGCATAGGATCCCGCGCGAGTTGGGGGATGGCTCCGCGACCGCAGCGATCGCGCCAGTCACAGTCCGTGCGGAGCACGTCCACCGCCTGTCACGCTCCCTGCTTGCCGCTGCGCCGCCACTGCGTGGCAGCAATAGAAATCAGGCGCGGGAGTCACTGCGTGACGGCTTTCGATGGATGAGCGGCCAGCGGCCGAAGGGTTGATCTCGTTCGCCGCTGCGCTTTGAACGACCCCACCCCATTAAGTTTTTGGGTCTGTCAACATCTTCCGTCTTTTTGTGTCTTCCCAGAAAGAATCCATCGACTCTTGTCGGAGGACCGTTCTGTTTTCCGAGACTGCTCTACTCGCCGATGATTTTCACCAGGGCGCGTTTGCGTCTATGTCCGTCGAATTCGCCGTAGAAGATTTGTTCCCAGGGACCGAAGTCGAGGCGGCCGGCGGTGATGGCGACGACGACTTCGCGGCCCATGATCTGGCGTTTCATGTGGGCGTCGGCGTTGTCTTCGCCAGTGCGGTTGTGATGGTAGACGTCGCCCGAGGGGTTGAAGGGGGCGAGTTTCTCCAGCCATTTTTCATAGTCCTCGTGCAATCCCAGCTCGTCGTCGTTGATGAAGACGGAGGCGGTTATGTGCATGGCGTTGACGAGGCAGAGTCCTTCGCGGACGCCGCTCTTTTTGACGAGATCCTCGACGTCTGGGGTGATGTTGATGAAGCCGCGTCGGGCGGGGATGTCGAACCAGAGTTCCTGTCGGAGGGATTTCATGACGGCAGTCCGCCCGCGTCACGCTCGCATCCAGGCGGGATCGACGCCGTGGGAGGCGCAGAACTTCTCGTATTCGATCGGGGCGATTTCGCTGGGTTTGATCTCGCTGCGGCCGCCCCAGAAGACGTTGGTGTAGAGCAGGGGGATGCCGGCCTCGACGAGGTGTTGGTCGATGGCGGCCTTGTGGGCGAGGACGAGCTCCTTGTCGGTGCCGTGGGAGACGCCCATGACGTTGACGTTCTTGAACTCGGGTCCGCCTTCGCGCCAGTAGGCATGGGTCATGCAGAAGTGGCGTCCGACCTCGCGACCGGCGTCGAGTTCACGGCCCGGGGGGACGGCCCAATGGAAGAGTGCGTTGTAGCGGGTGACCTGTTCGCCGGTGCTGAGTTTCTTGACGTGCTCCAGGAAGGTGGAGAAGCGTCCGATGACGCCTTTGGCGTTGAGGGATTCGGCGATGGAGAGGAATTCATCCAGGGGCACGGCGGCTTCGACCGCGCGGGCGGCCCAGATGTCGGGGACGAGTTCATCACTCTCGAACTCGCGTTTGACTGCGGTGAGGACCTGCCATTCGCGGTCGTTGAGTTTCACGACCTCGGTGTCCGTCGGGTTCGCGAGTTCATCGGCGCGCTCGCCCGGGTCCAGTTTGCGGCGGCGCATGTGACCGACTCCGAGGGCGAAGAGTTTTTTGGCAGACATCAGGCGGAAGGCTTTTGCACCGATGATTGGAGCCAGGAGTTCGCAGTGCTTCGCGAGGGAATAGCCCTGCGGCACCTTCAGGGTGGTCCAGAGCTTGTAGGTGGAACCGGCGCTGACGTTGTCCGTGGTGCGGGTGACGACGTGGCCGGAGAAGGGGTCCTGCTCGAAGAGGTAGTTGAACGCGGAATCGAGTTTATCCTGCTCGATCTCCCAGGCCACGAGGGCACCCTCGGCCAGGCTGGTGGCAAGGAGTGTCTGCCGGACGCGTCGGATGACGCCTGCGTCGAGCATGGCGCGCACCCGTTCGATGACGGTTTCGATTGGGAGCTCGCTGCGTCGCGCGATCTCGCCGATCGGGTCGCGTTGAAAGCCTTGGAGCTGGTCTTCGGAGACTTCGAGGATGCGGGAGTTGATCGGATCCGAGATCTCGACCGGGATGGTGGCTTCAGTCATTTGTCAGGAGTTTCTTTCACGGTTCCCGCTGGTCGGACCAACCGGATCTTGTCGGCGTTTTGGCAATAGCGGCGATCAGCGGGGGCGGAGCAGGGCGCGGGCCGGGGCACCGTCGCTCCCCACGATCTTCAGTGGCAGGCAGATCAGGTCGTAGCGGCCTGGTTGAATTTTCGAGAGATCGAGGCCTTCGATGACCCAGATCCCGGCACCGAGCATGACCTGGTGGACTTCGACGCCGTCTTTTTCCCAACCACCGATGCTGAGATAGTCCACGCCAACGGTCATGACCCCCTTGTCGGCGAGGACTTGTCCGGCGTCTTGTCGAATGGAGATGAACTTTTTGTCGAACTTGCTGGTTCGCCAGCTCTTGGTGGAATTGGACGTCTTGAAGAGAATCCGTTCGCCCTTGCGCAGGCGGATTGCCTTCAGGTGCTCCGGCGTGATCTGGTCTTTCGCGTCGATTTCGACGACGCGGCAGGGGCCGATCACGGCGTCCAAGGGCATTTTCTCCATGGTTTTGCCGTTCTTCACGAAGTGGCGCATGGAGTCCATGTGGGTCCCGGTGTGGGCGCTCATGGAAAGGTGGGTGAGGTTGCAGGGGGCACCATCCTCCATCTTTACCACGCGCTTGATGATGCATGCGGGGTCACCGGGCCAGTGGACCATCCCGTCTTTCATCGGGACCGTTACGTCTATCCATTCCTTGCTCATGTCGATTTCAGAAGTGATTCGTTGCGCTTAGTCGTCGAAGGAGATCACGTGTTTGATGCCGCCGGGTTTGCCCGTGAGGAGTTCGCGGAAATTGTCGGGCGAGTGGCGTCCGCTGATGATGCCCTCCAAGGCCTCGGGCCAGCGGCGTTTGAATTCGGCGAGGTCCGTGATGGCGTTTTGGAAGGCGGCCTTGTCCGCGTTGACCGTGCCGACGATCACCTGGTTTTTGAGAACCAGATTTCTCATGAGCTGCGGGCCGGGAACCGTGTTTTCCCCCTCCGGGGCGGGAATGCCTGTAAAACAGAAAACCCCGTTCAGGCCGAGGTGCATCATCACGTCGAAGGAGACCTGGGCGACGCCGAGGCCTTCGTAGACGAGATCGATGCGGCCGACGTGCTGCTCCAGTTCGGCGGGTGAAACCTGGGTGTTCGAAATGTATTCCGCGCCGATGGCTTCGACGATTTCGGCTTTGCGGTTCGGTTTGGGGGAACGGGTGTAGACGTAGGTCTTGAAACCGCAGGTCACGAGTTTCATCGCGCCGAGGATGCCGATGGGGCCGGCCCCGAGGACGACGGCGCTGAGACCTTCGCCGGGCAGTTTGCCGGGTTCCGTGTTGGCCCAGGGCATGCGGGACTGGATGTGCCAGACCTGATCCATGGCCTTTTCGGCGATGGTCAGCGGCTCGGCGAGCACGGCGAAATCGCGGAGTTCGGCAGGGACAAGATTCAGGTGCCTGGCGTCCTCGACCCAGTATTCGGTCATGTAGCCGTGGTGTTGCTTGATGCCGCGCTCGACGAAATTCTCCGTGGCGCAGAAATCCTGGCGTCCGACGGCACAGGGGCGGCAGTTGGGATCGGAACAGGGGCGGCGGACGGATGGGACGACGAGATCGCCGGGTTTGAAGCCCGTGACGTTCGAGCCGACCTGTTCGACGCGGCCGAGAGATTCGTGGCCCAGGACCAGGTAATCGGATCCGGCGGGTGGAGAGCCGTAGACAAAGGTGCAGATCTCGCGGTCGGTGCCGCAGATGCCAACGTCCAGCGATCGCACCTTGACCTGATCCGGCTCGGTGATCTCCGGGTGATCGTGGTCGATAATGGCAACTTCCCGCTGGTCGGGGCGGACGCCGATGGCGCGCATTTTTTTCTGATTCATGGTTCGGAGAATCGTGTCTCGAATCGGATTTCCACTTGTGGAACGGCAGGCGAGGGTAACCCGGCCGGGGTGTTGAAAAACAAGTTTAATCTGGTCGGCGGGAACGGTACAAAGCGCGGGTGAACTGGATACACCTGCATCTCGCGCTGAATCATGTCCCCGTCATGGGCTCCCTGTTTGTGGGATTGCTGATGGTGATCGCTGTGGTGAGGCGAAGCGAGGAAATGAAGCGGGTGGCGCTGGGCTGGCTTGTCGGGTTGATGCTCGTTTCCGTGCCGATCAAGTTCACCGGAGATTATGCGGCTCCGAAGGCGCAGGGGCTGCCGGGAGTGGAGCCGGGCTTGGTGGAGCGACACGAGACGGCGGCGGATCAGGCGACCACGGCGATTTTTCTCGCCGGCATCGTCGCCGGTATCGCGCTGTTTATGGGGAGAAAAGGGCGGCCTGTTCCCAGTTGGGCCTTCGTGACGGCCCTGATTCTGACCTTGGTGACATTCGGGATGATGGCCCGGACGGCCAACAGCGGTGGCGAGTTGCGTCATCCGGAGATTCGTTCTCTTCCTGATCCGGGTCGATGATCCGCAATCCACTTGCAATTGTTCCGACGAATTCGAAGGGTCGCGCTGCGGCTTGCATAGTCACGAAATGAACACCAAGGCAGTCATTGGCTGGGTCGAGTACATCGATTTTCCCGAGTGGGATATTTCCGGTGTGAAGGCCAAGATCGACACCGGAGCGCGCACGAGCGCGTTGCATGTGGAGGAGTTGGAGGTTCTGAGTCCGAAGCGGGTTCGGTTTCAGGTGGTGTATTCGCGAAGAGCACCGTTCCGGCGAAAGACTGTCACCGCCCGCGTTGTCAAAAAGGCCCGCGTCCGGTCCAGCACAGGGGAATACTCGGAGCGGTTCTTTGTGATGACACGCATCCGGATCGGCGAGATTGAGAAGGAGGTGGAGGTCTCGCTGGTCTCCAGGGAAAGCATGTTGTTTCGGATGTTACTCGGGAGGAAGGCATTGGAACGTGATTTCTTGGTCGATGTGGGCAAGCGGCTGCTCATGACGCGGGGCAAATCCGTACGCAAGAAGGCAGCTCGATGAAAGTCGCCATTCTCTCCTGTAGTCCCAACTGCTACAGCACCAAAAGATTGCGTCAGGCGGGACTTGATCGCGGGCACGATGTGAAGGTGTTGAACACGTTGCGGTTCTCTCTGGATGTTGAGCGTGAGAATCCCGATCTCTTCTACGCGGGGAGGCATCTGCCGCATTACGACGCGGTGATTCCGCGGATCGGCGCGTCGATCACGTTCTATGGCTTGGCGGTCATGCGGCAGTTTGAGCAGATGGGGGTCTCGAGCCTGAACTCGGCGTTGGGTATCGCCCGCAGCCGCGACAAACTGCACGCCATACAGATCCTGAGCCGGCACGAAATCGGTTTGCCCGAGACCGCGTTCGTGAGGCGCCGCGAGGATGTGCTGGACGCGATCAATCGTGTGGGCGGGGCTCCGGTGATCATCAAGCTGTTGGAGGGAACCCAGGGCGTCGGCGTTATTCTCGCGGAAACCGCGAAGGTGGCGCAGGCCATCATCGAGACCTTGCAGAGCACGCGGCAGAACGTCTTGTTGCAGAAGTTTGTCAAGGAAAGCAAAGGGCGGGATTTGCGGGCCTTCGTCGTGGGAGATCGCGTTGTGGCGGCCATGCGGCGGCAAGCCCAGGGCGACGAGTTTCGGAGCAACGTGCACCGGGGAGGTCGGGCCATGGCGGTCGAGTTGGACAAGGAATACGTCGAGCAGGCGGTGCGGGCGGCGCAGATCCTGGGTTTGCGGGTGGCCGGTGTCGACATGTTGGAAGGCGACGACGGCCCCAAGATCATGGAGGTCAATTCCTCACCGGGACTGCAAGGCATCGAGGCGGCCACGGGCGTCGATGTGGCTGGCGCGATTATCGAGGAAATGGAGCGCAAGGTCTTGTTTCCCGAGATGGACTATCGGCAGCGCCTGACCGTTTCAGCGGGATACGGCATCGCCGAGTTCACGGTTGCGAACATGCCGTCCCTTGAGGGAAAGATGCTCCGGGAAACGGACCTGATGGAGCGCCGGGTCCAGGTGATCAACATTATTCGCAACAAGGTGCCGATCCCGATTCCGGACGCGGACACCGTCATTGAGACCGGTGACAAACTGATTTGTTACGGAGACCTGCTCCAGATGCGCAGCATGATGGAGGAGGAAAGTCGCCGCCGCCGCGAGAGGCGTAATATTCAGAAACGCAAGAAGGAGAAGGTGCCCAAAAAAGACGATGAGCGAACCTGAGATCACCGCTGAAGAGGGCAAATGGCATTCGCTGAATATCGCCGGGCAGGCAATTCAGCCCGGCTGTTCATACGATCTTCATCTCGACTACAGTCAGAATTATACCGGGATGCAGATCCGCGTGCCGGTCAAGGTTGTGGCGGGGCCGAAGCCGGGACCCGTCGTCTTTTTCACCGGCGTGGTGCATGGCGACGAGTTGAACGGTTTGGGGATTATCCGCGAGCTGATGTTCGACAACGAGTTGCCGTTGACCCGCGGCGCGGTGATCGCAATTCCCGTGGTGAACATCTACGGCATGGATTCGCACAGCCGATATCTGCCGGATCGAAGGGATCCGAACCGATGTTTTCCCGGTACCTCCAAAGGGAGCCTGACGAGTCGCTTGTCCCACCTGATTTACACCGAGATCATCCGGCATTGTGACTACGGAATCGATCTGCACACGGCGGCGGTGCGACGAACCAACTACCCGAACATCCGGGCCGATCTGGACAACCCCGAGGTGCTTCGGCTCGCGCGTTCTTTCGGGTGCGAGCTTCTGGTCCACAGCCGCGGCGCGGAAGGATCGCTGCGGCGCACCGCGTGCAGGCGAGGCATCCCGACGATCGTCCTTGAAGCGGGGGAAGTGTGGAAGATCGAACCCGGCGTTGTGAATCTGGGCACCTTGGGAGCCCGAAGTGTCCTTCGCGAACTGGGAATGCTTTCCGGGCGTCGGTTGCGCGGCGGGTTTCAGCTCGAGGTGCGGAAATCGGTATGGGTGCGGGCGGACAACGGGGGGATTCTGAAATACCATGTTGCGCCCGGTGACGTGGTTGAAAAGGGGCAGGTGATCGGGATCAGTCAGGGGATTTTTGGAGACGACCGCAGCGAACTGATCTCGCCGTCCGATGGTGTCATTCTCGGGATGACCACCATGCCCGCCGTGAAACCCGGTGAACCCGTTTTTCATATCGCGCTCTCCGACGTGCCCTACAAGACCTTGAAACGAAAATTCGGCAGATCACAACGGGCGGATCATCATCGGCGGGTCCATGACGATCTGGCGACCAGCCTGTTGGTTGACGAGCCGGAATAATTCCGTCGCGAGCGGCTCCGACAGGATGCCCAAACTGCGGGCGGACCTATACGATTTGCCAATCGGGGGAAGTCCGCTACGTTCGCCCGCGAAATTGAACGAAGAACATGGCGAACACGTTTCCTCCCTTTGATCTAAAGCGACTCATGTCCACCGTTTTTCAAGCCGCCCCCGGCTTGAAGGTGTGCATCCTGATTGACCTCGATGATCCCGCTGAAATGCGGGATTACGCTTTTCTTTCCGATCCCGACTGCGCGATCCAGAAGCTCGGCCACGATCGTTTTTATCGCGGATTTCAGGACGGTGTGATGCAGGAATTGGGATGGGAGGGCGGTGAGATGTTCGCCTACCACATCACCGGCGGCAGCAATCTTGATCTGCCGGACGAGGCCGTGGACGCGGAGGGAAATCTGATCAGTCTGGAAAAGGACGTCTATCAGGTCTACGACATCGTTCTGTGCATATCGACCTATTCGGCCACGGCACCGCTGACCGCGTGGGCGAAGAAATACGGTTTTCGCGGAGCCACTTTGCACGGGCTGAACGAAGTTATTCTCAGCAGCGGACTGGCGGTGGATTACACGGAGATCAGCGTCGAAGCGGAAAAGATGCGAGCCGCGTTGACCAAGGCCGAGGAGTTTCAGATCGATTTTGAAGCGGGCGGGCGCTCGATGACGCTGCGGATTTTGTGCGGCGGGCAGGAAGCCCAGAAGAGCCACGGGCTCTGTCCACCGGAGGAACCCGACGTGGCGAATCTGCCCGCCGGGGAGGTTTACTTTGTTCCCACCGGCGCGGAAGGGCAGTTCCCGATGAAATACGAGGGTGGCACGATCGGCATCATGCACGTGACGAGCGGGCGGATTCACAAGGCTGAGCTGCTCTCGGGCGATCAGGCCGTGGTGGATGCGCACAACGCGAAGCTGGCGTCCGATCCGGTGACCGGAGAATTGGGCGAGCTGGGATTCGGCACTCAGCTCCTGCCGGTAAGCGGGCGCGATATTCAGGATGAGAAGATTCGAGGCACCATTCACGTGGCGACCGGCCGAAGCGATCATCTTGGCGGCAGTCTGACGCCCGACAGGTTTGCGGAGAAGCTGAACGCGACGCACGACGACATCCTTTTTGCGCCGTTCAAGACACCCGAAATTGGCATTCCCCAGGTGCGCATGCTTCGCGCCGGCCAGGTGACCGTGATTCTGGAGAATTTCGCCACCTGCGAACACCTCAACCGAGCGTTGTCCTCCTAGTGGCGGATTTCTACGAAAGCGACCGAGCGGTCTCCGAGTATCTGTTTTTTCACTACGGCAACCCGTCGGATTTGCTCCCGTGGGATTTCGGTCCCGACAACGGATTGAATTATCCGGCGCGCTGTGCGGATCTGCTCGACCTGAGCACTCCTTCATCCGTCGGTCGGGCGCTGGATCTTGGCTGCGCGGTGGGGCGTTCCACGTTCGAACTCGCACGACATTGCGGAGAGGTGCTTGGTATCGACTATTCGCTGCGCTTCATCGAGGAAGCGTCGGCGTTGTGCGCCGCCGGTGAGCGGGCTTACCGCTACGTGGTCGAGGGGACGATCGTCCGCGAAGCCGTGGCGAAGGTGGGCGACGGAATTGACCGATCCCGGGTGTCGTTCCGACAGGGGGACGCGGGCGATTTGCCGGACGGTCTCGGTCGGTTCGATGTCGTGCTCATGGCCAATCTCTTGTGTCGTCTGCCGCGTCCGCGGGAAGCCTTGGCGCAGATTGCCGCACTGATTGAAACGGGGGGACAATTGTTGATCACGACTCCGTGCACGTGGATGGAGGAATACACGCCGCGCGAGAACTGGCTGGGTGGCTTCGTACGCGAAGGAAACGAAGTCCGAACATTGGATTCGCTTCACGAGATCTTGGGACGGGATTTCGAGCTGGAGGAACGGCGGGATCTGCCATTCCTTATCCGGGAACATGAGCGGAAGTTCCAATGGAGCGTTGCGGAAGGGACTCGTTGGCGTCGCCGCTGATGGTCCTTGCCGAGAGTCATCTGAATTTCCTCCGGCTCGCGGGAGTCGGGATGCACTCTTCCTCATGTGGATTTTTCGAGTCTATCTGATCCTGATTCTGAACTTGTCTGCTGTTGCCGCAGCCATGGGGGAATCGCTCCCGCCGCCGCCGCCCGAAGCGCAGCGTGAGTTGAAAGAGATTCGTGTCGCGGTGCCGATCATCGGTCCGAAGAAGACGGAAATGGAAGGATGGGAGGCGTTTCTAAAAGCCACTGAGGCGGCGTCGAAAAAATCGTTTCGTTTTCAGCGCTGCCCGTCCTCGCTTGAAGCGTCGAAGCTGCTTGCCGCGGGCAAGGTGGATTTTGCGGTATTGGAGCCCGAAGATTACGTCCGCATTTCGGAGGAGACGGAGAATGGAGCCACCTTGGCGGTTTTGGACACGCAGGGGCGATACGGATTTCAGGCGTCGCTTTTGGTTCGTCCCGGGTCCGTCCACGAGAATCAATCTGACGTGCTGTCCTCCTCGGCAACGATCGGACTACTCCGCGTTGATGGATTCGTCGGGCGTTTTTATCGAGGTCCTTTCACCGATGAAACGTGGCGTGTTCGGGCCGAGTTTCAGAAGCGGATCGTATACGGGCGGACAGGAAATGAGTTGATCAAGCGTCTTCGGGACGGGGCGGGCGGGCGGAAGCTCGACGCCGTGCTGCTTCCCGTCAGCGAGCTGGAGGAGGTTGATTCCCAGGGGATTCGGAACGGTTTGCGAGAGCTGTGGCTTTCGCCGTTCTGTCCTGGACGGGTAGTGGCGGCCCGTGCGGGGCTTGGAAAACGACAGCGATTTCAACTGGGCGAGGTGATGGTTTCCGGGGCCCAGAACCGGGTCTTGGAGAAAGCGGGCATCGGAGGCTTCCGGCTGATCGAGGACTCCGCCTTCGACGCCCTGCGGGAGTTTCTTCCCGTGAAACAGCCGTGAGCAGCCGGCTACGGCTTCGCCTCGGCCTTTGCCGGCAGGTCGTTGCCCGGGAACACCGGCGTTTCCTTGTTCCCGTCGCTCGCCGGCTCCCCCCGGTGCTTGAACCCGTTTTCCCGTTCTCCGTTCGGGTCGCGATTAGGGCGAGGATGATTCATGAAGTGACGTTTCCCCGGCGGGAGACCGCGTTCGCGGAAGCGTTGCATTTGTTCTTCGCGAATCTCCTTGAAGATTTGACGTTGCTCCGTTGTGAGTTCGCGCAGGAGTGAGTCGTGAAGTTCTTTTAGCAGCTCGCCGTGGACCTGCATGAACTGCTGCCGGGTCTTCATCACCTCTTTCCCGGCGGCGGCCATCTGGGGACGAATCCGGTTCAATTGTTCCTCGCTGAGGTCCAAGCGGTCCTTGTAGTCATGCAGGATGCGGTTGGACCAGAGTTCGGGGTTTGTCCGGGATCGCACGACTGATCGCACGACCTGAAACGTGATCACCCCCCCGGTCACCGCGCCGGCGACGAAAATGGCGGTCAGCGAGAGAATGATTTTCCAATGTCGGATGGGTTCCATTCAGAGAATCGGCCCGTCGATTGTGTCGATCACGCTGACTTCGATCGAGAATCCCCGGCTGAACAGATCGGAGTTGAACGCGAGGGTCAGTGCCATGACGCCGAGGGCTACGGCCACAGAGCGGACGGACATCCATTCCCACATGTTCGGCACCAAGGGGCGGGCACCGGCCGCCCAGAGGGCGGCGACGCGGGTTGAGAAGCCGAAGGGGGCGGATAGATCACGGTGGTCCTCGGCGGCCCGCGCGCAGTCGGAGAGTTTCTCCCAATGGTCAGGATTTGGCATTGCGGTTTTCGGGTTCAAGCAGATCGATGAGTTGGCGCATTTTTCGTCTGGCGCGGAAGGCGCGGACTTTGACGGCGGATTCGCCCCAACCAGTCAAATCTCGGATTTCGGCGACTGATTTCTCCTCGAGATCGAGCAGGGTGATGACGAGGCGGTCTTCCGGTTTCAAGCGGTCGAGCAGCTTTTCGATCAAGTCGCGGGCCGCCAGAGCTTGTCCGGGTTGAGGCTCGTTTTCGATGCGGAGAGTGGATTGGAGAATCTCCGCCTCGGTTTCGCCCAGATCGGCCATTCGCCATTCGGGGCGGCGCATCTGAGCCCGAAGGCGGTCGAGACAGGTGGTCAACGCGATCCGGGATACCCAATGGCTCAGGGGGACGTCGCCCTGATATTGGTCGAGGCGGGAAAAAACCTTGAGAAAGACGTCCTGGGCTAGGTCTTGTTCGTCTCCACGACGCGGAAGGTGGGAGCGGATGATCTTGATGACGAGCGGATAGAGGTGTTCCGTCAGCGCGCGGGCGGCATCCTCGTCCCGCAACCGCACGCGGTTGATGCAGTCTGGGACGTCGAGTTCGTCCTCGTCCATGCGTCAGTTGTTTCCACGAGTCCACCCGTCTGGTGACGTTGGAAACGGAATCGGGTTACGCGGATCTTGCGAGCCCCGCACGGTTCTAACCGGACACCACCTGACCTGAAACCCGCTTGAACTCGATTTGCGTCATTTCCTCGATCAGTTCCCTGAACGAGGTTTCAGGTGTCCAGTTCAGCAGGCGGCTGGCTTTTTTGGGGTCGCCCACGAGCTTTTGAGGCTCGGCAGGGCGCATGAATCTTTGGTCTTGCGCCACATATTTTGACCAGTCGAGTTCCATGGTCGCGAATGCAATCTCGACAACATCCTGCACGCTGTTGAGTTTGCCGGTCGCGAACACGTAATCCTCGGCGGTCGCGTGTTGTAACGAGAGCCACATGCCCCGGACGTAGTCGCGGGCATGGCCCCAGTCGCGTTTCGCCGTTGTGTCACCCAAGAGGAGTTCCTTTTGTCTGCCGGCCTTGATGGCGGCGGCGGCCCGGCAGATTTTGCGGGTGACAAAGTTTTCACCGCGACGGGGTGATTCATGGTTGAACATGATGCCGTTCACCGCGAAGAGCCCGAAGGTGTTGCGGTAGATCGAGACCATGTTTGTGGCGAACGCTTTCGCCGCACCGTATGGGTTGACCGGGCGAAAGGGCGTCTGCTCGTTTTGCGGAAGGGTGTCCGGCTTGCCGAAGATTTCGCTGGAGGACGCGTGGAAGAAGCGCGGTACTTTTTCCAGATCCTGGATCATCTCCAACATCCTGAGCGTGGCCATCCCGGTCATCTTGCAGGTGGATTCCGCGATTTCGAAACTCAGGCCGACGTGACTCTGACCGGCGAGGTGGTAGACCTCGTCCGGGGCCGCGCTCACGAGGACGCGCCGCATCGTGGTGGTGTCATCCAGATCAGCGTAGTGCAGGAAGAGGTTCTTGCCGTAGACGGACTCGTCCGAATACAGGTGATGCAGCCGCGATCGGTCGAGCGAGCTTGTGCGCCGCACGACGCCGTGCACTTCGTATCCGTTTTTGAGGAGCAGCTCGGTCAGATAGGAGCCGTCCTGTCCCGTGATACCGGTGATTAGCGCGCGTGGCATGAGGCTGTTCCCTATTCGTTGGAGGGGGCGGGCAGTTTCCCGGCGAGCTGGTCGGAGAGCGTCTTGAGGTCGGCATCGACCATGATGCCGACAAGCTCCTCGAATTTCACCTTCGGCTCCCAGTTGAGCTTCGTTTTTGCCTTGGTCGGATCGCCGATAAGGAGATCCACCTCGGCCGGTCGGAAGTAGCGCGGATCGATTTTGACGTAGTCCTCGTAGTTCAATCCGACATGCTTGAAGGCCACCTCCAAAAACTCGCGAACGGAGTGGGTTTCTCCGGTGGCAACCACGTAGTCGTCGCCCTCCTCCTGCTGAAGCATGCGCCACATCGCGTCGACATACTCCTTGGCGTAGCCCCAGTCGCGTTTGGCGTCCAGATTGCCGAGGTAGAGCTTGTCCTGAAGGCCTTTTTTGATGTGGGCGATGGCCCGCGTGATCTTGCGGGTCACGAACGTTTCCCCGCGCCGCGGGGATTCGTGGTTGAACAGGATGCCGTTGCTGGCGTGCATGCCGTAGGACTCGCGGTAGTTGACCGTGATCCAGTAGGAAAAAACCTTGGCGCAGGCGTAGGGTGAGCGCGGGTAGAAAGGGGTTGTCTCGGTCTGCGGCACCGCTTGAACCATCCCGTACATTTCGGAGGAGGACGCCTGGTAGAATCGCGGCTTTGCCCCGTTTTCACGAATGGCTTCCAGCAGCCTCATTGTGCCGGTGGCATCGACATCGACCGTGTATTCCGGCGCGTCGAAACTGACGCGAACGTGGCTTTGCGCCCCGAGATTGTAGACTTCGTCCGGTTCGATATTCGCGATCAACCGGGAAAGTCCGCTGGCATCCGCGAGGTCGCCGTAATGAAGAAACATGTGGGCACTGTCGACGTGTGGGTCCTGATAGATGGGGTCCAGTCGTCCGGTGTTGAAGGAACTCGCGCGGCGGATGATGCCGTGAACTTCGTAACCTTTGTTCAGGAGCAGTTCCGCAAGATAGGAGCCGTCCTGACCGGTGATACCCGTAATGAGAGCTTTTTTGGCCATAAAAAGAGGCCGGAGGATGATGAACCGGCATTGA
>JADHOF010000073.1 GCA_016779125.1 Verrucomicrobiia bacterium | reverse complement strand
ATTCCGAGGGATTCGGCAACGACGCTGCCGACGACCGCCTCGGCGAAACCTTGGTTGAAGGCGCGTCCGCGGGTGACCTTGTAGCGTCGGCCCTCGCGGTATTCGACGTCTGTGAAAAGATTTGTGAGCGTGCCGACCAGGCGATAGCCGAGGTAGTTGTCTCCGACGGCAATGGGGAGCGCGATCGCGACTGCGCGTTGACGTTTCACATCAAGGTAATCCTCCCACTTCAAGTTTCCGGGGGAGGCCTCGAGGTGAAAGATTGCGTTCAGGACGAGTTGGAGTTTGGAGCCCCGAGCTCCGAGCACGGCGTCGAACCCGGCGTTCTGCTGCGTGAAGGCCGCATGGGACTGCTCCTTCACGACCCAGACGGTCATGAGCAGGCCGGCCGCCAGCGCGATGGAAAGGGCGGTGATCACCGTGCTGAGCAGGTGTTGACGCAGGCTCTTGTAGACGATCAGAGGAAGCATCATCTTGCCGGGGCCTCCTCTTCGTTGACCCGGGCGGCGCGGTTCAGCTTGTGCAGCTCGCTGCGGTTTTCGAATTGATCCAGCACGTGGGGATCATGACTGACCAACAGCAGGGCCGCGCCGTTTTCTTTGCAGGCCTCGCGAATGAGTTTCAGAGCGCCTCCCGCGTTGCGGCGGTCGAGGTTGCCGGTGGGTTCGTCGGCGAGCACCAGCTTCGGGTGATTGGCCAGGGCCCGGGCGGCGGCGACGCGTTGCTGCTGACCGGTCGAGAGCTGGCGCGGGTAGTGGTGCAGGCGATGACCGAGTTCGACGCGGCGCAGCATTTCCTTCGCGAATTCGCGGTCTGGCCCGGGTCCGAATGACATGCCGAGAAGGACGTTTTCCAAGCAGGTGTAGCCTTGGAGCAGGTTGAAGGTTTGAAAGATATAGCCGATGTTTTCGGCCCGCAGGCGGTCGCGCCCCGCCTCGCTCATGGTGGTCATGTCCCGGCCGTCGATCTTCACCGATCCGGAATCGGCTTTGAGGATGCCCGCGATCAGGTTCAGAAAGGTGGTCTTGCCGGTGCCGCTCTCGCCGCTGAGCGCCAGCTGCGCCTTTGCGTCGAGGTCAAACGAGGCGATATCGACGACGCTCGAGCGTTCGCCGTCGGGGGCGACGTAGCTTTTTTTGAGATTCGATATTTCCAGCAAAGGCATGGTTGAAACGAGGGCGACAGCCTTGCCCGTGGCGGGAGCTTGTCAACGCCGGATTCGATTCGATCTTCGAGGTGAAATGAGGGCAGACTGCGAACCGCTTCCATGAAAAAGGAACGGGAATTCAAAATTGGCGCGCGATGGATCGCTCTTCTGGGATTGGTGGCACTGGTTCCAACACGGGTTGCCGGACTGCCGCCACGGCCGAACGTGCTCATGATCTGTGTGGACGATTTGCGGCCGATGTTGGGTTGTTACGGGGATCCGATTGTTCGATCGCCGAACATTGATGGTTTGGCCGCGCGGGGGATGCTCTTTGAGCGCGCCTATTGTCAGTCGCCGCAGTGCGGTCCTTCACGGGTTTCATTCATGACCGGATTGCGGCCCGGCACGACCGGGATTTATTCATTGAGGGACCGTTTCAAGTTCGACCGCGTGAACGGTCCCGCGTTTGTGACCTTGCCGGAGCACTTCATCCGGCACGGCTATCATGCACGGGCGTATGGAAAGATCTATCACGACGGGCGTGACGATCCGCAATCCTGGTCCACCCCGGCTTCGCCCGGTCGTGAGAATGAGATTCTGGAGATTGCCGACTTGAAAGCCTTGGAGGGGCTGCCGTTTGAGAAACGGGCGGCGGTTCCGACCCTGATCGCTCCGCGCACGGACTGTCCGGCCTGGCAGTCGCCGGACCTGCCGGATGAGGCGCTCTATGCCGGTCGCATGACGACGGAGGTGTTGGCAGCCTTGGGCGGGCTCAAGGAAAAGCCGTTTTTCTTGGCGGTCGGATATCGGCGTCCGCATCTGCCCTTTGTCGCTCCGAAAAAGTATTTCGATCTCTATCCGCCTTCACCCCGGTTGTTGCCGGCGCAGACCGAAGCGCCGATCGACGCGCCCTACATGGCGTTTTACAACGCCGCCAACTATGCCGCGACCAAGGGCAGGGGGCGGTGGGGTGTGCCGCTGGATCCGCGCGATCGCGAAACCGCGGTTTCGTGGAACGGCTTTGAGCTGCGCAGCTACCAGCTGGTGCCGGACCACGGGCGATTGACGGACGAAATGGTGATCCAGCTTCGCCGCGCCTATCTGGCCTGCGTGACCTACGTGGACACGCAGATCGGCCGACTGCTGGAAGGGCTGCGTCGCGAGGGGCTTGCCGGCAACACGATCGTCTGTCTTTTCTCGGATCACGGCTGGCATCTGGGGGAGCACGGGACCTGGTCGAAGATGACGAACTACGAATGGTCGGCGCGGGTTCCGTTGATCATTTCAGCGCCCGGCCTTCCCCCGGGGCAAACGCGGGCGCTGTCCGAATTGGTGGATGTTTACCCGACGCTGTGCGAGTTGGCGGGGCTGCCGATTCCGAATCACGCGGAGGGGGACAGCCTGTTGCCGTGGCTGCGCGATCCGGCGCTCGCGGGCAAAACGGCTGCTTTCACTCAGTTTCCGCGCAAGGGCTGGGCGATGGGGCGCGCGGTCCGGACGGATCGTTACCGATATGTCGAATGGCATGATGAGGAAACGGACGAATTCAAGGCGCGTGAATTGTACGATTTGGGTTCCGATCCGGGCGAGACGGTGAACATCGCCGGGCGTGCGGACGAGGCGGTGGTCGCGGGGTTGTCGAAGCTGCTGCGGGCGCGTTGGCCGAGTGTGCGGCCTTGAATGTCATCGCCGCGCGGTGGAACCTCGGTCTGTGAAAGATCTCGATCTAGGACCGTGGACGCATGATCACGTGTTTGGGCAGGATCAGCGCAGGAGCGGCGAGGCGCGGACGATTCGCGTGATCGTTCTGGCCGCGCTGATGATGGTGTTGGAGATCGGCGCGGGGATTGTTTTCGGTTCCATGGCCCTGTTGGCGGACGGGCTGCACATGGCGTCCCACACGGCGGCGCTTGGGATTTCAGTGTTCGCCTATGTGTATGCGAGGAAGCATGCGCGGGACGAACGCTTCAGCTTTGGCACGGGCAAGGTCAATTCGCTGGGTGGATTCACCGGGGCGATCCTGTTGGCGGTGTTTGCCCTGTTGATGGTGTTCGAGAGCGTTCACCGTCTCTTTGCTCCGGTGGCGATCGCCTACGACCAGGCAATCGCGGTGGCGGTGATCGGTTTGGCGGTGAATGCCGTTTCGGCTCTGATGCTGGGTGGGGGAGGGGATGGAGAGGCCCACTCGCATGGGCATTCCCATACGCATTCGCACTCACATTCACATTCAGACAGTCACGATCACGATCACGTGGGCGGAAAAGACCTCAATCTGCGCGCGGCCTATCTGCATGTGATCGCGGACGCGTTGACTTCGGTGCTCGCGATCTTTGCCCTGCTTGTGGCGAAATATCTGGGACTGGTCTGGATGGACCCGGTCATGGGTGTGGTTGGGGCGGTTCTGGTGTCCCGCTGGTCGATCGGTTTGCTGAAATCCACGAGCGAGGTCCTGCTGGATCATCAGGTGCCGGAAGCGAAGCTGGACCATATTCGCGAAACCATTGAGCGCGAAACCGAATCCCGGGTCGCGGACCTGCACGTCTGGCAGATCGGACCGGACCATTTTGCGGCGGAATTGAAGGTGGTGGCGCGGAATCCGGCTCCGCCGGACCGTTACAAGCACTATGTTTCCGCAGGGCTGAAGGTTGTGCATGTCTCCTGCGAGGTGCACGGAATGGACACGGAATCGTGACGACTTTTTTGTAATTGTGGCTTTGACCTCCACGCGGTCCCGACGCATGTTCCCCGACCGCTGGTTTAATCTAGAAAGATATATTGTGGCTATTTGGCTGATTCCACTCCTTGTTTTCATTGGCGCCTACCTGGTCAATATCGTTTACATCTCGGTTTTTTATCACCGGGCCTTGGCGCATGGGGCGATCACGTTGCGTCCGTGGCTTCGGTGGTTTGTCATCCGTTCCGGCGTCTGGCTGACCGGAATCGACCCGAAGGCATGGGCCTGCATGCATCGGACCCACCACGTGGAGTCGGATACGGAGCGGGATCCGCACAGCCCTGTTCATTACGGGATTTTCGGCACCTTTATCGGCCAGTTGCGCTCCTATGAGAAGAATCTGGTCGGCCTCATCATCGGCAGGAAGCAATACACGGACGTCGTCGCGGACATGGACTTTCCGGTGAGCTGGATCTTTCGGAAGAAGCTGTGGTTCCTGCCCTACTTGATTCACGTCTGCGTCGCGACGGGACTCTGGTATTGGCTGAAAAATCCGTGGGTTTCCGGCGCTTACTTCATCGGAATGATGAGCCATCCAGTGCAGGGCTGGCTGGTGAACGCCTTCGGTCACGCGATCGGATATCGCAATTTCAACCTGACGGACAATTCGCGCAACAACACCTTGGTGGCCTGGGCCACGTTGGGCGAGGGCTTCCAGAACAACCACCATCACGATCCGGGAAGCGCCAAGTTCTCCGTGAAGTTTTGGGAGATCGACATGGGCTACTGGATTTGTTGCGTGTTCCGTCTCTTCGGACTGATCAAGTTTGGCGGGTCCGCCGCGGCTTCCGGCAAGTGATGCCTTGGATCGACCGGCCGCTATTTGGCCGGCGCGAGGTGGGCCGCGAGTTTCGGAACCTCGATCCGCAGGTCTTTCAGTATCAGATCCGTGATCACCTCGGCGCCTTTGGCGTTGAAATGGGTCCTGTCTCCCGGCGGGTTCAGCTCCGCGCCCCGGGTGTCTCCCAGGGAATTGAATAGATCGACGCTGCGGGGATGGAGGTCGATCAGCGGGGTGCCCGTTTTTTTCGCGACCGATCGGGCGGCTTCCGCGTAGGGGGTCAGAATCGACTCAATGCTTCCATTGACGAAGCGCCGCCGCGTCATCGGCGAGACCAGGATGGGTTGAGCTCCGACCGCGCGGGCTTCCTCGACGAAGCGTTGCAGATTCGCGGGGAAATCCGTGGCGGGATTTGTCTCCCGTTCGGGGCCTTTGCCCGGGCAGTCATTGTGACCGAACTGGATGATCAGGTAGTCCGGGCGCAGATCGACCGCATGCCGCCAAATTCCCTCGCTTCGGAAACTCTTCGAGCTGCGTCCCCCTGCGGCCAGGTTGACGACCTTCGCGTTCTGTTGGAAGCGGCCTGCGAACGCGGCTCCCCAGCCGGCCTTGTCCGTCACCGTCGAGTCTCCCGCCAGCACGATCAGGACATCTCGCCGATTTCGAAGGATGAACTCCACGATGGGGTCCGGCGGATTGAGACTGTGCGGGTGATGATCGACGCCCGGCTTGCGGATGACCTGAATCGGACCGCCGAGTTTTCGGTAGCGGGATTCCAGGATGTTGGTGTTTTCACCCACTGGCACCACACCATCGGCTTCACCGACGACGTGGAGCAGGGGAACGCGGGCGCGGGCCAGCGCTTCGAGACCGTCGATCGGATTGACCTTGGCGGTGCGTGCGGCGGTCTCGTCCAGTCCGTATTCCGCGAGGCATTGGCTCCACGCTTTCTGCGACGCTTTGCCGGTTCCCTTTCCGCCCGGCCAACTGTTGATGTCACAGACCGGCGCGTCCGCGTAGATGCAGCTGACTTTGTCCGGGTTTTGCTTGGCCCAGTTGTAGATGATCAGACCGCCGCGGCTCATTCCCTCCAAAGCGGGGCGTGGATGAAAACCCTGTTCGGCGGTGAGGTGCCGGTAGAAATTGTTCCAGATCGCGACGGCCCTCGGTGATCCAAACAAACCGGCGACATCGACGTAGGCGACATGCCAACCCGCGTTGAGAAGGGCGACGTCGGTCTGCGGCTCGTGGCCGAAGAAGCGGGCCCGCCAGATCCAGGGTTTTCCTGCGGCGACCTGCCTGGGTTTTACGAGGATGCACTTGCGCCCGTCCCGTTCGAAGTCAAGGCGTTCGAAACCGTGGAAATCGGCCGCGATCGCCGGAGCGGCCGCCAAGAACAGGAGAATCAGGAAACGCATTCGGTTTCTGTGCCTTCGCCTCGGCGGCCTGTCGATAGCGGATTTCGGCGGGATGTCCGGCCCCGGCCGGGCGTATTTGCTTGCCGCGGAAGGGGTGGACTTCAACGCTCCCCGTCACGCATGAGTCTGAAACTTGGTTTTATCGGGGTTGGCGCGATGGGGCGCAGCCATGTGGATTTGTTTCACAACAAGTCGGACGGTCGGGCGGCTGCGGTGGCGATCTGCTCGCGAAATCCCGATAACATCTCGCAGGCGAAGGCTTTCGCACCCGACGTGAGGGTGTTCGACAACGAGAGCGAGCTGATCGCGTCCGATCTGGACGCGGTGGTGGTTTCCTCACCGAATTCCACCCATGTGCGACTGGCTAGTGAGGTGATCGCGGCGGGCAAACATCTCTATCTTGAAAAATCCTGCGGCATCACCCAGACGGAATGCGATGAGCTTGAGCGGATCGCGGCCGGCACTGATCGCGTCATCTTGATCGGACACGAGCTTCGCTATTCCGCTTTTTTTCGGAAGATCAAGGACTTGATCGACGCGGGCGAGATTGGTCGCCCTAGGATGACCTGGACGAAGGAGTTTCGAGGGCCGTTTCGACCCAAGTCGGGCAACTGGATCGAGAACCGGAAATTGTCCGGCGGGTTGATGGTGGACAAAAACTGTCACCATTTCGATCTGATGAACTGGTGGACGGCCGGACGCCCGAAGGAGGTGGCCGCCTTTGGCTCGCTGGCGGCGAATCGTGTGATCGAGGGCGAAGACCAGGTGAACGATCATGCGACGGTGAGCGTGCGATATGACAACGGCGCGCTGGGAACTCTTCAGGTTTGCATGTTTGCGAGGGATTTTCCTCACGAGGATCTTGAGATGGGCGTGGTGGGAGAGGGGGGCGTTTTGCAGACCCGGATTTCCACGGTTGAGATTCTCCAGTGGAAGAGGGGTTGTGACGAGGGGGAGCCGATTGTTCACAAGGTGGAGGCCAAGGCGGGGACCGGATGGGGCGGGCATCTTGGATTCGCGGAGATTCATGAGGCTTTTCTGGACGCCGTGCTGAAGGGTGCCGCGCACTTGACGTCGGTCGGCGACTGTGTGGCCGGCACGCGGGTGGCGATCGCTGCGGAGGAGTCGGCGGCGTCCGGAGCCGTGATCCGATTGTGAGGATGCGGATTGCGGTGTGGCCTGCGTTTGTCTAACGTTTCGACCGACCCGCCCAACTGGTTGTGAACACCTCCCTGACCGTCATACGAGCCCTCTTCCTCTCGCTTTGCGTGCTGGCAGGCTACGCGGTCAGCCAGGTGCAGCCGGATCTTGTCCATCACCCGTCCCTGAACGCCCCTCCGGCCCTGTTCGGTATCTTGGTCGGGTTTGGCTTTGGCGGACTGCTGATTGCGATCGACGAGATGCTGAAGGGGTTTTCCTTGCAGGCATTTTCTGCGGCCACCTTCGGGCTTGTGTTGGGGACGATCATCGCCTGGTTGATTGATCGGTCCGAGATCTTCGTCTACGTCGACCAGTATCCGGTCCGCTGGCTGATCCGGCTTACGCTGTTCATCGGGTTCAGCTATATCGGCATGGTGTTGGCCATGCGCAGCAACCGGGAGGATTTCTTCCTGATCATTCCCTACGTCCGGTTTTCTCCGCGCGACCAGCCGGAGAAGGTGTTGTTGCTCGACACCAGTGTCATCATTGACGGGCGGATTGCGGATCTGATCGACGCTCGCTTTCTTGAGGGTGTTGTTGTGGTGCCCCGATTTGTGCTGAAGGAGCTGCAGACGGTGGCGGACTCGGCGGATCCGTTGCGGCGAGAACGGGGGCGACGGGGGCTGGAGATGCTCAGTCGAATTCAGAGGAACGAGTTCAACGACGTGAAGATTCAGGAAACCTCCTTGGACGCGGGAGTGGAACCGGAGGATGTGGACAATCGTCTCGTCCGTCTCGCAAAGCTGCTGGACGCGACGCTCTACACAAATGATTTCAATCTGGGGAAGATCGCGGAATTGCAGCATGTGAGGCACGTCAACCTCAATGAGCTGGCCGTCGCGCTGAAGCCTGTCATTTTGCCCGGAGAGTCGCTGCGTCTGAAGATCGCCCGCGAGGGCAAGGAAAAGCATCAGGGAGTGGGATATCTGGGGGACGGCACGATGATCGTGGTGAATCACGCGCGCGCACGGATCGGCGACACGGTGGAGGTTGTCGTTTCGAGCCTTTTGCAGAACACGACCGGCACGATGGTCTTTGCGGACCTCAAGAACAAAGAAAACGGAGAACAAAAATTATGAGCCAAGATTTTGTGACGGTATTGGAAACCGCCGATTCGATCCACGCGGAGCTGATCAAGTCCGTGCTGGAGGCGGCCGGCATCTTCTGTCTGATCACCAACGAGAGCAACCCGCTCACACCCTCGATCGGCACCCGTTTGCGGGTGGCACCGGGTGACGAGGAAACCGCACGCGCGTTGATTGCTGAAAACCAAACCTCCGGCGAGTGAGCGAAGTTCGACGGAAACAGCTGGAGCGGCTCCAGCGCCAGTTGCCGGCCGGGGTTTTGCGGCTGGATGAAAAGACGCGCGAGGCGCATTCGGGCGACAAGTGGTTTGCCAAAGCCATGCCCGAGGCCGTTGCCCTGCCGAGGACGACGCAAGCCGTCGCGGAGATCATGCGGTTTGCGAATCGCTGGAAGATTCCGGTGACGACACGGGGCGCGGGACACGGCTACGTTGGCGGATGTGTTCCCGTGCGGGGAGGTATCGCCCTGTCCGTCGCGCGAATGAATCGCGTGCATGAAATCAACGAGAGGGATTTTGTGGCGGTGGTGGGACCCGGGGTGATCACGGCCGATCTACAGAAGCGTGCCGTTGCGAAAGGTCTTTATTATCCGCCCGATCCCGCGAGCCGCGCGGAGTGCAGTCTTGGGGGCAACATCGCCACGAACGCCGGCGGTCCGCGTTGTCTGAAATACGGTGTGACCCGTGACTACGTGCTGGGATTGGAAGTGGTCCAGGCTGACGGCACGGTGGTGCGTACCGGCAGCAGAACGCACAAAAACAAATCCGGCTTTGATCTTCATCGGCTGTTTGTCGGTTCGGAAGGCATGTTGGGAATCGTGACCCGGGCAACGCTGAAACTGCTGCCGCTGCCGCCGTACCGGGCCGCATTGAGCGTGGGATTCGAGTCCATGAGCGCCGCCGCGGAAGCCATTCGCGCCATTTTTGCCGCAGGCTTTCTTCCCAGTGCGTTGGAGGTGGCGGACGCGTTCACACTCAGGGCGGCGGAGAAACGCACTCGGAGCACGATGTTCAACGGCTGCGACGCCCATTTGATTGTCGAACTGGACGGGCAGGAGAAAAGCGTCCGGGGGGAGCTTCGGGAGCTTGAGCGGATCGTTCGCTCGTTGAATTCACTGTTCGTCGCCCGCGCGCTTGGCGAGGAACAGTGCGAGGCCATCTGGCAATTGCGTCGCGAGTTTTCCTACAGCCTCCGCGACACCGGGCTGACAAAGCTCAACGAGGACGTCACGGTTCCGAGGGGGCGCCTTGAGGAACTCTTCCGGTTCGCCGCGAAACTGCAGAAACGACACGGTTTTCCCGTGGCGTGTTTTGGTCACGCGGGCGACGGCAACATCCATGTGAACGTGATGGTGGACTTCGGGCAGGCTCACGCGAAGCGAAGGAGCGAGCGATGTCTGGACGAGCTGTTTCGGGGTGTGGTCGAGATGGGTGGAGTCATCACCGGTGAGCATGGAATCGGACTGGCCAAAAAAACGTGGTGGCCGATTGCGGCATCCAAGGAATTGCGGGCGCTGCATCGCGACGTGAAGGCGGCCCTCGATCCGAACGGAATCCTGAATCCCGGCAAGTTTGTCTGAAGCGGCATCGATCCGTATGCGACTCCAGCTCGTACCTCTTGACGAAGACAACCTGGCGAGGTTGGAGTACAACGCCTTGGAGAACCAAAGGTCTGGCAGTGCGGAGAGTCGAGAGTTTCATTCAATGATCGCCGGCCTGCTTGAAGATATCAGGAGGCTCCACGAGGGGGCGGTTGCGGTTGCGCCGTGGATCAGCTATCTCGGCATGGAGGCTCAGAGCGGCGGATTGGTGGGGGTTGGCAGTTTCAAAGGGGAGCCCGACAATGCGGCCGAAGTCGAGATCGCGTATCAAACCTTCGAGACATTTCGGGGGCAGGGGTGCGCGACGGCGATGGTGGCGGAGTTGTTGGGCATCGCGGCTGAAGAGGGAATTCACAATGTGATCGCTCACACGCCGCCGATGAAGAGCTCGGCGACCCACGTCTTGGAGTGCAACGGGTTCCAGCTGGCGGGAGAGCGGGAGATTCCCGGGGAGGGTGTTGTCTGGCGCTGGGAAAGGCTGCGGGCGAAGGGATTTGTTTTTGACCGGCGCAATCCTGTGGGCCAGTGAGTCGGAGAAATGAGTATTGTGCAATTCCTTACGGTCGTGGTCGCGTTTTCCGTGTGGTCCGGATTGCGGGCGCATCCGTTGGCCGCCTGGCTTTTGACAGTCAACGCGTTTGGATTCGGGGTGTTCGGCTGCGATAAATTTTTTGCCAAACGGGGATGGCGGCGGGTCAGCGAGGCGGATCTTCTGGTCTACACCTTGGTCGGGGGCACTTTGGGCACGTGGTTGGGCATGCGGGCCTTTCGGCACAAGACCCGCAAGGAGAGTTTTCGAAAGGCGTTCAGGATCGTCGTCGCCGGTCAGGGCCTGCTCCTGGCGGGTGTGATTTGCTGGATGGCGTTCCGTTGAGCGAGATTACTTTTGAGCGAGATTACTTGAGACCCAGCTCTGCCAGCTTGGCCTTCGCCTCCCGGTGATTCTGGGCCGCTGCGGCCTGCAAGAGGCGGTGGGCTTCTTCGGTGTTTTTCGGAACGCCTTCCCCGTCCAGGTAGCGGAGGCCCAGCCGGTATTGGGCGGTGGCGGAGCCGAGTTTGACCCGGGAGCGGAGGAAGGAAATGGTGCGCTCGTCGAGTTGCTGCTTCTGCTTGGTCTCTTCCATGGCGGCTTCGTCCGCCTGGCGACGGGCGATGAGTTCCATTTCCCGGCGGGTGGCCGCCTCGCGCTCGGAGGCCTTGATTTGCGCGATCATCACCATCGGCTCGGAGGGCAGGAGTCCGAACTCGTAGGTTTCGACCACCAGGTCATCGCCCGATTTCGTCTTGACGCGGTCGCTGCCCTTCAAGCGGGCCAACAGACCGAGCGAGTCGTCTGCTTTGACGAGAAAGATTTCCGGAAAGTCCTTCACGAGGATGTTGCGCGCCTCGCCGTAGTAGCGTCGGTCCAGTTCCAAAAGCAGCCCGTCGTTCCCGCGTTCCCGCACCTGACCTCCGAGCAGGCGCCAGTTGTCGGGAAAGTCCGTCATACCGGCGTTGGCGGCGAAACGAAGTGTACGGAGGTCGATAACCGTGTCGCCAAACAGCCGATAGGCTTCGCTGAACGCGGTGTCGGTGTAGAATCGGAAAGCATCCGATTCCGCGCGCTCCTTGTCCCGGCGCAGTTCGGTGGGGAGATTGGGGAAGATCACATCGACGCTGGCCTTGGCCTCGCTTGGCTGCGGCTCGGCGACTGTCGGGATTGGAGGCACCGGTTCTTGGGGAGCCGGCTCGATACGCGGTGACGGCAGCGACTTGGGTGAGGCTTCCGTCTCTGGCAGGCCGACCCGTGGCTGAGCGGCCAGGATGGCCTGAAGTTCCTCCATGCTCATGACGCGTTCGCGGGCCGGTGTGCGAACGGCCGTGTAAACGAGCAGCGACACGAGGCTCGCGACGGCCGCCACCAAGCCGGCCATCAGCCATGGACGGTGGAGCGGGAGTCTCAGGCGGATGCCGTCGGAATGCGAAAAATCGACAATGAAATCTTCTTCTGCTTCTTCTTCGTCGTCCGCTTCGGAATCTGCAACGAGGAGGATCTGAGGGGTTTCATCCGACCCTTTCGCCTCGCTTGCGGTCGGTATGGGGTTGCTTGGGTTGTCCGGGAAAAGTTCTTGGTCGGGGCCTCTGGAAGCTTCCTCATCCGGATCGGCCGCCAAAGGTGCGACCGGGTCGTCTTGCGGTGGGGGGAGGTCGGTGGCGGCGAGACGGATTGGTTTGTGGGAAGAGTTTTCGGACGGCACGCCTGTTTCCGTCTCCGGTGGCAATTCAAGCAGGAGGGTGATGTTGTCGCACGCCGGACACAGCACCTCATCGCCCTCGTGCGGGGCGTCGTACTCGATCAACTGATCGCAGCGTGTGCATTTGGAAACCGGCATGACAGGTCTGCGGTGGCGGAACCCCGTCAGCTAAACGCGGGAAACCCACTCTGTCCACCTTCAGGCCGTGGGCGGGAACTAAGGAAATCCGCTGAGGGATCACCGTGCGGGTACAGAAAAATGGAGCCAGCGACCAGACTCGAACTGGTGACCCGCGCATTACGAATGCGCTGCTCTACCAACTGAGCTACGCTGGCTCCCAACCCCGAAGGGAGGCGTAATTAAGCACCCGGCGCGCCGGGCGACAAGCCGGAAAATCGAAGTCCCTGAAGGAAGTTTTTCAGTGCTCCGCCTCGTCCGGCGGATTGGGTCGATTTTCGATCAGGCCTTGTGTTTCAGATAGGCGGAGACGAAGTCGGCCAGGGGAGGTGATTCCCCGTAGGACCAGTGATCGTCTTCAAGATTGAAGCCGTAGTGTTCGTATTGATTCTCGTGGTTTCGCGCGAAGACGCTGGCCCATTCCGTGTTGTCCCATCCCAGATAGGCTCCGCCATCCGGTGTGGCCGCGTGTTGCCAGTGGGCAAGCGGATCCGCGCCGAGCTCGAGGCTGGCGATGAGTGAGACGAGCTTGGCGGACCGGGGATCCCACTGTTTGGTGATGGGCTCGCCGTCCTCGCGGGCCTGACCGAGCGCGCGGATGATGTGCTTGCAGCCCCGTCCGAAGGAACCCTGGGGGACGTTTTTGTGACGCGTGAACCAGTCCGGGCAGGTGCAGGTGTGGTTGCGAAGATCGAGTGCGTACTTTTCGGTGTCGGGATCGCGCGGTTCTTGGAGAACGGTTTGGTTCAGAATGGGCAGTTTGAGGTCGGTGACGGCGATGGAGGCCAAGTCGATACGGTGTTCGATGTGGGTGGCTCCCGTTGAGATTTCGGCACAGGCTTCTTCGACCTCCACGATGATGTCACCCAGGTGCCGATGTTCTTCGGGCGAAATCTCGCCGTCCTCGTAGGCTCTTTCGAGCTGGCGCCAAAGGCGGTTGCCCGGCCATTTGTGCTGCGCGGTTTCGTTGCCGTTGAGGTATTGGGCCAGGTCCCAAATTTCTTCGAGACTCAGTTCACCGTCGGCGGTCACCCGGCGAACAAGCCTGAGTGTGCCCATGTGGATGTCGTTGGGGTCCATTTAAATGTCAGTCGAGAGTGTGGTGGGCCAAGCATGCCCCACCACAAGGGCTTGCGGGCTCGGGAAAATACGTACGTTTTTCGAACAAATGCCAAGGCTGGCGGACAATTCTTTTGACCCTGCCCTGCCTCGCGTATAAACCCGTTTCCAGTCAACAACGTCGTTGCACCCTGACGTGATTGCACAACTGACCATCCTCGCGGCCACCACGGCCGAAGCCGCCACCGCCAACACCGGAATGCTCTACGTCTGGCGCACAGCCAGCATTGAGGGCAAGCTCATCATCCTGTTGCTGCTCGTCTTCTCGATCTTCGCCTGGACGGTCATGGTGACGAAAGGTCTGCAGATGAGGAGGGCGCGGCAGTTGAACGACCTGTTTCTGCTGGAGTTTCGAAACCAATCGGCGGTCATGGATATCCACACCCGTCGCATTCAAGTGGAGGGATGTCCGCTCTTCGCCGTCTATCAGGAAGGTTGCATGGATCTTGACCGACGACTCAACGCACCGGATGGCGAACGGCGCCGATACGTCTCGCTGAAATCAATGGAACACGTGAAGCGTTCCATTGAGGGGACGGTCGCGAGGGAATCGCTCAGTCTCGAATCTGGCCTGATCACGCTCGCGATCGCGGTGAGCGGAGCCCCGTTTCTCGGTTTGTTGGGAACTGTTTGGGGTGTGATGAACACCTTTGCCGCGATCAGTCAGACCAAGAAGGCGGATCTCGCGACGATGGCACCGGGGGTTTCCGCCGCCCTCGCGACGACGGTGGCCGGATTGCTCGTGGCGATTCCGTCCATGTTCGCCTACAACTGGCTGGTGCATAATTTGCGGGTTCACACGGTTGAACTGGACAATTTCGCGCAGGAACTCGCCTCCAAACTTGAGACAGAATACCTGAAGGATGAGTGACCTGGAGGGAGTCCTGCCGCCGCGCTAGATGAGACGCTTCTCAAAACGCAATTCGCTGGTGACGTTGAATGAGATCAACGTCACCCCGTTGTTGGATCTCGCGTTCGTGTTGTTGATCATCTTCATCATCACGACGCCCATGTTGGAGTCCTCCGTCGATCTCAACCTGCCGGTGGGGCAGTCCGAAAGCCACGGGGATCCGAAGAAGGAGGACATTCACGTGGTCGAAATCGACCGGCGCGGTTATTTCTGGTTGGACAAGCAGTACATGCCGCTCGAGCACGTGGAATACTACCTCGCGGCGATCTACCAGACGAACCGCAACCTGATTGTCAGCGTCCGGGCGGACAAGGACGGGCGGGTGGAGCCGGCGATCCAGTTGATTGATCGCTGCATGCGGCGCGGGATCAGCCAGATCTCTTTTGCCACGGAGTTGCAAAGCCAATGAGCCGACTTCGTAAAAAGTGCTTTATCGCATCGAGCTTCCTGCATGGGCTTTTGCTCGTGATCCTGGCCGTGTCTCCGGCGTTTCGCTCGAAGGAGGAACCGAAGATCACGCCGCCGGTGAGGGTTATCGACGGAGCCGTGATTGCCGCGCTGATGAACTCGTCCGCTCCAGCCGCCCCGGCAAAACAGTCACCGGCACCGGCACCGGCACCGGCACCGGTCGTCGAAAAAACGCCGCCAAAGCAGGTTGAGCAAACCAGGCCCAAACCGAAGCCGGAGCCCAAACCGAAGCCGGAGCCCAAACCGAAGCCGGAGCCCAAACCCGAGCCGAAGCCCGAACCAAAACGGGAGCCGAAACGGGAGCCGAAACGGGAGCCGAAACGGGAGCCGGAGCCCGTCAAGAAGCCGACTCCTCCGCCCCCGAAGATCGT
>JADHOF010000072.1 GCA_016779125.1 Verrucomicrobiia bacterium | reverse complement strand
GCGAGGCGGGCCAGTTGTTTTTGGGAGGCGGGTTTCCAGCGGCGGTGAACCCAGAACCAGTTGGCGGGGTCGGCTCGGATGGCTTCCTCGAAGGCGCGGTTGATCTCGGCGGTGACCGTTTCGACCGGGCGCAGGCCGCCGTCGGTTTCGCGGACCGGAATCTCTGGCCCCATGTCGAGGCTCCAGCGTCCAATGTCCACGCGGCGACAGATCGCGGTGTGGAGGGCGCAGTTGTAGCGAAGGGCGAAGACGACCGGGGCGGTGGTGGTGGAACATTCGCGTCCCAGGAAAGGCAGCCGTTCGCCGCCGTCACCCGCGTGTTGATCGGCCAGGAGGCCGACCATGAGGTGTTCGCCGCGCATGGCTTCCTTCAATTTTGAACCGCCGTGACGTCGATCGAAGTAGAGCGCGCCGCTGTGGCGTCGCAGTTCGATGAGCAGGCGGTTGAAGGCGGGCTGTTTGAGTCCGCGATAGGTGGTGACGATCTGCCAGCCGGGGAAGAACAGAGAGGCGCGGGCGTAGAGTTCGAAGTTGCCGAAATGGCCGACGGCATAGACGACGTTGCGGGAGTCGTTGCCTGTGTTGATTCGCTCGGGATCCCGCGCGGTCAGCACCCTCAATATCTCGGCGTCGTTCATGCCGGCGGTCTTGATCGCGCAGGCGTAGTTTTCGCCGATTCGCAGGATGTTTTCCCTGGCAAGTGCGAGGATTTCCGCCGGCTGTTTTTCAGGAAAGGCGGCTGTGAGATTTTCAATCGCGATGCGTCGATGTCGGCGGTCCAAGATCCACGCGATCGTTCCGCCGAGACGGCCGAGGCGTGCGATCAACCCGAGCGGTGGCAGTTGCACCAGGCCGATGAACGCGCGTCCGAGCAGGTAGAGGAGCGTGTCCAGCATCAGCGGAAGCAGATTTGGTGGACGCAGTCCTGGAAGTTTTTCGCTCCGGAGATGATCTTGATCTCCACTCGCATGAAGTAGATGGAAAGGTCGCGACGGTCGATCTTGGGGAAGCGGACGGCATCCTTCTGGGTGGTCACGATGATCTCGGCCTGTCGTTTCTTGCCGCGATTGATGACGTTGAGAATCTCCTGCTGACTGAAGCGGTGGTGGTCGGCGAAGTGTTTCGCATAGACGACTTCGGCCCCCATTTTGACCAGGCTTTGATCGAAACTTTCGGGTTGGGCGATGCCGCTGAGGGCGGCGACCTTCTTGCCCTTCACGAAGTCCAGACCGTGTTGTTCACCGGTGAAGACGTCCTCGTAGTAGAGCGGGTGATGGACGCACTCGATGATTTTGGCGGTTGGGTTGTGCTTGTTGATTCGTGCGCGCAGCGCGGCGGTGTCGCCGTCGCTCTTGGTGATAAAGATGTAGTGGGCCCGACGCAGATGGGGCGGGGGTTCACGGAGGGTGCCGCGGGGCAGCAGGTGCTCGTTGCCGAAGGGCTGTTGGCAGTCGATGAGCACGACGTCGCGCCGGCGGCCCCGAAGTTTCCAATACTGGTAGCCGTCGTCGAGTAGGATGATGTCGCAGCCGAATTTCCGCACGGCGTAGCGGCCGGCTTTCACGCGGTCCTTGTCGACGAGCACGACGACGTCCTTGAGATTGGAAGCCAGCATGTAGGGCTCGTCCCCCGAGGTTTCGGAGTCCAGCAGGAGCGATCTGCCGTCGGATACGACACGGGGCGGGGTGGTGTCCTGTCGGAGCAGCAGCTTGTTCAAGAGGCGGCGTGGGAGGGGGCCGGGATTGGAGCGGTAGCCACGGGACAGAATGGCGACTTTGCGGCCTTCATCCTGAAGCGCGCGGGCGAATTTCTCGACGACCGGTGTCTTGCCCGTGCCTCCAACCGTGATGTTGCCGACGGCGATGACCTGCACTCCCAGCGTGGAGTCGCGCAGGATGCGGGAATTGTAGAGGGCGAGCCGGAGCTTGACGATGAGCCCGAAGACCTTCGAGAGCACGAAGAGGACGGAGCGAAGTGCGGTCGCGCGCTTGCCTCGTCGCTGCTCGAAGATGACTTCAAGCGCGAAGGTTTCGAGGTTTTCGGTCCATGCCCGGATGGCTTCCCGCATTGGCGGCGGAGCTTGCCAACCGGCGGGGCCAAAGTCGAACGCCGAAACGTGGGTTGGGTCGCGACATTGACCCTTTTACAGGCGGGGCTGTCCCTGTAAAACACGCGCATGCGTTTCCCAAAATCGTTTCAAGCCGTTTGCCTTCCGTTGGCGCTGTTGATTCTGTCCGTGATCGCCTCGACGACGTTCGCGGCCGGCAAACCGAATATCGTGCTGATCCTTTCCGATGATCAGGCGTGGACCGATTACGGGTTCATGGGGCACAAGGTCATTGAGACACCCCATCTGGACAAATTGGCGAAGGAGTCCGTGCTGTTCCGGCGCGGGTATGTGCCGACAGCCTTGTGCCGGCCATCGCTGATGACGCTCGTCACGGGCCGTTACGCCCACGAGCACGGCGTGACGGGCAATGATCCTTCGAGGCTGCACGCGAAACGCGGCTCGGAGCTTTACGAGCAACGAAGGGCGCAATTGATCTCCTACATCTCGAAATATGACACCTTGCCGAAACTGCTCGCGGAGCAGGGATACCTGAGTCATCAGAGCGGCAAATGGTGGGAAGGGAATTTCAGTCACGGCGGCTTCACCCACGGCATGACGAGGGGCTTTCCCCAGCCGGGCGGACGGCATGGCGACGACGGGTTGAAGATTGGACGCGAGGGGATGGAGCCGATCGCCGGGTTCGTTGACATGGCGGTGAAGAAGGAGAAGCCGTTCTTCCTCTGGTACGCGCCGTTCCTGCCGCACACGCCGCACACGCCGCCGGACCGCTTGTTCAACAAATACAAGGACAAGGTGGATTCGCCGCATGTCGCCCGCTACTACGCGATGTGCGAATGGTTCGACGAGACCTGCGGCGAGTTGGTGAAGATTCTGGAGGACAGCGGCCAGCGGGAAAACACCTTGATCGTCTACGTCTGCGACAACGGATGGATCCAAAATCCGGAGAAGAACGGTTACGCTCCGCGATCGAAGCAGACGCCATACGAGGGCGGAATCCGCCAGCCGATCTTCTTCAATTGGCCGGCGAAGCTGAAACCCGCCGATCGGGGGGAACTGGTGAGCAGCATTGACCTCCTGCCGACGATGGTCGCCGCGGCCGGCGGGCGGCAGCCGAAGGGGCTGCCGGGACTCAACCTGTGGTCCAATCTCCAGACCGGCGCGAAAATCGGCCGCAAGGCCATCTTCGGCGAAGGGCTCGCCCATGACATCGCGGACATCGAAAAGCCGGAGGCGTCACTGCTCTACCGCTGGACCATCGAGGGCCGCTGGAAACTTCTGCTGACCTACGACGGGGAAGTCGCGGCCTACGCCTCGACTCATCCACGCACGGAGAAGCGTCCGCAGTTGTTTGACCTGCTCAAAGATCCTCATGAGACAAAGAACCTGGCCGGAGATCACCCGGATGTGGTCGCGCGCATGGTGAAAGCCATCGACGCTTGGTATCCGGTGACCGAGCGCAAGGTGGTGAAGGAATACCACTAAAAAGCCGCCGCCCTTTTGGGGCGACGGCTTTGGGATTGTTAAGGATCGCTTAAAGTGATTTGCAGAAGGTCTCGATTCGATCGAGGCCTTTTTCGATCTGGTTCATGCTCGTCGCGTAGCTGAGGCGGATGTAGTCGTCTGCGCCGAAGGCGATTCCGGGTACGGCGGCGACGTTTTGCTCGGTGAGCAGGCGGTCGCAGAAGTCGGAGGACTTGAGACCGGTTCCGCTGATGTTCGGGAAGAGATAGAACGCGCCTTTGGCGTCGCAACAGCTGATTCCTTTGATTGCGCGCAGACGTTCCAAGGTGCAGGCGCGGCGTTTTGAGAATTCCGTAAGCCAGCCTTGGAGGTGGTCCAGCGGTTGCGAGAGGGCGGCGATGCCGCCGTATTGCGCAAAGGAGGTCGGGTTGCTCGTGCTGTGGCTCTGAATGGCTGAGATGGCTTTGGCGATCGGTTTCGGGGCGGCGAGGAAGCCGAGGCGCCAACCGGTCATGCTCCACGCCTTGGCAAAGCCATGGACGATGATCGTGTGGTCCTTGTGGGCGTCGGAGAAAGACGCGACGCTCTTGTGTTCCGCTCCGTCGTAGACGAGGTGCTCGTAGATCTCGTCGCTCATGATGAGCACGCCCTTTTCGACGCAGACGTCGCCGAGGGCCTTTATTTCGGCCGGGGTGTAGACGGTGCCGGTCGGATTGCTCGGGGAGTTCAGGATAAAGAGGCGGGTGTTCGGCGTGATGGCCGCGCGGAGCTGATCCGGCGTGACCTTGAATTCGGTGGCGTCGCCGGTCTCGAGGATGACGGGCGTCGCGCCGGCGAGCTTCACCATCTCGGGATAGCTGAGCCAGTAGGGTGCCGGGATGATGACCTCGTCGCCTTCCTGACAGACGGCCATCATGACGTTGTAGCAGGAGTGTTTGCCGCCACAGGAGACGATGATCTGGGAGGGATCATAGCTGACGCCGTTTTCCTTCAGGAATTTGTCGGCCACCGCCTTGCGGAGGGCGGGCAGGCCGGCGGCCGGCGTGTATTTGGTGAAGCCCTTGTCGAGGGCGTCCTTGGCCGCGTTCTTGATGAAGTCCGGGGTGTCAAAATCGGGCTGACCGGTGCCGAAGCCCACGACATCGACGCCGGCCGCCTTGAGTTCGGCGGCCTTGGCGTCGATTGCCAGGGTGACGGAGGGTGCGAGCGAGGCGGCGCGTTGCGAGATGCGATATTCCATTTTTTCCAACTATTCCTGCTAAAAAAGCGCGACAGGTTAGTCGGGCACTGTTGCTTCGCAAGTCCGAATGCGGAAATTGCGTCGAGGCGGGGGCGGAATCTTGTTTTCCGGGGTCGTGGTGTTGCGGATTGGACAAGAGATGTTCCGCACGGCGTTTTGACTTTGAGGGGTGTGGGACGCACCTTCCTTTTGTGCGGTTGATTGGAAAGTTCGCGCTGATGTCGGTGTTTGCCTCGGCCTTGATGGCGGGGCCGCTTGCGCGCGTGCCGAACACGACCTTGCGACTGCCGGCGTTTCCCAATCGCGTCGGGCTCGTCAGCACGAACGCTTTTCCGTTTTTGACCTTCGACAAGCCCGTGGGGTTGGCGTCGCCTCCCGGGGAGGCGAATCGCCTTTTCGTTGTCGAGCAGAAGGGGCGCATTCAGGTGATCACCAATCTGGCCGAGCCGACCAAGACGCTGTTTTTGGATCTGTCGACCAAGGTGCAATATTCCATCAACGGCGAGGAGGGGCTCCTGGGCTTGGCTTTTCATCCGGGCTTTTCGACGAACGGCCGCTTTTTTGTGTTTTACACCACGTTGACCAACGCCGGTGATTTCGACACGCGGCATGATCGGCTGTCGCGTTTTCAGGTCTCCAGCTCGAATCCGGATGTGGCTGATGCCGGCTCCGAATCGGTGCTCATCGAGCAGCGTGATGAGGCGTCGAATCACAACGGAGGCGGTCTGCAATTTGGTCCCGACGGCTACCTTTACGTTTCGGTCGGCGACGAGGGCGGGTTGGCGGACGCCTTTGGAAACGCACAGCGCATCGACGGAGATTTCTTCGGCGGAATCCTGCGGCTGGACGTGGATGAACGACCGGGGTCGCTCGCGCCGAATTGGCATCCCGGTTTGCGCGGGCATTATCGGATTCCGCCGGACAATCCTTTTGTCGGCGCGAATTCCTTCAACGGCCTGGCGGTGAATCCGGCGGAGGTGAGGACGGAATTTTTTGCCGTCGGTCTGAGAAATCCCTGGCGGTTCACGGTTGATCCGGTCACCGGATGGATTTTGGCGGGCGACACGGGAGATTCCACCCGCGACGAGATTGATCGTGTTGTCGCCGGCGGCAACTACGGCTGGCCGTTTCGCGAGGGAGTCGTGATGCGGCCCGGAAGCGGTTCGCCGCCTGTCGGTTTTTTGCCGATCGACCCGATTCACGACCATCCTTGGGGCACGTCTGGGAACCTGGTTGGAAAGGCGATCGTCGGTGGGTTCTTCTATCGGGGGGCGCAGTTGCCGGAGATCCAAGGCTCGTATGTTTTCGGGGACTACATCACCGGTAATGTGTGGGCCCTGGACTATGACGGAACCGATGCCTCGAATCTGCGGCATCTTTTTTCGGATGTCGGGCTGACCTCGTTCGGCGTCGATCCCGGTAGCGGAGATCTTCTTTTCACGGATCAGACTGAGAATCGGATCAAGCGGGTGATTCGCGGGGGCAATGTTCTGGGATCCGATCTGCCGGCGAGGCTGAGCGAAACCGGCGCCTTTCAGGATCTGATTTCACTCGCGCCGCAGCCGGGGATTGTTCCCTATGATCTGAATATCGCCTTCTGGTCAGATGACGCACACAAGACGCGCTGGTTCAGCATTCCCGATACCAACGCGGGCATCCGATTTGACGCCCTTGGAAACTGGGATTTTCCGCCCGGAATGGTCTGGGTGAAGACCTTCGAGCTTGCGCTGACCAACGGGCTGTCCACGTCGCGGCGCAGGATTGAAACCCGATTCCTTGTTCGCAACACGGCGGGCGTGTATGGCGTCACCTACCGCTGGAATGCGGGGCAGACCGAGGCCTTTCTTTTGGGAGAAGAGGCGTTGGACGAAGAATTTGAGATTCACGACGGTGGGGTGACGCGCACGCAGGTCTGGCACTATCCCAGTCGAAGCGAATGCCTCCAGTGTCACACGCCGGCCGGAGGCTTGGGCCTTGGATTCCACACCGCTCAGATGAATCGCGACTTTGACTACGACGGTGACGTCACCAATCAGATCGCGGCCTTCGCGCGGGCCGGTTACTTCGTGAACGCGGTTTCGAACCTCCATGTGCTGCCGGCGCTCGCGCGAGCCGATGACGAGTCCGTGAGCCTGGACTATCGCGTGCGTTCCTACCTCGCCGCGAACTGTGCCCAATGCCATCAACCCGGCGGACTGGGGCTCGCCACCTTTGACGCGCGCATTACCAATCCGTTTTCCGCTGCGGGAATTTTGGACGCCCCCTTGGCCAGGCCGACGACGAACAGCGCGGAGCGTGTCGTGGTCGCGGGTTCGCTGGAAACGTCCGCGCTGCATCAGCGGATCGCCCGCTCCGGGATTGGGCGGATGCCGCCGCTGGCCAGTTCTGTTCTCGACACGAACGCGATCGCGTTGATTGCCGACTGGATCACCAACGCCCTTCCGGCCCGGTTGACGTTCTCCGCGTGGCAGCTCGTCCATTTTGGATCGCCGCTGTCATCGGACTCGGAACCTGCTGCAGATCCGGACGGAGATGGGGCGCCGAACTTCCTGGAATTTCTGACCGGTACGGATCCCCGGCAGGCGGGCGATGGATTTCGTGTGAATCAACATTCGGCCGCAGACCTGGCCCGCCTCAGTTTTCAGCAACTCGCTCACGTGGGCTATCAGGTGGAGTGGACCGCCAAGGTCGGAGCCGCCGCGATCTGGCATCCCTTGGATGTGAGCGACAACGCGCCGGTGATCGTTTCGACAAACCAGATGCGTACCATCACGGATCCGGCACCGGTTTCACCGCGTTTCTATCGGGTCCGTGTCTTCGAGCCATAGTGCGGTCCCCGGGATCTGGCATCCCTCCTGCTTAGGAGATCATGAACGCGGTTCATGCGCCGCCATCATGTTATGAGCAATCAGCCACTCGATAGCCGCCAATTGCGGGCCTTTGTCACCGTCGTACGCACGGGGAGCTTCACTGCCGCCGCCCGTGAACTCTTTCTTTCGCAGTCCGCCATCAGCCATTCATTGCGGACGCTTGAGGAGGATATTGGCTGTCGTCTTTTGAACAGGGTGAACAAAAAAACCATCCTGACGCCCGCCGGTGAACATCTTCTGCACCACGCGGAAAAAATTCTCGGGCAGATGAACAGCGCGCGAACGGAACTGACCAAGCTCAACGAATGGGGGCGCTCGAAGATTCGGGTCGGGGCGAGCACCACGGCCTGCCAGTACATTTTGCCGGGGGTGTTGACCGCCTTCAAAGACGACTTTCCAAAATGTCATGTGACCATTGAGCCCGGGGACACACCCGAGTTGATCAGTCACCTGCATGACCGTCAGATCGACCTCGCCGTCGGCCTTGAACCGAAGCATCTCGAACAGCTCGAATACTCGGGCCTTTTCACCGATGAACTCAGTTTCGTGGTCAGCCCCGAACACCCGTGGGCCAAGCAGGGGCATTGCACGCGCGCCGACATTCCCACCCAGAACTACATCTTCTACAGCAAGAACAGCTTCACCTTTCGAATGGTGGAAAAATACTTCGCCGAGGACGACATGGTGCTGAATTCCGTGATGGAACTCGGCAGCATGGAGGCCATCAAGGAGATGGTGAAACTTGGCATGGGCGTCAGCGTGCTGGCCGCGTGGCTGGTGCGCCGCGAACTGGAGGAAGGGACTCTGGTATCGCTGCCGCTGGGGCGTCGGAAACTCAAGCGCAACTGGGGCGTGATCAGCTGGCGCAACCGTCCGCTTTCCCATCCCGAGCAGGCTTTTGTCGATCTCTGCCGGAAGGCCACGGTGAATTTCGGACGTGATCGCGGTCGAACCGAGGTCGCCGAGGCGGCTTGAAGCGCTGAAAACCGATCTTGAATGTTTCGGGCTTCGGGCCGTCAATCCGGCCATGCAGTCCCCGTATTCCGTCATCCTCCGCTCGCTCGTAACGGCGTGCGTGCTCACCCTTTCCGCCTGCGGAACGGCCGCGGCTCCGAAGACTGAAAAGGTCGCCGAACCGCAGACATTTGAAGAACGCGTCGCGGCCTTGCCCCCCGAGGTTCGAAAGGAATATGTCCACGCGCCGCTGAAGCCCGACCCGAAGGTCGACGAGATCTACAAGCCGGGCAAATGGATCGACCTTTTCGACGGCAAATCGCTCAAAGGCTGGATGCCCACGGACTACGCCGGGAACAGCGAAATCGAGTACGCGAAGGATTACGATGGGCGGCCCGCGCTTGTCATTCCACTCGGGGAACTCCTCGCGGGCGTCAATTACACCAACCCCGTTCCGCGCACGAACTTCGAGGTGGAGCTGGAGGCTCAAAAGATCACCGGAAACGACTTCTGGTGCGGCCTGACCTTTCCGGTGGGCGAGACGCACGCAACACTGATCATGGGCGGATGGGGCGGTGCGCTGGTCGGCATCTCGTCGCTGGACGGGAGCGACGCGTCGGAGAACGACACCACCGAATACATCCGTTTTGACAACAAGGTCTGGTACAAGGTGCGGCTGATTGTCACCCCGAAGAAGATCACGGTCTGGCTCGACGGGACGAAACTGATCGACCAGGAGATCGAGGGGCGTCGCGTCCATATGCGATTTGGCGAGATCGAGCTCTCCGCCCCCTTCGGCCTGTCCACCTTTCAGACCACGACCGCCTACCGCAAGGTGCGCGTTCGCCGTCTGCCGAAATAGTCCGGTTCGTCATCTTGTCGTAATCCGGCCGGGCCTAGGTTTGGGCCGTCTCAAGAGTATTTCGTCTGAACTCAAAACAACCCATCCCGATCCCGTATCACCATGAATGTAAAACTTGTCACCCTACTCGCCTTCTGCACCTCCATCGCAGTATTTGATTCCAACGCTCAAAACCGGGACCGCCAGCAAGGGCGGGGCGAAGGTCGCGGATTTGGAGGCCCGCCCGGCGGCGATCGGGGAGGTCCTCCTGGTGGCGAGCGCGGGCCGGGGCAACGCCCGAACATGATGACTTTTCTGCCCGTGCTCAAAGCCCTCGACGCTGATGGCAATGGCGAAATCTCGTCGAAGGAGATCGAAAACGCGGCCGCCGCCCTCAAGAGCCTGGACCGCAACAATGATGGTAAATTGACCGAGGAAGAACTTCGGCCGAACGGCCCGCCTCCAGGGGGGCGGCCCGGCGGCGACCGGCCGGAAGGCGGCAACTTTGGCCGTCCGGGCGGCGATCGTGAAAACATGGATCGCGGCCGCGGATTCGGCGGTGATCGCGGCGGTGATCGCGGCGGTGATCGCGGCGGGCCTCCCCGCGAAGGGGAAGGAAACGGGCAGGGGCGTCCCGATCCCAGCGACATGGTGAAGCGGCTGATGGCGTTCGATAAGAACGGAGACGGCAAGCTCGGCAAGGACGAGTTGTCCGAGCGCATGCAGAGCCTCATCACACGTGCTGACACCGACAAGGACGGCTTCGCCAGCAAGGAAGAATTGCTGAAGCTGGCAGGTGGTCAGGGCGGCCGCGGATTCGGCGGTCCTCCGGGTGGTGGCGATCGAAAAGGGCCTCCGCAAGGTCAGGGACAGGGCGAGCGTCCGCGTCGGCCCGAGTTCGAGAACTGATCGATTTCAACGCAAAGCCCGACGGCCGGAACCAGCGGCCGTCGGGCTTCCTGCTGTACGGGGCGACAGGCTCCCGCTCTCACGTCACGCGTCAAAGCACATTCGCGGCGAGTTCGGCCAGCTCCGAGCGCTCGCCCTTCGCCAGTTCCACATGGGCCGCGATCGGGTAGTCGCGCATTCGGCTGACAAGGTAGTTGAATCCGTTGGAGCGCGAATCGACGTAAGGATTGTCGATCTGGAAAGGATCGCCGGTGAACACGATCTTGGTGCCGCTGCCGACGCGCGTGATGATGGTCTTCACCTCCAAGGGCGTGAGATTCTGAGCCTCGTCGATCACCATGAACTGGTTGGCGATACTGCGCCCGCGAATGTAGCTGAGAGCCTCCACGACGATGGTTCCGGCGCGGAGCAGGTCTGAGCTGCGGCGGTTTTCCTGTCCCATGTTGAGATCGCCCAGCAGCTCAAGCGCGTCGTGAATGGGTTGCATCCAAGGGTTGAGCTTCTCCTCCATGCTGCCGGGCAGAAACCCCAGCTCCTTGCCCATGGAGATGGTCGGTCGCGCGACGAGCACGCGGCGGAATTCACGATCAACGACCGTCCGGCGCAGGCCGGCGGCCATCGCCAGCAGAGTCTTGCCGGTGCCGGCCTTGCCCATGAGCGACACGACCTTCACGTTTTCGTCCAGCAGCGCGTCGAAGGCGAAGTATTGCTCGCGGTTCCTTGGTCGGATGCCCCAGACGCCTTCCCGGCAATCCAGAATCGGTACGAGTCTGAGTCCGCTCGGATCGACTTTTGCGAGTTGCGTCTTCTTCGGATTCCGCTCGTCGATCAAGGTGCAATACTCGCCGGGGTCGCGGGCGTGTCCGGCCAGGTCGATTCCCCGGTCCTCGGTGAACTGGCGCATCTCCGCCGCCGAAACGCGCTTCTCGAAAATGCCCGAGTACAATTCAGAGAGTTGCACCTGATCCGTTTCGTAGTCCTCCGCCTGAATGCCGGACGCGTCGGCCCGGATCCGCAGGTTGATATCCTTGGTGACGAGGATCACCGGAGTGTCCGGATCCTGATCCCGCAGCAGCAAGGCCTGTTGGAGAATCAGACTGTCGACGCACTTGTCGCGAATGCCTTTCGGTGGCGAATTGACAAGGATCCGAAGTTGGCCCCCGCTTTCGAGCCGGATTCCGTGGCTCAGACTTCCCTTGCCGCGCGCCTCGTCCAGGAGCCGGCTGATGGTGCGGGCGTTTCGGCCCAGCTCCGAACTGTCGCGCTTGAATCGGTCGATTTCCTCGATCACCTCGATCGGAATGAAGACGTCGTTGTCGTCAAAGTGAAAGGGCGACATCGGATCGTGCAGGAGGACGTTTGTATCCAGCACGAAGTTCTTCACTTTGACCGGGCGACTTCGTCCGGGCCGGGTGCCGTTTCCGTTGTTGAGGTGGGGCTTGGTGTCCCGGGATTCCGGGACGACGACGCTTTGCGATTCCAGCATGCGCATTCCTTTTCGGGTCGGCGGTCTGTTTCAGGGGGGCGGTGGGTTGGCTTCGGGATTCTTGACGGAAGGAAAATGAGCGGGGCCCGAGAGCAGGCGGCGGCGTTGTGAATCCTCGCCCGGGATGGAGGGGCAGTTGGCGGCGAGGTAGGAAGAGGGTTTTGCGGAGCGCCGTCGAGACGGCCAGGAGGGGTTCCAGTGGTATTGAATCAACCTGATCATCCCGCTGTTGACAATCCGTTGCGAACAGACTGTCACCACAAGATAATGTGGGGATCTGGTTGCCCCGCTACAAGACTTAGTTTGTTACGGTCGGGGAACGAATGGCGGCTACATGATTCCGCGCTCCAGCCATTCGTTGTCCCCGTTCAGGATTTCCTGGGCGACCCGGTAGTTCGCCTTGTCGTTGTTCGAATGAAGGGAGCGGAACAACTCCTTGATCTTCAAACGCGAGTCGCGGGCGAAGCAGTCGGTCAGCGACAGCACTTTCGGATCGCGATTCGCATGGCCGAGCATGGACTGCGCGCGGGCGCAGGTCGCGGCGATCGCGAAGATCTCGGTGCCGATTTCGACGAAGCGGCCGAGCAGGATCTGTTGGCGTTCGAGCTTGGGTCCGTAAAAGGCCATCGCGTGAAACAGGCTGCGACTCAGTTTGCGTGTCGCTCGTTTGGCGAAACGAAGATGCCGCGCGAGGATCGGATCGATGTCGCCCTCGACGCGCGGCAGGCCGCCGTCGAGGAAGGCCAGCCATTGACGCGGGTACCATCCCGCGTAGAACAGGCCGGCCTTCCCGGCGGCCACCGCGCGTCGGGTGATGGGCAGCCGGGTATCTAGCGCCGCGGCGGCCACCTTTAGATGCGGATCGAGCGCTTCGCGGGCGATGAACAGCCGCATGATCTCGCTCGATCCCTCGAAAATCATGTTGATGCGGCAGTCGCGCATCCAACGTTCCACGGCCACGGGTTCCTCGCCGCGTTCCTTCAGGGACTGAGCGGTCTCGTAGCCGCGTCCGCCCCGGATCTGCATGGTTTCGTCCACGATCTCCCAAGCCTTCTCCGTGCCCCACATCTTGCACATGGCGGCTTCCAGCCGGATGTCGGCCTGTTTGTCGCGATCGACGAGGCTCGCCGTGTAAAGGGTCATGGATTCCATCGCGAAGATCTTTGCCGCGATCTTCGCGAGCTTGTCCGCCACGGCGGCGTGTCTGCCCACGGGCGCGCCCCATTGCACGCGTTCTGCGGACCATTTGCGCACGGCTTGCAGGCATTTTTTTGCCAGGCCGGTGCAGGCCGCGGGCAGCGTCAGGCGTCCGGTGTTGAGGGTGGAAAGCGCGACTTTCAGCCCGCGTCCCTCACCGGCGATGATGTTTTCCGCCGGCACCTTGACGTTGGTGAAACGGATCACGCCGTTGTAGAGCGCCTTCAAGCCCATGAAGCGACAGCGTCGCACGACCTCAACGCCGGGCGTATCCATGTCCACGATGAAAGCCGTGATCTGTTTCCGGGCCCGGCCGTTCACCATTTTGTCCGGTGTGCGGGCCATCACGACGATCACACCGGCCTTGGTGCCGTTGGTGCACCAGAGCTTTTCGCCGTTGATGATGAAGTGTTTTCCGTCCGCCGTCGGCTCGGCGCCCGTTGTCATGGCGGCCGGGTCGGAACCCACGCCGGCCTCGGTCAATGCGAAGGCGCTGATCTCGCCCTTGCCGAAACGGGGAAGGAAACGGCGTTTCTGCTCCTCCGTTCCGAAGAGGATCAGAGGCTGGGGCACGCCGATGGATTGGTGCGCGGAAACGAGCGCGGTCAGGCTGCCGCAATGGCTGCCGAGCAGCATGGCGGCACGGCAGTAGTTGGTCTGGCTCAAACCGAGGCCTCCGTATTGGGGATGGATCTTGATGGCCATCGCGCCCATGTCGCCGAGTCCCCGGATGACCTCGTCGGGAATCTCGCCGCTGCGATCGATCTCGTCCGGATCGACCTTGTCGCGCAGGAACTTTTCCAGACGGTGCAGAAACGCGTCGCCCTGATCGACGTCCTCGTGCGTCGGTTGGGGGAAGGGCAGCATGCGCTCCAGCTCGCATCGCCCCATGAACAGGCTTTGACCGAAGCTGCCGGCCAGGGTCGTGGCGTCGCGGGCGGCCTCGGTCAATTCGAGTGCGGCGCGTTGGCCCGCGTTCATTTTCGAGGTGTCGATGGCGACGTCCTGTTCCTCTGCGCCGCCGGTTTCGTGTTTTTGGGATTCGGTGGTCTTCATGGCTGTCTCCGGGTTTGATGTTTCGTGTAAAAATTCCCGCCGCTTGCGGCCAGGCTCCGCAGCAGGTCGCATGGATGAAAATGCCCGGATTCAACGGCCAGCGAGTTCATCTCGTCGAGGACGCGCCGGATTCCACGGGTGTCGGCGTGGCGCAGGGGGCCGCCTCGGAAAGGCGCAAATCCCGTCCCCATGATCATCGCGAAGTCGATGTCGTCCGGCGCGTCGACGATGCCTTCCTCCAGGCAGCGCGCGGCTTCATTGATCATGAGCAGGACCATGCGGGACCGGAGCTGTTCGCGGTCATGATTCGCGGCGCGGTCGTCGCGCATCAGGCGGACTTCGCCCTGCCGTGGCTCCGCGTGGTTTCCGCGATGTTCGTAGAACCCGCGCCCGCTCTTCTTCCCGAGATGTTTCTTGTCCAGCAAGGTCTTGAGAACCTCAGGCACTTTCAGGTAGGCGGCGAAGGGTTCCGCCAGGGTTTGGCAGACATGCCAGGCAACATCCACCCCGACTTCATCGACGAGACGCAACGGCCCCATCGGCATGCCGAAATCGAGCATCGCCCCGTCGATATCCCGTATGTGCGCGCCCTGCTCAAAGAGCCGCGTCGCCTCCATGAGATAGGGCATCAGGATGCGGTTCACCACGAATCCGGGACTGTCCTTCACCACGACGGGCAACTTGCCGATCGCCTGCACGAAGGCCAGGGAGCGTTGAAGGACTTCCGGGTCTGTCTTTTCCCCACGGATGACCTCGACCAGCTGCATTCTGTGGACTGGGTTGAAGAAGTGGATGCCGACCACGCGTTCGGGCACGTTCAGGGCCTTCGCGAGGGTGGAGATCGAAAGCGCCGAGGTGTTGGTCGCGAGAATGGTGTCCGGGCCTGTGAGTTCCTCAAGCTGCCGGAAGACGTTGAGCTTGAGATCCATCCGCTCCACGGCCGCCTCGATGACGAGTTCGGCGTGGCGCATCGGTCGCGGTTCCGTCACAGGGCGGATGCGATCCATCGCCTGACGTGCCCGCACGGGGGTGAACTTGCGGCGTTTCACCGCCTCGCCGAAGAGGCGTTCGATATTTCCCATGCCGCGCCCGACCGCTTCGGCGTTGATGTCGCGCAGGACCACCTCGCAACCCTTCGAAGCAAGCCAGTGCGCGATGCCGGAACCCATCACGCCGGCGCCGATGACGGCCGTTTTGCGAAGCTTGGCGGGTTGGTTTGTCTCCGTGACCCGAAACTTCTTGGCGCGTTCCTGAAGGAAGAAAACATTGACGAGGTTGCGGGCCTGTTCCGATCCCGCCAGATCGACCACGGCGCGTGTTTCGAGGTTGAGCGACTCCTCAATCGAAACCCGGAGGCCGTCCGTGATGACATCCAGGGCGCGTTGCGGTGCCGGGTAGTGTCCGCGTGTCCGCTTCAGAAGATCGCCTGAAACCTTCCTGTGGATCAACGCCGCCGCCGGGGCGCTGTTCATCGCGAACAGCTTCAGGGCGGAGGGCCGGTGATTGCCTTTCGGAAGCGGGTGGCGTTCGCAGAGCAGCCATTGCGCGGCTGTCTCGACCAGCTGTTCGCGTGGGGCGAGTCCGTCCACCATGCCGAGCTTGAAGGCTTTTTGTGCGGGAACGGTCTTGCCGGCGAGAATGATATCCAGCGCGGCGGGGAGTCCGATCAGGCGGGGCAGGC
>JADHOF010000071.1 GCA_016779125.1 Verrucomicrobiia bacterium | reverse complement strand
GAAACGTTCACCGAAGGCCGGAGCCGCCAGCATCCGGTCAACAAGCTGCTCGTAGGCCTGCGGATCGGGATCGCCGACAAAGGCGGCAACCGCTTCGGGAGCGGGGGGAAGTCCGTGCAAGGCGAAGGACAGGCGACGAACCAGTGTCCGCCGGTCCGCCACGGGGGAATGCGAAAGGCCCTTCTCCATCAGCCGAGCCTTCACAAAAAAATCCACCGGATGACCATCAATCTTCCGCCCGGCGGCAAGCGGCTGCCACGCCCAATGTTCCGGCCCCGCCTTCGCTTCACCCGACCGGAGATCGGACGTCATCGTCGCGACGAGAAGACCCCACGAGAAAATGATTCCCAACGAACGGCTCATGCGTTGTGAAGACTAACAGGTCGATGCGCGGCCGCAAGCTTCGCCATCGGCTCCCGCCGCGTCTACCTCGCCACAAGCGCCCGGAACCATTCACGCAGTTGCAGCGTGGAGGGGCGGTCGTCAAGAAACATGGCGGTGGCGTGCGCGCCGAGGCCGGAATCAACCCAGGTGACGTCGGTCTTCATCGCGTCCATCACGGCTTGAAACTTCGACTGCGAATTGTCGGTCTGGAAGACGGCCAAGCCCTTGAAGCGGGTCGCGCGTTCGAGCGCGCCGGCCATCGTCGCCCCGTTCCATCCGTCGCCGTCGTAGTGTTGGCAGGCATGGATGCCCTTCCACAGACCGGCGACGCGATCGTTGCGCAGGCCGATGTAGCCGCACGCCAAGGCCCCGCGCGAGAATCCCGTCAGCACGATGTTCTCGCGGTCACCACCGAAGCGTGCGCACACCTCCGCCACCATGCGAAGGGCGTGATCAACCGTGTCGTCGGGGTTGCCCCAACTGTTTTCCACCGGCGATTTCGACGCGCGGTCCACAAAGGGCATGCCAAGGCAGATCGCCCCCCGCCCTCTCGTCATGCCATATCCGATGACGCATTGGTCCGGCAATCCGCTGGAATAACACGCGGGCACGAAGAAGATGTTGCCGGGATACTCGACGACGACGGGATATTTTTTCCCGGGCCGCCAGTCCTCCGGCAAGTTCAACACGCTGTAAATCCCCGTGCCCGCATCGCCTTCAAGTTGATACCGCACCCGTTTGCCCGCGGCGGGTGGGCCGATCTCAACATCGGGAACATCAAGGCGGCCGGGAGGACGTTTCCATTCGGGCAGTTCACCCGAAGCCTTCAAACCGCCCACGGCGACCGAGACAGGTTTCGTGATCCTGTAGCTGACACGCGGTTTGGTGGAATTCAGCACCGTCTGCCCCAACATGACCTGCACCTGTTTCACGTCGCCGGGATTCAGCTTCGGCGTGCCGTCGGGAAAGGTCGCGCGAAGATCACACGAAAAGGTCCGGCTTTCCCCCGGCGCAACCGAGGCAACATCGACAACCGCGTCCCATCCGTGATTTCCCACCACCCAGAACAGGATGCCGACCGGCTCGGCTCCCGTATTGACAATCTCGGCACTGACGACGGCCCGCCGGGACAGATCCCAGCGGCCGTTCGGCGCGGGAATCACCGCCCAGGCGTGGCGTTCGGCCCCGCTCGTCGAGAGCTCAAGCCTTCCATCACGCCACTCGGCCTTGAGATCGCGCAGTTCACCCAGATCCGAGTTCCCGCCACTGTGATCTGTCAGCAGGAGGAAAGGACCGGAATCCTTCGCGCTACACGACAGCCAGGCGAGGCAGAGAAGGAACCAGATTGAGCAAGCAGTTTTCATGGTCGGTTCATTTCACTCTCAAGGTTTTCGACTCCCGGGTCCAGACCACGCTCGGGCCGATGATTCGAGGAGGAACAACCACCCCATTCGCTGAACACACGGAATACGGACCTGAAAACGAACCTTCGATCTCACGGCGAACAAGGTCGCACACGAGGAAAGATTACACCCGCAAAGGCTCCGCGATTTCAGGCATTGCCAGTGCGGAACCGGAACAGCATTCTCCTCCCGGATATCCGCTCACGTCACCAATCCCGTCCCCGAACCTTTCACGAACATGCTTGGATCCAGCCCACAGGACGAAACCATCAAACTCGTCAGCCGAATCACCGAAGACGGCGTGCTCGACACCGAAGAGGTCTACGAGCTGGCCGAGTTTCTCAATGAAAACGAACAGGCCGCCCTGGTGTGGCCCGGCGATGTCCTCCACGAAGCGCTCTCGACCGTGTTTGAAGACGGCGTGTTGAGCGATGAGGAAATGGCGGCGCTGGGCCAATTGATCCAGGACATCGAAAAGGAGGCGGCCGAAGCGGAGCTCCCGACGGTCTGGGACGACGCCCCGATGACCAACAAGCCACCGGCCATCGACATCGTGGAACTGACGATTCCGACGGTGGCGAACGCCGAAAAGAAATCCGGCACCGATGATCAAGGCGAAGCCTTCACCCTCGACGTGGGCGATCTGACATGCAGCTGCGCGGATTGGATCTCAAAACGCGCCGACCTGCCGGCCCGGTCCGGAGGAAGACTCTGTCGGCATCTGACCGCGGAGCTGAACCGGATCAAGGAGTCGCTGCCGGAAATGAACGCACCGCTGAGCTGGCTGCTCGGCGAGCGAACCCAGCGTGGCAAGGGCACGCATGCCGTGGAGTATTACAATCTCCTGATGACCGACGACGGCACCAGCCTCGTCTCGTTTGGCAGCTCGAATTGGGCTCATGTCCTCGTGCCAATCGAGGAGGCGGTCTACGAGCGATACGGCTACGATTTCGCGGAAGGCCGCTGGTCCTACGGCAGACACCCGGTGGGTTTCGGCCCGGTGAGACAATACGTTCAACAGCTTCAGACGGACGCTTGAACCGCCCACCCGGCACCGGCTTCACGGCTCAAGCGTGCCTGAGAATTCCGTGACGCCCTGCTGCCCGGCAATATCATAGGTCAACCTGCCTGCCAGCGAATCCCCTTCCAAACGGCCGTCGTAACGCACCGTCCATTCGGGACCTTCCACGAGAAAGCTCAGCCTCCCACCCTCCGCCTTGATCTCCCGCGCGGGGTATTCCTGATTATCCGAGGCGGCCCGGTATGTGCCCGCCAAACCTTGTCCTTCTGCGGCGAGGGTGATCAGCGGGTGGTGCAAAGTTCCTTGCGCGTCGGCGATCGACAACTTCCATCGCCCCAGAACCGGATTCACGCCGGCCGTCCCTTTTCCAGTTCCACCGAGCGACCACCGGATTCCGTTCACAAGGAGTTTTCGAAACCAGGGCAACTTCATCTCATCCGCGCCACCCGCCGACGTATAGAACGTCCTCTGACCACCACGCGTCACGGTCCACGCGACGGGCTCGTCGGCATCTTCCTCCTTGATCGAAGCGCGCAACAGCACTTTGACGCCCGGATCGATGACTTCGGATTTGTACAGGTGCGAAAAAATCAACGCGGGTTGCGGCAGCTTCAATCCCTTCAGAATGGAGTCCCCTGCAGCACCGGGATCTACGCGAACGAGGCACGCGTGGCCGTTGCGGCTGTTGTAATGACCGGTGTAGGACACGCCCAACACGTCCTGATCAAAGGAGTTCCACGCGGCATGCCCGGCCGCGGCCTGATATCCCGCGCCTTTCGGGCGCTCGCCGAAAGCGTGACTCGACGTCCGGATTCCAACGACGGGTTTCCCGGATTCGATCCAGTCGCGAATCGCCTTCAAGTCCGCCGCCAAGGGGAATCGACGCCGCACGCTGAGGAACAAAACGTCCGCCCGTTTCAGCGCGGCCCCCAGACCCGGAAATTCGTGGCATTCCTCCGAACTCCGCTCGCCCGATTTCGCGAACACGAACTCGCTCCGATAACCCGCCGGCTCCAAATCCGACTTCGCGAAGGCTGGCAGCGATTCAGCCGTTCCATATTCCGCCTCGCCAACAACGAACAGAACCGTCGCCGCCGGAGCGGACATGGAAAGACCAGACAACAACAACCAGGAAAGAAGATAACGCGCGGGGGTGTTCATGGAGCCCGAAACCTCCCGCCGGAACACCGCGTCAGCAAGCACAATCCCTCCCCGGGCACGCCAACGCCAGATCTCTGATGACGCCAGTCCCGCGCCTGTGCTAGCCTCCCCGGCGACCAACCGACCGACGCAGCAGCAGCCCCGACAAACCAATGACAGGACATCAGCCGACCGTCGATTTCATCCGCCAGATCATGGCGGACGGAATCGTCACCGAAGACGAGGTCATCAGCCTCGCCACCCACCTGAACGACGACCGCGAAGCCCGCAAATCATGGCCGGGAATCGCGGTGTTTGAAGTGCTCAAGGACGTCTTCAGCGACGGTACCGTGGACACCTATGAGATCGAAGGCCTGGCCAAGATCCTGCAGGGGATCGAGATCATCTGCGCCGGCGGCTTCACGGGCGACACCAGCATCACGCAGGTCACCCCCGCCGCCCCGTCCGAGCTGACCGATTTTCACCTGCCCGTTCTGGACCAGATTATCACGATCTCGCCCACCAGCCAGTTCGACACCGAGCACCGCGTCGATCTCAAACGCCATCTGTGCGACTGCAAGGACTGGATGCAAAACCGCGCGCACCTGGAGGAACATTCACCGGGCCGCATGTGCAAACATCTGGTGAAAGGCCTCGACCGCGCAGCTGAGGCGAATCCCGCCTTCCGCAAGACCGTCGATCCGTTGTTGCTCGATCTGGCGAAGGCCAGCGCGGGAACCGATCGGGGCCTCGAAGCGGTGCCAAACTGGCGAAGGCTCTTGAAGGGCGACATCGAATTCCTGATCGCGTGGGGCGTGAACACGGAATGGTGCAACGTCTTCGCCGCAAACGCGGAGGGCAAGGCCGAGCGATACGCCTACCACCTGGCCAACAAGCGCTGGAGTTTCGGCGCGAGACCGGCCAAGTCCGGCCTTCTGAAGGAGTTCCTGGAAAAGAACTTCTGAAAGCGGCGGACGGAGGTCAGATCCCGAGATTCGACAAGGCGTGGCAAACCCGATTGACCACGCCGACCAGCCCGGGATGCGACTGCTCGAACTGCGCGACCGACGCTTCCAGTCCGCCGATCGAATGCCCGAGCGCCGCCGCGTTCGGCTCGTTCCGCGTCGCCTCATGGGCGGACACCTGGGCGAAACCGGCAATGCTTTGAGCCTCGTCGGCGTGCGTGTCGGCCAGTCCGTTCACCTCGGCCTTCAGCTCCTCCAGCAAGGCGAGCAGATCGCGGCGGGTTTCATCCGACATTTTTTCCGCGCGATTCAGCCGCGCCTCGATCCTGGCAATTGTGTCCTGCATCATTTGATTCTGCGGTCAGCATACCCGCGCAGTCCGGAATCGCAATCCCCGCGCCGCGCCGCGCCCCACAAACTTCGTTGGCAATTCGGAGCCGGCCGCTATCCTCCCGCCCCATGAAATCCCCGTTACGTCTCCTTGCCGCAGCCGTGCTGATCTCCACCGGCCTTTCCGCCGAGGCCGCCCGCACCTACGTGATCGGCATGATCGCCAAATCGCAGGGCAACCCCTTCTTTGAGGCCTCCCGCGTGGGCGCGAACGACGCGGCCCGTGATCTGGGGAAAAAATACGGCGTCAACATCCGCATCGACTGGCGCACACCGAATCAGGAGGACTCGCAACGCCAGGCGGAGATCATCGAGCAGCTCCTGCTCAACGGGGCCGACGGCATCATCATCAGTTGCTCGGACGCCAACAAACTCATCGACTCGATCAACAAGGCCGAACGCTACGGCGTGCCCGTGGTCACCTTTTCGGGCGACGCGCCGCGGAGCAAACGCATGGTCGCCGTGGGCATCGACGACTTCGAATGCGGACGCCAGACCTTCCTCGAACTGGCGAAACAGCTGAATGGCAAGGGCGTCGTCGCCGCCATCGACGGAAATCCAAACGCGCAAAACCTCCAGCAACGCGAGCGCGGCTTTCGGGCCGCGGCCAAGGATTATCCCGGCATTCGTCTGCTGGACGTGTTCTATCACAAGGAGACACCGCAGGACGCCGTCGCCCGGATCGAGCAGGTGATGCAGGCCCACCCGGAACTCACCGGCTGGGGGCTCCTTGGCGGTTGGCCCCTCTTTACGGACAACGCCCTGAAATGGACACCCGGCACCATCAAGTGCGTCTGCGTGGACGCCCTGCCCCAGCAACTCGACTACGTCCGCTCCGGCCACGTTCCGCTGCTACTTTCACAGGACGTCTACGGCTACGGCTACAAAAGCGTCGAGCACATCATCAACAAGGCACACCTCCGTAAGAAGCCCGCCAAGGAAATCGACAACTTTCCGCTCACACCGGTCACTCCGGAGAACGTCGAGGCCTTCGGCAAAAACTGGGAAAAGTGGCTACCCAAGTGATTCCCGCCTTTTTCGTCGTCATTCCTCGAAGCCCAATTATTATCCGCGCGCATGCAGATCGATTACCTTAAACGGGCGGAATCACCTGACGCCGCGTCACCGAAACGCGGTCAAATCGTCGTCGTCCACTACACGGGCACGCTGACGGACGGCAGCAAGTTCGACAGCTCCGTTGACCGCAACCAACCCTTCGAGTTCGCCCTCGGCGTCGGCCAGGTCATCAAGGGATGGGACGAAGGCGTCGCCCAGATGAAGGTCGGAGACAAGGTCAAGCTGACCATCCCGCCGGAAAAAGCCTACGGCGCGGCCGGCTTTCCAGGCGCGATCCCTCCGAACTCGACGCTCGTCTTCGAGGTGGAGCTGCTTGAGGTTCGCTGAGCCTCCGGCTTTGTGCTTCCCGCCGCCGGGCGCGCGAAGCTAGCTTCCATCCAGTGAAAATCATCATCGTCGGCGCCGGTGAAATCGGCCGGCACCTCGCGGAAAGCCTGTCCAACCGCGCCCACAGCATTTCCGTCATCGAACGGGACGAGGCGCTGGTCGACGACCTCAACGAGCGGCTGGACGCGCAGGTGATTCAGGGCGACGCGGCTTCGGTCACCACCCTCGCCCGCGCAGACGTCGCCGACTGCGACCTGTTTCTCGGGCTGACCAGCGACGACAGCACCAACCTTGTCTCGGCTTCCATCGCAAAGGCGCTCGGAGCGAAAAAGACTGTCGCGCGCGTCCGCCCCGAAACGCAGGCCGAACAGTGGCTCTTCAATCATCAGGCCCACTTCGACATCGATCATCTCTTCTCCTCGGAAAGGCTCACCGCGGTGGACCTGGCGAAATACGTGCGTAACCCCGAACGGATCGCGGTCGAGGAACTGGGGCACGGAAAGATCGAGTTGCAACAGGTGTTTATCTCACCGCACTGCCAGGCCGTTGAGGAACCGATCCGGGAAATCAAACTGCCGGAGCGCGTGCGCATCGCGTTCATTCAGCGCCACGGCCAAAGCATCGTGCCCACAGCCGACGAGATCCTACAGGTCGGGGACATGGTCACGCTCATCGGCGAGCCTTCGAAACTCGCGGAAACCATCACCTTTCTGGAGTCGGACCCCGCCGCATCGACCGAATACAACGTCGTGATTCTCGGCGGCGGCGAATACGCCTTCGCCTTGGCCCAGATGCTCGAGGGCTCCTCCAGCCGCGTCCGAATCTTTGAACGCGACAAGGAACGCTGCGAATGGCTCACGGAACAACTGCAGCGAACGATCGTGCTGAACGTCGATGCAACCTCGCGCAAGGAACTGATCGAGGAACAGGTCGGCGAAGCGGATTTCTTCATCGCGGTCACCGGGGAGGACGAGGACAACGTGATGATGTGCCTTCAGGCGAAGACGCTCGGCGTAAAGTATCCCATCGCCCTCGTGCAACGGGCCGACTACGCGGACGTCATCACCGATCACAAGGAGCAGCTCGGCATCACCGCGGCGGTCAGCCCCAGGCAGACGACCAGCCGCGAACTGCTGCGCTTCGTCACCTCCGAACGCTATCAGCAGGCCTTCACCCTGGCCGGCGAGACGGAGGTTCTCGCCTTCAGCCTGAGCGCCAAAAGCCCCCTGGTCGGCCCCACCGTTCGCGAGATGTCAGTGGTGGCCGGAACGGGGTTTGTGGCTGTCATTCGAGGCAACACCGCCTTTGTGCCGATCGGTGAGGACACCTTCAACGCGGGCGACACGCTGTATATCATCGTGACGCCGGGCTCGAAGGCGCAGGCGGTGAAAATCTACGGCCAAGGATGAACTACCGGCTGTTGAGCAAAATCCTGGGGCTCCTCCTCGCGCTCATGGGAGTCTCCATGCTTTCATGCCTGTTTTACGCGTGGCTGGCCTCGCCCCGCGAAGAGGCCGTGGCCAAGGCCTTCGCCTGGTCCATCCTGATCACCATCGGCGCGGGGCTGGCGCTCGTCCTTGCGGGAAGAAACTCAGGCCGCGAAATGCTGCGGAAGGAGGCGATCGCAATCGTCGGCTTGGGATGGATCCTGAGCGCCGTGTTCGGTGCCCTTCCCTACGTGTTTTGCGAGCCGGGACTTTCAGCCGAAGACGCACTCTTTGAGTCCATGTCCGGTTTCACCACCACGGGATCCACCGTGATCACCGATCTGGACAAGTATCCGCGCAGCATCCTTCTCTGGCGTTCCCTGACCCAATGGCTCGGCGGCCTCGGCATTCTGGTGCTCTTCGTCGCGCTGCTCTCCTATCTGGGCGTCGGCAGCAAAGCTCTTTTCGGGCACGAATCCTCGGCCAAATCCAGCCAGGGCCTCCAGGCGCGCATTCACGACGTCGCGGTCAAGCTGTGGCTGATCTATCTCGGCCTCACCGTGGCCTGCGCGGCCGGTCTCGCGGTCTTGGGAATGAGTGTCTACGACTCGATCTCGCACGCGTTCACCGCGATCTCGACGGGCGGATTCAGCCCCGAGAACCGCAGCATCGCCGCGTACGACAGCGTTGGAATCGAACTCTGGCTGGTGCTCTTCATGTTGCTGGGCAGTGTCAGCTTCATCCTTTACGCGTGGCTGCTCCGGGGACGCTGGGAGCGATGGAAAGTCGAGGAGGAGGCCCGATGGTTTCTGATATTCGTCGCGGCGGCGACCGGGCTGATCGCAACGGACCTGATCCTGCTCGGCCAGCACAGCCTCGGCCAGGCTTTCCGGGGATCGCTCTTTCAGGTCGTCACCATCGTGACCACCACGGGATACGCCACCGAGGATTTCAACGAATGGCCCCCATTCTCGGCCGTGATCCTCCTCGCCCTGATGTGCCTCGGCGGATGCGCGGGCTCAACCGCGGGCGGACTGAAGGTCGGACGCTGGCTGCTCTTCGCGAAGATCGTCCGACAGCAGGTGGTGAACGCGTTCCGGCCCAATCAGATTTTTTCCATCAAGCTCAACGGACAGTCGGTGGACGAAGCCTCCCGCACCCAGGCGCTTTTCGTTCTGGCTCTGGCCGGCGTATCCGTCTTCGCGGGCACAGCACTGGTCTGCCTGCTCGAGCCAATGATGGATATGGACAGCGGTTCGTCGGCCGTGATGGCCTGTCTTTTCAACATCGGCCCGGGACTCGGTCTGGTCGGTCCAACCCAAAACTTCGCCTTCATGGGACCGGCCACAAAATTGATCCTGAGCGGCTTCATGTTGCTCGGACGCCTCGAGTTCTTCGCGGTTCTCGTGCTCTTCAGCCCGACCCTTTGGCGGAAGTATTGACTCAGATCAACGGCGGACACGGCACGTTCAGCACCGCGCAAACAGCCCGAAGCAGCTCCCCTTCACCGGCCCGGATTTCCCCGTCGGCCGTCACCGCCTCGACACACGCCGTCACGATCCGTTCCTTCGTGCGGGCATCCGCCAACGCGACGCGATCCATCGCCTGATCCACCGCGGCCAGACCGCAGTCGTTCAGTGACAGCTGATTCATTCCACGAGATCCACCCAACGCGGCGACACCTGTGGAATAGGCGTTCCGAACCTCGGCATCTTCGTCATGACTGAGATAGGCCAGGGCGGAGAGCAGCACGTTGACATCCCGCAAAAGCGGCTCGAGCGAATGATAGTGAACCGCGTCACCGGACTGACCTGTGAACGCGGGCTCCAAATGACGCCGAAGAATCTTCTCGAGCGAGAATTCAAAGAGGTCGATCTGCCGATCCGCCTCGCTGAGTCCCCGGATGGTCCGAATGAAGGTGGCATATTGGGACGAGGCGATCTGGCGCAGCGCCGGAACGGACATTTCGATCAAGGGGATGCGCGCACGCTCGTCCAATCCCACGGCGCTTCTTGTCAGCGCATCCACCTCCATGACGATCGCGGCGTTCTCGCTGGACTGAAGAATTCGGGTCTGCTTTCGGCGTGTGTCCGGATCGGAGCTCAACAGCAAAGAATAGCAAAGCGCCACCGCCCCGAAGGGCTCGTGCGCCGCCTGAACAATTCGGGTCGGCAACCCTTCGACCAGTCCCCGCGCGTAGTCGATGTTGGCGCTGTCCAGCCGCCCGATCTGCTCCATCACCCTCGCCTTGGGCACGGGCGGTGGGGCGGATGGCGCGGGGCGGACGTCACCAGCCAAAGCCGCAACGAGCTGGGATTCAATGGCGGAGGTCGGCGCGGGGGATTCCGAAAACTCACCCGCAAACTTCGGATCGATCCGTCGAATGCGCTCCTCCAAGGGAGGATGCGTCGCAAAGGCCTGCATGAAACTGGAGCCCAGACCGTTCCCGAAAAACAGGTGGCTCGCCTCTTCCGCCTTCGGGGAATCAAGTTTGGAATAGAGTCCCCCAATCTTCTTCAACGCGCCGGAAATCCCGTCCGGATTACGTGTGAACTGAACCGCCGAGGCGTCGGCCAGAAACTCCCGCTGCCGCGAGACTGCCGCCTTGATCAGCTTGGCAAAGAGCATTCCGATGCCGCCGACAACCATCAGCGCCAAACCGATGATGGGCAGCGGGTTGCCACCCTTGCCTTCCCGGTTTGAGCTGCGCGACGAGCCTCCGAAATGCAGCAACACCCGTCCGATGATCGCGATGCAGAGCAGTCCGTGAATCCAACCCGTCAGACGAAGGTTGAGCTTCATGTCACCGTTCAAGATGTGGCTGAACTCGTGCGCCATCACTCCCTGCAGCTCGGCCCGGTCCAGTTGACGGACACAGCCGCGCGTGACGCCGATGACCGCGTCATTCACCGTCGTGCCGGCCGCGAAGGCGTTGATGCCGTTCTCGTGATCCATCAGGTAGACATCCGGCACCGGCACACCGGACGCGATCGCCATTTCCTCAATGACGTTCAACAACTTCCGCTCATCCGGATCCGACGTGTTCTGACTGACGGGACGCCCTCCCAGCATTTCCGCGATCGCTTTTCCGCCCGCAGACAACTCGATGATCTTGAACAGGCTCCCCAGAAATACGACCGCCAGCGTGCCGGCGGAAGCCCACATGAAAAGTTCCGAGTTCCACAACCACTCCAAGGAACCCGGCTCGCGCCCGCGATGAAGGAGAATTGCGGCGACGGCCAGATAGACCAGGCAGATCGTCAGCCCGATCGCGACGGCGAAATAAAATACCAGTTTGCCCGTCTGGCGGCGGGCTCGATCCTGGTGTCCGAAGAAATCAACCATGGGATCGGGGACGGCGGGCCCGGTTCAGCGGATCAGAACGAAACCTTCGGCGCGTTTCGTTCGGCGGCGTCCGTGATTTCGAACATCGTCGCCTCCTTGAAGTTGAACATGCCCGCGATGATGTTCGTGGGGAAGACCTCGCGCTTCGTGTTGTAGGCCATCACCGAGTCGTTGTAGGCCTGCCGGGCGAAGGCAACCTTGTTTTCGGTCGTCGTCAGCTCCTCGGTCAGCTGCTTCATGTTCTCGTTGGCCTTCAGGTCGGGATAGTTCTCGGTGAGCATCATCAGTCGGCCGAGCACGCCGCCGAGTTTGCCTTCCGCCTGCATCAGGGACTGCATGGCGGCGGGATCGGAGGGATCCGCGCTGACATTCACCTCGCACTTCTGGGCTTCCGCCCGGGCGGAGATCACCGCGTCCAGCGTCTCGCGTTCGTGCTTCATGTAGCCTTTGGCGGTCTCGACAAGATTGGGGATGAGGTCGTAGCGGCGCTTGAGTTGCACGTCGATCTGCGCAAAGGCGTTCTTGAAGCGGTTGCGCAGGGTGACGAGTCCGTTGTAGGCCCCCATGACCCAAAGGCCGACGATGAGCGCGAGGAAGGCGACGACTCCGAGGATGATTAATGCCGGTATCATAAGCGTGAATTCCGTTACGGAGGCGAGACTAGCCCAGCGACACGCGACGTCACTTACAAACTGGCTCCGCCCTTGGAACCCGGCGTTCCCTGCCCCACCTCGGCCAGGCCCGTCGCGACCAGATGACGGCGCAGGGCGTCGGCGACAAAACGATGCCCGAAGGCGTTCCAATGGCGATCATGATTGCCGTTGAAGACCTGCTCGTGGGTCAGTCCGGCGGCCGAAAACTCGAGGTCGAGATCCAGTATCGAGATCTCCGGCAGGGTCGTGCGGGTCGCGGCGAGAAACTCGGTGGAAAACTCCGTGGCGATCGGATTTTCCTCGTGTCCGAAGACGCCGAATTTCATCAGGACCATCTGCGCCCCGAGCTTGCGGCACTCTTCTTGAATCCCGCCCACCAGCGCGAGGGTGACGGCGAGAGGTTGCCGGTTTTCAAGCCATCGGATTTGTTCGCCGGGACTCGCGACGGTCGGGGGAAAGGGCTGCCCGAGATTGGTGGAGGCAAAATAGGGCTTCCCCATTCCATAAGTCACACTGGCCGAAACCTCCAAGGGGTCGTTGTTGACATAAAACGCGAGGATCAACAGATCCGGCCGGTAGCGAAATCCTTCCCTGCGGAGGAACAGGTATTCCTGGTCCGTGCCCCAACCTGAAACGCCCGAGTTCACCACCTCCCATGGCGTTCCCGCGTCCGTGAACGCCTGTTCCATCACCTCGGTGAAAATCTCCTCGTCGCTCACACCGTAACCCCATGTGAAGGAGTCCCCGAGCACCAGCATGCGGGGAACACCGGGTGTGCGTTCAAATCGGTATTCCCGGTCCCGCAAGCCCTTGGAATTGATTGTCAACGTGCGTCCATGCGTGCTTGATTTCCAGGACGGAATGTTCCGCCAACCCAGGTGGGCGTCATAGAGGTAACGGTGTCCGCTGACCTCGTGCCCGGGTTCCTCCAGATAGGTCGGGGGCGTTTGAAACCGCACGATTCCGTTTTCAAGATCGACGACCAGCCGCTCCTGATGAATCAGCAGCGCGACCACGGCGGCGCAACCGATCAGACTCGGCAGCAATGCGGCAAGCGTCTTGAAGATTCGCCGGCGGGCGGGATCAGCCTGTCGTTCTACATCCACCATTTTGTCAGCAAGGGCGCGTACACGAGCGCGGGCAGGTAGTTGGCCAGCGGGACTTTCCGAATGTCCAGAATAACCACCACGATTGTGAAGACCAGCAGCCCGCCGGTCACGCGTACGGCGTCCATCAACGGCGGTCCGAGCAGCGGCTGCAACGCCCCAGCACAAAGGGTGATCGTTCCCTGATAGGCCAGCACGGGCACCGCCGCGAGAAGACTCCCGACGCCAAACATGGCGGCGAATCCCATCGTCGCCAATCCGTCGAGACATCCTTTGAGGGCCAGGATTTTGAAGTTGCCGTTCAGCCCGTCTTCGATCGATCCGATGATCGCCATCGGCCCGACACAGAAAAGGATCGTGCACGTGATGAAGCCCTCGTTGAACCGGTCATCGCCACGCCCGGCGGCGGCCATCGACTTTTTTGCCACCGCGCCAAGACTGTTCAACCCCTTCTGCAAACGAAGCGCCATGCCGGTCGCGTTTCCGATCACCAACGAAAGGAAGGCGATCCCCAGCTGACCGAGACCGCGCATGAATCCGCCGTTCACACCGCTCCAGATCATCTCCAGGGCCACATAGATGGTCGCGGCCGCCAAGATGAGCCGAATGCGCTGCTGCAACGCCGGACCGACCGAATTCGCGGCGATCAGGCCGATCACTCCGCCAAGGAGAATGCAAACCGCGTTGATGATGGTTCCTGTCACGGGCGCGCAAATGAAGCACGACGGCTCCGCGCCGTCACTCCGCTTTCTCGGACAGCAATCCTTGCGAGGAACACGAAGGGGCCGGGTCCGAAGGCTCCGCTGACTCCGTCAACTTGAGTCCGGTGTAAACGTCCGGATAGATTCGACTCAGCGTCATGCCGGTGGCGTTGGTCAGCAGGACTTCCATCGCGGCGGCATCGTTTCCTTTGCGAAGGTTTTTGAGCACCGACTCAACCTCGGCGTTCAGACCGTGCGTCGAGGCCTCCACCGTCTCCTTCCAAAAGCGCGGATGCTCCGATTCGGTCCACTGCCCGCGTCCCCTGCCGAAATGGGCGACGGCCAGATAACGCAGGATCGTTGAACGGAGAATCCCGGACAGAAAGCGCGGCGACCAGGAGACGAATGCCGTCCGTTCTCCCCGAACGAAATTCACACTCTCGGCGGCCAACACACCACCGGTCACACCAAGCAAGCCCCCCACCAAGGCTCCACCGCCGAAGGTCAATCCACCCGCCGCAAGATCCGCCGCAAGCCCCGTCAAAGCGCCGCTCAAAAATCCTCCGATCGTGCCCGCAATGCCGCTGTTGACAGGTTGCTTCACCGCGAAGTCATCCTCAAAACGCTCCTCGATGATTCGCGCCGCCTCCCCGTCCAGCTCGTGCAGCCGGATGATTTCACTCAGGGCACCGGTCAGAACCCTTACCATCCTCTCGCCCAAGGTCGCCATCGCCCTGCGTTGGGGCTCGCGGAAGTTGTCCGAAAGCGGCCCGAGAAATTTCTCCGCGAGACTCTGCTCCAAGGGCTCGCGGTCCAGTGCGATCTCACTCAACGCCTTGGCCAAGCCGCGCATCGCTGCATGATATCGGGCCAGGTTCTCGCCTCGCGCGTGCTCCAGACATTCCTGCATGAACGGACGCCGCTCCGTTGGAAGCAGATCGCGGATTCGCGCCCACAGATTCTCCTCCTGCACCCAGCACCGGGCAAAGGCGTCGAACACGATCACCTCGGAACCGGCCGCGAAACCTTCGAAGTGCCGCCGCCATCGCTCCACCTCGGCGGCCTCCGTGTCGCGATCACGGGGTGGACCGGTCTGGTTGAGCAACACCAGGACGGGTTTCCGAAGCCATTGTAGAATCTCGATCTCCGGCCGGATGTAGGCGGCCTCGTCCGGATCCTCGGCCGCGTTCGCGAGATACAAAACCACCTCGGCGTGATCTCGCACATTCAGGATCGCCTGTTGACTGCACCAGAACGGCCTGTCCGTGAACCGATCCCACAGGCTGGTGAGAAACCCGACCAGCGCGTTGTCCGCCTGCCTCAGGCGCTTCCAGATGCGAAACGAATCGCCGAACCCGGGCGTGTCCCAAAGCGTCAGCGACACGCCATCTCCCGTGCGGATCAACACATGCGCCTCGGCGAGATCAGTCACGTGGGCCTGGTCGAACACCTCGCCGACATCCCGGCGCAACAGCGTCCGCGCCAGCGTCGTCTTGCCGACGTTGGTGTGCGAGACAAGGCTGACATGAAGTTCGGGGCGGTTCATGTTTCAGCGCGGAGAAAGATCGGTTTCAAAGCGTACTGTTCCAAAAAACGAATCCACAATTCCCGACGCCCGGCCATCCGTGTCGAAAAGTTTGGCTCACCGGAAAACCGGGCGGTGAAAGCGGCTCCATCCAGATACACCCAGAGTCGCGACACCCGGTCTCGGAGCCCCGCCAGCAGCATCCCCTGGACTTCAGCCTCCGGCGTCGTGGCGAGGTTAAAAACCACGGCGTGCGCATGAACGCCGGCTTCGGCCGTGAAGTTTTCAACATACTCCTCGATCCCCGAATAATCGATCTTGTCACCAACATCGAGCTGCACCGGCCCCTCGGCCTCACCGGACGCATAGAGTCGCAGGAGTTCACAATCTTTCGCGTCCAATCCCACATTGAAGGGCAGGACACGGACGCGCCGGCCAAGC
>JADHOF010000070.1 GCA_016779125.1 Verrucomicrobiia bacterium | reverse complement strand
CCGGCGGTTGCTTGGCAATGAGGATTCGTTCGATCGATGGCCCGTTTTGGGGCGGTTCACGGACGCCATCTGAATTCAGCCTTTTCGCCGTTCCATGCGAGTTGCGCCGATTGTCATCTGGCGTGGAGGAGTCGGGCTGGATAGGATTTGAGAATGAAAACGAAATCTGGTGGCGATCTGTCCCGTCGTGGCGTGGTCAAAGGGGCCGGGCTGTTGTTGGCGGCGGGTGGATTTGGAGTGTCCCGAAGCAGGGCGACAGGAACGGATTCGTTCGTGGAACCTTCCCGCGAACTGAAGATCGCCGACGACGTGGATGTGATTGTTTGCGGAGCCGGACCGGCGGGGATCGCGGCTGCGGTGACGGCCGCGCGGCAGGGCGCAAGCGTGCGCTTGTTCGAGGCGCACGGTTGTCTTGGTGGCATCTGGACGGCGGGTCTTTTGGGGTGGTTGATCGATTTCGACAAACCGGGATTCACGAGCGAACTCGTGTCAAAACTTGCGGAGCGGGACGCCTATCGCGGTAAGGGTCGGACGGGGATCTCCTACGAGCCCGAGGAAATGAAGGTCCTGCTCGACGAGCTTTGCACGCAGGCGGGCGTCAAGCTGCAGCTTCATACGCGCGTGACCGCCGCCTACAGCGTGGCGAAGCGGATTCGGACCATCGTGACCGAGTCGAAGGCGGGCAGGCAGGCGTGGCGCGCGAACGTGTTCATCGACACGACCGGGGATGGCGATCTCGGAGCCCAGGCGGGTTGCGAATGGGAGATTGGTCAATCCGATGATTGCCCATGTCAGCCCATGTCGATGTGCGCGCTTTTGGTGGTGAAGGACGCACGGGAATTGGCGCATGTCATTCATGGTTCAGGGACCGGACACGGCAAGGACAACACCGCGACAAAACGGGCCTTTCTCAAGGAGATCAAGAGGGCGGGCTTTGATCCCTCGTACGGCCTGCCGACAATGTTTCCGGTCCGGGACAATCTGGTGGCGGTGATGATCAATCACGAATACGGCATCAAGCCCTTCGAGGCGGATCGTGTTTCCGAGGCGACCGTCAGGGCCCGCGCCGAGATTCACGCGATCGTCCACGGATTGCGAAAGCTGGGCGGACCGTGGGAAGGCGTTCAGATCGCGGCGACGCCGGAACAGATCGGAATCCGGGACGGGCGAAGGATTCGGGGGCGCTATGTGGTTCAGCGGGAGGATCTGCTCAAGGGGAGCCGGCACGCGGACGGTGTTGTCCGGCCAACCTTCACGGTGGATGTCCATGCCATGAGTCGCGAGGCGAACAAGAAGGCCGCCTATCACAACGCGGGGGTGAAGATGAGTCCCTACGACATTCCTCTTCGCGCGCTGATCGCGCGGGACGTGGACGGGTTGATGATGGCGGGCCGCTGCATCAGCGGTGACTTCATCGCGCACGCCAGCTACCGGGTGACCGGAAACGCGGTCGCGATGGGGGAGGCGGCCGGCGTGACCAGCGCCGTCGCGGTTCGCGATGGTCTCATGCCGCACGCGGTCGAATGGGAAAAGGTCGGCCCGCTGCTCGCGAAGATTCGGGAGGAGAAGGCGGGCTGAGTCACGCGAACAACGCCGGAATCGGGCGGCCTCCATCCGTGATCGGGACGGGGCGGGAACCGGCGAAGAGTTCGTGCGACGGGTCGATGCCCATTGCGGCGTGAATGGTGGCGTGGAAGTCCGGAATCGAAACCGCTTGGCTCTCGATCTTTTTACTGAGTTCATCCGTGACCCCGTGGGCCCCGGAATGCTTCAGGCCGCCACCGGCCAGAACGAGGCTGAAACACGAGCCCTGGTGTCCGCGTCCGCCGCGGCTGTCGAATGCGGCGGGTCGGCCGAATTCGGTGCCGATCACGACCAAGGTCTTGTCGAGCATTCGCTTCCTTTTCAGGTCGGTGATCAGGGCGGAAAGGGCGATGTCCAGTTCCTTGATCAAAAGGTGCTGGTTGAGCTGTCCCTCGTTGTGGGTGTCCCAGCCGGTGCCGTTGATGAAGTTCAGGTTGTGCGAGACCTCGATGAAACGAACGCCGGATTGAACGAGGCGACGGGCGAGAAGACAGCGTTGCCCAAACTCGCCGCCGTAGGCGTTGCGTAGTTCGGCGGGCTCCTCGCCGAGGCGAAAGTGCCGCATGAAGGACGGGCCCGCCAGGCGAAGGGCCTCCTGCTGCGCGGTGCGGTATTGGGCAACGATTGATTGCCCGGGAATCCGATCCAGGAGCGGTTCGAGCAGGGATTGGCGGCGTGCCGCACGCGCGGCGTCCACGTCCGCCGGGCGGGAGAATCCGGCCGGGCCGCTCTCGGTGTCCGTCAGATAGACAAAGCCGGCCTTGGCACCGAGGAACCCCGGCCCACGACTGACGTTCGGATAGCCGATGAGCATGTAGGCCGGGACGTTGGGATCCGCCGCGCCGCGTTCATGGGCGATGATCGAGCCGATGGAGGGATAGGTGATGTTGCCGCTGATGAGGCGGCCTGTGTGCACGTGGTTGGTGCCGAACGCGTGCTCGTCGATGATGTGATGATTCACGGTGCGGACGGCGGTGATGTGTTCGGCGAGTTTGGCGCTGCGATGAAGATGCTCGGAATAGCGGACGCCGGGGACGGAGGTCTCGATCGAGTCATAATCGGATCCGGCAAGCTTGGGCGAGGACTTGGGATTGCCGCGTTTTTTGGGATCGAAGGTGTCGATCTGCGCCATGCCACCGCCGAGCCAGATGAAAATGCAGTGCTCGGCTTTGCCTTTGGGAAGGTTCTCGGCGACGGGCTGCGCGAAGGCGGGAGAGGGGGACGCAAGCGCGGTTCCGGCGGTGACGATGCCGGCGCGTTGGATGAATTGACGGCGGTTCATGATCTTGAGGAACGGAAATCGGTTCAGGGAGTGTACATCCATTCGGGCGCGTTCAGCAAAGCCCAGAGGACATCCTCCAGGCGCGCGCGCCAGTCGGCGGCGAGTTTTTCGGTCGGTGGATCGCCGCGGCGCGCTTCGATCTCCCGTTCCAAAGCCAAGGCGTTGGCGGGTCCGTCGACATGGTTGGACCAGCTCACGTAGCGACGGGGTTGACGCTTCACCGGCTTCGGTCGAGGTCGGTCGGACTCCGGGATGACGCGGGTTTCATAGCCGTTGCGAAGGAGGCCGACGTGGCGATTCCGCTCGGCCTCGCTTGGTTTGCGGGTGAGCAATCGCAAGAAGAGGCGGTCGATCAGCTGCTCGAGAGGCTGGGATTCCATGGCGAGTTGGGTGATGCCGTGACGGTCGCTCAGCCGTGTCAGCCACGAGCCCATGGTGCCGTTGGCCACGATTGCCGGTTGGAGGATGTTTGGCTCCGTTTCTCGGACGCTGGTCGGAGCCTGACGCGCGCCGCTCCAACCAAAGGTTTCCATGACGCTGGCCACGGCCTGAATTTTGGGAAGGGACAGGCTGGGGCGGTCCCGTTCATTGGAGGTGGATGCCAGCATCCAGGCGCGTCGCGGTTTGCCCAGTGTCAGCGAGTTGTTGAGTGCCCGGACGCTGTCGATGTCGAGGCTGACCTCCTCCAGGTCGAACGGGGTGCCCGTGGCGGCAAAAAGCGCGTCAACGATCTGCTCCGCCTCGAGCCGTCGGGGAACGGGCGCGATGTAAAGCGGGCCGGGTTCCAGAGCTTCCGGGTCGTTGGCGCGCTGGTAGGCGTGGGAATTGAGGATGAGCCGCGTGATCGACTTCAGGTCGTAGCCGTCGGCGACGAAACGACGGGCGAGCCACCTGAGCAGTTCCGGGTGCGTTGGATCGCTTTTCTCCCAGTCGGAGAGATTCTCCACAATGCCGCGCCCCATCAGGCGAGCCCAAACCCGATTCACCATCACTTGCGCGAAGCGCTCGTTTTGGGGCGCGGTGATGAGGGCCGCCAAGCGGTCGCGCGGATTGTCGGGATTCTCGGCGAGACGGGTTGCGATCTGTTCATCGCAGTAGCGGGCGAAGGGCCAGGCAGGTTGAACCATCGCACCGGGTTTCAGCGTGATTTCAATGAGCGCTTTCCTGCCCGTCTGGTGGAGCCGGTCCTGTGGAACGGTGCTGGAGGCGGGGAGCTTGATCGGCTTTGTGTTGAGCAGGGCCGCGAGCTGGAAAAGGTCCTCCTGTTTCGAGACGTTGGAGGGCGCGTCGTGGCATCGGGCGCATTTCATTTCAACGCCTTGGAAGGCGGCGCTGATGATGGCCCCTTTCGCCGCCATCGGAACATCGTTCTGGGAGGCGGTGGCGAATCCGGCGGGACCGCCGAAGCGTTCGCTGCCCTCCATGCGGATCAGTTCGGTGACGAACAGGTCGAGCGGCTTGTTGTCCTGCAGGGATTCGTAAATCCACCAGCGAAACGGGCCGGTGTTGTTCAGGGTGGGGTTGATGATGTTTGGATTCTCGGCGAGCAGATCCTGCCAGTAACCCATCCAGCGATCCGCCCAGCGCGGATCGGCGATGAAGCGGTCGATTGCGTGCCGTCTTCGTGACTTCGGATCTTCGGCCAGGAAGGCGGAGATTTCCGATTCGTCCGGAGCGACCCCCACGGTGTCCAGGGTCAGGCGTCGCAGGAACACCAGGTCGTCGCTTAGGGGAGTGAGGGCGAAGCGATCGATGTTGAACTCGGGCCAGGGGGCTCCTTCGTTGATCCACCGGGTAAGCAGGCTGATCTCGTTTGCGCCCAACGCGTCGCCCTTCGGTGGCATGATTTCGTCCGGGTCCGAGGTGGTGATTCGTTGGATGAGCGCGCTGGCCGCGGCGGACTTCGGCACGATCGCCGGACCGTCCGATTTGCCGCCTTTCAAAGCGGAGTCTTGTCGGTCCAAACGCAGTCCGCCTTTGGCTTTTCCGCCCTGGTGGCAGTCGTAACACCGGGCTTCGAGGATGGGTTGAATCTCGGCGTGAAAATCAATGTCGCCGGCGCGGGATGACGACGCCTGCCCGGCGATCGTTGCAATGCGTGCGCCGATAAAATGATCGATCTCATTGTGGGCTGGATAAGCGGCCGGAAGCGGTGGAACGGGGACGGGTTTTGTTGAGGCAAGCCAGGCGGAGGCGGCATCGCGACGTTTGTTCCAGTATGCCGAACTCGCCTCGCGACGTTTTGATCGGGCTGCGGAGTTGATTTCGTCGAGCCATGATCGGCGCTCGGCCTCGTAGGCCTTCCAGCCGGCATCGGTGTAGGGGATGCGGCGCCGGCCCGGTGTGACGAGTTCCCAGGACTGCTCGCCCTCGGGAGAAACGGCGAACACGGTTTCGCCCAATTCCGGGCGGCGTTTGCTTTTGCCGGCGACGCCTCCAACCAGAGTCTCCAGAATGACGAAATGTCCACGTCCGTCGGATTCGAACTCGCGCCAGGATTCGTTGTTGCCGGGCGGGGCGAATCGGAAATCAGGTCCGAGATCGAGATAGGTGTCCTGCTCGGCGAGGGGACGATGGCCGGCGGGGTCACCAGCGGGGAAACCGACTTCGAGCACCTTTTCGCCGTCGATGTGGAGCCGGCTCGCGCCCCGGCTGCGCAACAGAAGGCGATGCTTGCCCTTGGGGAATCGGATCAGCGCAGAGGCCCGGAAATGGGAGGGGATCGGACGATCATCCCGGACACCGGTGGAAATGTATTTCAGGGGCCAATCAAAAAAGCCAAAGGCCTCTTCATGGTAGCTTTCGGTGACTTTGGGGGTGATGGGCCAACTGTTCGCGGCCGGAACCCCCTCCGTGCTGATCTGCACGAGGATCTTTCCGGCGGGGAGCATCTCGGTGGTCACCGGGGGCGGGGGCGGAGGCGGGGCGTTGTAATGGAAACGCGATGACAGCTCCTCCGCTGACAGGGCGCTTCGGTGCAGGACAAGATTGTCCATCCACCCCGAAAAGGATTGCGCGGGACCGCGTGTGTAGCCGCTTCCCACAACCAGATCGGCGGCGTCTGTGACGGGGGGAAGGTCGGTGTCCCCATCCAGATCCCAAATTCCTTTGACCTCCTTGCCGTCGATGTAGCCCCGGAGTCGGCCCTTTTTGCCGAAGGTGTGGACGACGGCGACGTGATGCCAGGCCGCGGAGGAAAGGGTGGTTGTGCTGTGCCAACGATGCCAGTGGCGCTTGCCGGCGGCTTTGTGATCAATGCTCGTGAAAAGAAATCCAAGCTGGCTGCCGGCGGGTGTGCCGTGAAGGCGCATGGCGAAGTTCTGGTTCTGATCGCCGAGATCTTTGTCGGTTTTGACATTCCGCCCCTTGCCGATGAGGTAGCGCATCTCCCCGGCCCCGATGGATTTCACGCGAACCCAGGCTTCGAGCGTGATGGAATCCCCCGCGTCAAAGCGCAGGTTGGCCGAACCGCCGCGTTCGTGATCCTTGACCACAATGAAGCCGCTTTTGCCGTCGAAGAAACCGGAGCGATTGTTGGTGGCGAAATCCGGGTAGTCCGGAAGATGAAGGCCGGCAACCTCGCTTGGGGATTTGCCGTGTTCCTGATTCCCGTCGAAATTCCATTGAAGCACAACGGAGGAGTCTTTCGTTGGAGCGCCGGGAAGCGGGACGGCGGCAAGCAAGGCGCTGAGAATCGCTGCCAATTTCGGGGGGAACAATCCGGGCAGTTTGCAATTCATGATCCGGGCAATGTAGCGGTGTTCCCTTCCTCAATGCACGTCCTTGCTTTTGAGATTTTTATGGAAGGACGGAAGCCGGGGAACGGAGCTCGAACGAAACAGGCTATTTGCCGGAGGCACGTTTCTTGCGGTTTTCGCGCGATTTTCCGGGAGTGGGATAAGTCGTTGAAGCGCTCGGGGCCTGCCCTCCGTAGGCGCGTTTCAATTCATTGATCTGATCTCGAAAGAGGGCGGCCTTTTCGAATTCGAGATTGTTCGCCGCCTGAAGCATTGAGCCTTCGAGTTCCTTGATGGTTTCGGTGACGTCGAAATCACCGGCGGTCTCGCGAAGGACCGCGTCGGCTTTGGATTTCTCCGCCTTGAAGGAGGACAGACTTCCTTCGACGGCGCGCGACACGCTCTTAGGCGTGATGTTGTGTTCCGTGTTGTGACTGATCTGTTTTTCGCGCCGGTATTGGGATACCTGAAGGAACTTCTTGATGCTCTCCGTCCGGTTGTCGGCGTAGAGGATGACGTGGCCGTTCAGGTGACGGGCGGCGCGGCCGGCGGTCTGAATCAGGCTGGTGGCGCTGCGGAGGTAACCTTCCTTGTCCGCGTCGAGGATGGCGACCAGCGAGACCTCCGGAAGGTCGAGTCCCTCGCGGAGAAGGTTGATTCCGACCAGCACGTCGAATTCGCCATTGCGAAGCGCGCGAAGGATTTCCACGCGCTCGATCGCGCCGATCTCGCTGTGGAGGTATCGGATGTTGATGCCGATATCGCGAAGGTAGTCGGTCAGTTCCTCGGCCGAGCGTTTTGTCAGCGTGACGACAAGCGTTCGCTCCCGGCGCTCCACCCGTTGGCGGACCTCCTCGATCAGGTCGTCGATCTGTCCCGACAGGGGTTTGATGGTGATTTCGGGATCGATCAGCCCGGTCGGGCGCACGATCAGCTCGGCGACCTTGCCCTTGGACCAGGCGAGCTCGCGCGTGTGGGGCGTGGCGCTGACGTAGACGCACTGATTTTGGAGGCTCTGAAACTCCTTGAATTCAAGTGGGCGGTTGTCGAGGGCGCTGGGGAGGCGGAACCCGTGCTCGACGAGCACGGTCTTCCGGGAGCGGTCCCCTTCGTACATGCCGCCAACCTGCGGTACGGTCACGTGGGACTCGTCGATGACGGTGACGAAATCGTCCGGGAAGAAATCAATGATGGTGTGCGGGCGGGAGCCGGGAGGGCGGTTGGCGATGTGGCGGGAGTAGTTCTCAATGCCCGAACAGAATCCCATTTCCTCCATCATCTCCAGGTCGTATTCGGTGCGCATCTTGATCCGTTGCGCCTCCAGGAGTTTGCCGTTTTTTTCGAAATGCGCGATGCGGTCGCCGAGTTCCGCCCGGATGGAGAGGATGGCGCGCTTGAGCTTTTCGGTTGGGGTGACGAACTGCTTGCCGGGATAGATCGTGATGGCTTGAAGCGATTCGATGGCATGGCCGGTCAGCGGTTCAAAGCGGGTGATGCGTTCAATCTCGTCGCCGAAGAATTCGATTCGAAGGGCGTCCTCGGCGTAGCCCGGGTGAAGTTCAACGGTGTCGCCGCGAACGCGGAACTGGCTTCGCTCGAAGGCCACGTCGTTGCGCGAGTATTGGATGTCGACGAGGCGGGAGAGCAGGGTGTCCCGACCGATTTCGTCACCGACCCGGATGGGGATGACCATGGCTTCGTAGTCCTCCTTGCTGCCGATGCCGTAGATGCAGGAGACGCTGGCGACCACCACGACGTCGCGTCGTGCGAAGAGCGAGCTCATCGTGCTGAGGCGCAGGCGCTCGATCTCGTCGTTCACGCTCGAATCCTTCTCGATGAACGTGTCGCTGCGGGGGATGTAGGCTTCCGGTTGGTAGTAGTCGAAATAGCTGACGAAATACTCCACCGCGTTTCGGGGGAAGAAGGATTTGAACTCCGCGTACAATTGCGCGGCGAGGGTCTTGTTGTGGGAGATGACGAGGGTCGGCCGGTTGATCCGGGCGATCACGTTGGCCATCGTGAAGGTCTTTCCCGAGCCGGTGACGCCGAGCAGCGTCTGGTGTTTGACGCCCGTCTCAAGATTCTTCGAGATCGCATCGATTGCGGCCGGTTGATCGCCGGCGGGCTCGTATGGCGCGACGAGCTCGAACATCGGCTGCCCGTCTAGTCCTTCGCCAGTTCTCCGACGCAGGCCAGCAGCTCGTCGGCCTTGAAGGGCTTGGGCAGGAATTTTTCGGCCCGGGTCGGGTGATTGGCGAGGATCTGGGGTTGCACGGTGCCGCTGACGATCATGCACCGGATTCCGGGGATGTGTTCGCGGGCGGTCTCGATCAGATCAAAGCCGACGATGGGGCCCAGATCAAAATCGGTGACCAGAATATCGGGAGAGGGTCGATCCACGCGCAACGCCTCGCGGGCTTTGAGCGGGTCCGTGAAAAAACGGGTCTCGTATCCGTCTGAGCCGATGATCTGGGCGGTGACCTGTCCCAAAAGCGGGTTGTCATCGACGACGTAGACCAGTTTTTTGACTTTTCCGGGCGCGGACATCAGGGGTTTGCCTTAAGGGGTGCGCGACAGTAGGGCCGGGACGGGTGCGCTGTCAAAGCAAGCCGGCTCGAAATCGGCGGGGTTTTGTCGGGCAGCCTTTCGGTTTGCCTCGCCGTCGCTGGTGCTTAGACTCCGCCCGTCTTATGATCCGGCGATTGTCCAACTGTTTGATATGCGTGTACCTCGCGGTCTCGGTCGTGGTTGAAACGACGGCGGCTCCGAAGATTGAAATCGATATTCGGAAGCCGAGGACGAACTTCGTGCTGATTATCGCGGACGACATGGCCTGGGACGACTCGGGCGCTTACGGGCATCCGACCTTGCTGACGCCGAACATCGACCGACTCGCGCGGGAGGGGATGAAATTCAACCAGGCCTTCGTCACAGCCAGCTCCTGCAGTCCGAGCCGGGCCAGCATCATCACGGGACGTTATCCGCACGCCACCGGGGCCGAACAGTTGCATTGGCCACTGCCACGCAATCAGGTCACCTTCGTCGATTGGCTGCGCCGGAGCGGATACTGGACTGCGGCGGCGGGTAAGTGGCATCTGGGCGAGGCGACGAAGCGTCACTTTGATCGGGTTTACGAGGCGGACACGCGGGGCTTTCAACTTCCGACCGGAGTCTCCGCCGCCGAAGCCGCGCGGATGAAGCAGATGACCGCGTCCAAGAACGCGAGCGGCTGCGAGGATTGGCTGCCGGCATTCCGGGCGCGCGCGAAAGACAAGCCGTTTTTTCTCTGGCTCGCAGCGTTGGATCCGCATCGGGACTACGAGGAGGGAATTATTCCGCGCCCGACGCGGCCGGAAGAGGTCCTGCTTCCCCCTTATCTGCCGGATGTGCCGGCGGTGCGCAAGGAGATGGCCCTCTATTACGACGAGATCCGGCGTTTGGATAGCTATGTCGGTCTTCTGCTCGACGAGTTGGAATATGCGGGTGTCGCGGACAATACCTGCGTGATTTTCATCAGCGACAACGGCCGGCCGTTTCCGCGCGACAAGACATCCGTCTACGACAGCGGCGTGCGGACCCCTTGGCTGGTGAGATGGCCCGGGAAGGTGGAACCGGGCACGGTCACGGACGGACTCGTCAGCTCGGTGGATCTCGCGCCGACGTTTCTTGAACTCGCGGGCTTGCGAAAGAATCCCTCGACCTTTCAAGGCGTGTCATTCGCGCCCATCCTGGAAAACCCCAAGGCCAGCGTTCGCGAATTTGTTTTCGCGGAGCAGCACTGGCATGACTTTGAGTCCTTTGGCCGGGCTTCGAGGGACGGCCGCTTCAAGTATATCCGCAACTACTACTTTGACCTCCCGCTGACTCCGCCCGCCGACGCGCTGCGCAGCACGACGTTTCGGGCCATGCAGGCTCTTCGGGACAAGGGCATGCTGGCGGGATCAAAGCTGGCGTGTTTCGAAAAGCCGCGCCCCTACGAGGAGCTTTACGACACGTCGGTCGACCCGCACGAATTGAACAACCTGATCGACAATCCGCGCTATCTGAGCGCGCTGCGCCGTCTGCGGTCAGCCATGGATGATTGGCGCAAAGAGACCAAGGACGTGTTGCCGAAGAAGCGGACGGAAGACGAATTCGACCGTGAAACAGGCGCGCCGCAGTCCAATCGGGTCCGTCCGCGCATTCCTCCATCCCGTTCCGAATACGTTTATTAAGCGACGAGCGTTTGCCGGCGGGTTTGGTTTAGAAAGTCACAGAAATCATGAAAAAGAAATTGGTTACAACAGCGCTCGCGGTCCTTGCCGTGTGCCAGTTACAGGCGGTTTCGACCGCGAAGCTGAAAGAGGCGGTTGCGACGGTGAAGGCCGTCGGTGGTGAGGGACGCGGAAACGTCGCGGCCTCCGAGGCCTGGCGCACGCTCTCGCAAGCGGAAGCCGGAAGCCTCGTGGTGATTCTGAGTTCGATGGATGACGCCTCGCCATTGGCCGCGAATTGGTTGCGCGGGGCGGTTCACGCGATCGCCGACCGGGAGCTGGCGGCGGGTCGGAAGCTGCCGGTCGCCGCGTTGCGGAAATTCATCAACGACACCGAGCGGAATCCCCGCGCCCGGCGTTTCGCTTTTGATCTGATTGAACAGGCCGACGCCAAACTGGCGAAAAGTCTGGTGCCGGACTTCATCAACGATCCCAGCGTCGAGTTGCGACGCGACGCCGTTCAGGGAGTGATCGATGCGGCCGATGCCGCCAAACGGAACGGCAAAAAGGACGACGCGACCCGGGGGTATCAGAAGGCGCTGCGATATGCGCGGGATGTGGATCAGATTCAAAAGGCGGTCGGCGCATTGCGGGAATTCGGACAGACGGTGGATGTGCCGAAGCAGTTCGGATTCTTGATGGACTGGCAGGTTGTGGGTCCCTTCGACAACACGGAACGGGAGGGGTTCGCCCGGGTGTTCCCCCCGGAAAAGGGCGTCCAGTTGGGCGGGGCCTATCCCGGCAAGGAAGGGGAGGTAAAATGGCAGGCGTTCACTTCCGAAGACGAATACGGCCTTGTCGACATGAACACGGCCTTGTCTATGAAGAAGGGGGTCACCGCGTATGCTTTCACCGAGTTTGAAGCGCAGGCCGCGGGACCGGCTGAACTTCGGCTCGGCAGCAAGAACGCCTGGAAAATTTGGGTCAACGGAAAATTCGTTTTTGGTCGCGACGAATACCATCGCGGAAAACGAATCGACCAGTATCACCTCAAGGTGAACCTCAAGGCGGGGATCAATACGATCCTGGTCAAGGTTTGTCAGGATGAACAGGAACAGCCTTGGACCAAGGAGTGGGATTTTCAGCTGCGGGTGAGCGACTCGACCGGGGCCGCCGTCCTTGCCAAGAATCGCAGGCCGACACCGTCCGCTGCGTTGAATCCGCCCAAGGGGGGCAAGAAGGGTTATTGATCGGGAGACTTTTGAAACATGAAAAAGACCATTATCACCGCAATGATCGTTTGCGTCACGGCCGGCTCGACGGACGCCGGCAATTGGACGCAGTTTCGCGGCCCCAAGGGCATGTCGGTTGTCACGGATCGGCTGCCGGCCGAACTCAAGGAGTCCAATGTCAAATGGAAGACGGACCTGCCCGGACGCGGTCTTTCGAGCCCGATTGTGGTGGGGGACAAGGTGTTTCTCAGCGCGGCGAGTGGACCGGACCAGTCTCGGCTCCATGTGATTTGCCTGGATTCCAAGAGCGGAGGAAAGCTCTGGGAGCGGCAATTTTGGGCGACGGGTCGCACCATGACGCATGAGAAGACCTGCGTCGCCGCGCCGACACCGGTGAGCGACGGGCGTCGCCTCTACGTTCTGTTCAGCTCGAACGATCTGCTATGCCTGGACTTGGATGGGAATCTGGTCTGGTTGCGCGGATTGACCGTGGACTATCCGAACGCCAGCAACAGCCTCGGGATGGCGAGTTCACCGGTGGTGGCCGACGGCGTTCTGGTTGTTCAGGTCGAAAACGACAGTGAATCCTTTGCGGCCGGCATCAACGTCAACACGGGAGAAAACCTTTGGAAGCTGGACCGTCCCAAGGCCGCGAATTGGACCTCTCCGATTGCCATTGAACGCGATGGCAGGGAGCTGGCGATCCTGCAGTCGTCCGCCGGGATTCATGCGGTCGCTCCACGCTCGGGCAAGGAGGTTTGGTATTTCGGAGGCGGCGCCTCGACGATTCCTTCCAGCACTTTCGGGCCCGACGGGGTTCTGTATGTCCCCGCAAACGGGATCACCGCGCTCCAGCCGGGAAGCAGCACCAAGGACGTAAAAGAGCTTTGGGTGTCCGGTCAGCTGAAGCCCGGCACGTCCAGTCCGGTGATCGTGAGGGACCGCATCTACACGGTGAACAGCAGTGGCGTGCTGACCTGCGGCGCGATCAAGGACGGAAAGCGACTTTGGCAGATCCGGATGGAAGGCAAGAAATTCAGCGCCACCCCCATCGCATCGGGCGAACGGCTTTATTGCGTCAATGAGGACGGCCTCTTGCAGATCATCGACTGCTCCGGGGACGAGGGCAAGGTGACCAGCTCGCTCGCACTGGGCGAAGTTGTCCTGGGAACCCCGTCGGTGGCCGGGGACGCCATCTACGTCCGCAGCGACGGGCATGTCTGGAAGATCGGCGGATGAGGCGCGCTGACGTATGAAACGGTGGATCTTTCTGTTGGCGGCCGGCCTGCTGCTGGGGCATGAAGGCAGGGCGGATCGGCCCAATATCGTTCTCATCATGTCCGACGACATGGGATACTCCGATCTCGGCTGTTTCGGGGGCGAGATCGACACGCCGAGCTTGGATTCGCTCGCGGCCGGCGGACTGAGATTTTCCCGTTTTTACAGCCAGAACATGTGCGTGGTGTCGCGCGCCTGTTTGTTGACCGGAGTCTACCACACGACCTCGGTGCGGCAGAAGGCCATCAGCCCGCTGTGTCCGACAATCGCCGAATGCCTTCGGGAAGCCGGCTATTTCACCGCGATGGCGGGGAAATGGCATCTCGCCCGATACGAGGACGAGGCCACCTGGCCGAACCAACGCGGGTTTCAGCGCTTCTACGGAACGCTGGGGGGCGCGGGGAGCTTTTTCGCGCCGAGCAATCTGATTCGCGACAACAAGGACGCCAGTGACGAATTCGAGACAGATCGGGACTACTACTATACCGACGCCATCAGCGACAACGCGGTGAACTACATCCGCGAGGCAAAGGACGATCAACCGCTGTTTCTCTATGTCGCCTACACGGCAGCCCATTGGCCATTGCACGCGAAACCGGCGGACATCGCCAAATATCGGGGGAAATATTCCAAGGGATGGGATGCGTTGCGAAAGGAGCGCTTTGCGAGGATGAAGGAATTGGGTGTCATCCGAAAAGACACGGAACTGTCGCCGCGGAATCCCGAAGTGCCGGCCTGGCAGGACGAGGAACATCCCGAATGGCAGGAACGCCGGATGGAGGTCTACGCCGCTCAGGTGGAGGTGATGGATCGCGGGATCGGTCGGATCATCGACACGCTCAAGAAGACCGGTCGATTCGAGAACACACTGATTCTGTTCATGATCGACAATGGCGGATGTCACGTGGAGTACGGTCCCAATCGCAAGGGGGACTACCTTCCTGACACGACCCGTGACGGGCGGCCGATGCGTCCCGGAAACCTGCCTTCGATCATGCCCGGCCCTGAGGACACCTATCAGAGCTACGGTTACGGTTGGGCAAACCTCAGCAACACGCCCTTTCGCCTGTTCAAGCAGCACGATCACGAGGGCGGAATTCATACGCCTTTGATCGCGCATTGGCCGAAGGGCGTTCCCTCGCGTGGAAGTGTCACCTATCAGATCGGACACCTGATCGACGTGATGCCAACGGCTCTGGAATTGGCCGGTGCGAAGCGACCCAAGACAACATCGGCAGGAAAGAGTCATCCGCTCGATGGTCAAAGTCTTCTGCCCGTCTTCGAAGGACGCGAGCGGGATGAACCGAAGACGCATTTTTTCGCCAACGCCCAAGGCCAGGCGGTTCGTCAGGGAGAGTGGAAACTCGTCCGGGTGCGTGCGGGGAAGAAAAAGTCGTCCAACTGGGAACTCTACAACCTGCGTGAAGATCCGACCGAGCTTCGCGATCTGGCAGACAAGAATCCGGGTCGCGTCGGAACTCTGACGAAGCTTTTCGAGAACTGGCTGGCGCGATCGTCGAAGCGTCCGTGAGACCGCCTCCCGGCTTCAAGTGTTCAGATGAATTCCCTGACCGTTTCCCTCGCGGACCAGAATGCACTGCGAACGAAATCAATCGGCATTTACAACTTCGCCATGCGCTTTGCGCGGGCCCTCCACGACGGGGGGGAGATTGATGATCTGACGCTGCTTTCAAACCGCTTCAACCGGGGCGAATTGCCGGAGCATCCGCGTCGAGGCTGTCAAATTCTTGATTGCAGCTTTCCGACTGCGAACAACGCGTGTCGGGTGTTGTGGGACCAGGCGCTGTTGAATCTGTACTCCGGCAGCGAATGGCTTTTTCTTCCGAAAGGTTTCGCCCCGATTCTCATGCCCGTTCCGTCACGCCTGGCGGTGTATGTCCATGATGTCATGGGAGACTACTATGCCGGGCGGTATCCGGGGTATGAAACTGGTCTGGAATCGACCTATTTCAATCTGAGCCTCCAAGCCTCGTTGAAACGCGCGGACATCGTCTTCACAAACACCGAATTCAGCCGGGGTGAGATTCAGGCATACGCCCGGAGACGCGGGATCGTGCCGCCCCGCATCGAGGTGATCGGCTACGGATTTGATTCTTCCCCTGTGCTTGACGAGGAGCAGGAGGAACGGATCGTTTTTTTTGCCAGCAAGGTTCCGCACAAGCGGACAGAGATGGCGGTGCGGTATCTCGAGGAATGGCTGAAACGGTCCCGCTTCAAGGGAACGGTCGCGTGCGTGGGCATCCTCGACGAAGGGATTCGGCGTCCGGATCATCCCGCGTTCAAATGGATCGGTCGGGTTCCATCCCGGGACTTGCAGGTCTTGTTGAGGCGCTCCCGCGTCGTGCTTTACACATCGGAATACGAAGGCTTTGGCATGCCTCCCGTGGAAGCGGTGATGGCGGGAGCTTGCCCCGTCTATTCGGACATTCCTCCGATTCGCGAAGTGATGGGGACGGCAGGTCTTGGGTTTCTCAACGATTCGGTTGATTCATTTTGCGATGCCATGGACTCCGCCTTGAAGATCCGGAGAAAGAGGGTGTCCGAATGGGCGGAAGAATTGAGGAAGCGCCACAATTGGGACCAGGTGAAAGATCGGTTTTTTGCCGGGTTGGCCTCCGTATAACCTCGCTTTCGACGATGATCTTCGATTCCCTGCACGCCTTCGTTGCCTGACCGGTTACCGAAGTCGCGATATGAACGCCAGGCGCATACTGATCACGGGTGGGGCGGGTTTCATCGGCTGCAACGCCGCCCGATATTTTCGCAAACGCGGGTGGGAGATCGTGTTGTGGGACAACCTCAGCCGAAGCGGTGGGGAATCGAATTTGGAATGGTT
>JADHOF010000069.1 GCA_016779125.1 Verrucomicrobiia bacterium | reverse complement strand
TCGGCTGGTTCCTCCTGTCGGTCTGCCTGACGGCGACGCTGCAGTTTTTGATCAGCTACACAATGGCGTTGCTGGCCTTTTGGATTCTTGAGGTCGCGACCGTCATCTTCATGCTCTTCGCCTTTGAATACATCGCGGGAGGTCACATGTTTCCGCTCGATATCCTGCCTCCGGCGATCCAGACCGTCCTGCACTTCACCCCCTTCCCCTACCTGCTTTACTTCCCGGTCAGCATCTACCTCGGCCGGATCGCGGGACCGGAACTCCTCGCCGGTCTCTGCGTGCAGGCTGTCTGGGTGGTGCTCGCCTACTGTCTGGCCCGCTTCGTGTGGAGCCGGGGGATTCGCAAATACGGAGCCTACGGCGGATGAACGGCTCGACGCTCAACACCTTCGGCCGCTACGCCTCGATCTACGGAGCGATGTGGCGGAACAGCGTGGTGCGGGACATGTCGTTCAAGACGAACTTCATCCTGTGGATCTTCGTGGAGATTCTCTGGTTCGCCATGCAGCTCGTGTTCATCAACGTGCTCTATCTGCACACGGACAGCATCGGCAGCTGGACCAAATGGCAGGTGGTGATGCTGATGGGGGCGAGCCATTTCATTCAGCAGATCTTCCAGGCCGTTTTCCTGACCAACCTCACCGAGCTCTCGGAAAACATCCGCACCGGCAAGCTGGACTTCATGCTCCTGCTGCCGATCAACACGCGCTTCCTCGTCTCGATGCGCAAGGTCGACCTCGGTGGTTTCGTGAACGCCGCGTCCTCGCTCGTGGTGATGGGGTACGCGGGCTGGAAGTTGAACTTCGTTCCCGGCCTCGTGGACGTCGCGGCCTTTCTCGCGCTCGCGCTCTTCGGCACGCTTATTCACCTGAGCCTGATCACGATCCTTTCCAGCGTCAGTTTCTGGACGGTGCGAGCGCAGGGCATCGTCTGGGGCTACTACAATCTCTTCAACATCGCCCGCCTGCCCGACGAGGCCTTTCGCGGGCTGTTCAAGGCGGTCTTCACCTTCGTCCTGCCGATGCTGCTGGTCTCGAACGTCCCGGTGAAACTGCTGCTGCACAAACTGGAATCCCCTTTCGAATGGCTGCGCCTGATCGCCGTCGGCCTGATGCTGATCGTCGCCTCCGAATTCGTCTGGCGCTTCGCGATCAAACGCTACACCAGCGCGAGTTCGTAAATTCTTGTCGCCCTCCGGGAAGCGATCCCCTAAGCCCTTGGCCGCCGCCGTGAAAACCTGCGTCATATTCAATCCCGCCGCGCGCGGGGAAAAGGCCCGCTCCTTTCGCGGCTTCCTGGAGAAGATCGCCGGCAACGCGGCCTTCAAGCCGACCTGGGCGGCCGGCGCAGCGACGGAGCTGGCGAGGACCGCGGTGGAGGAGGGATTCGAGAACATCGTCGCGGCCGGCGGTGACGGCACGCTGAACGAGGTGTTGAACGGCATCGCCGAAACCAGGGAAGGCCTCGCGAAAACAAGACTCGGCGTCCTGCCTTTGGGAACGGTCAACGTCTTCGCGAAAGAGCTTCGGATCCCGGAAGATCCACAAAAGGCGTGGGAGACCATCCTCGCCGGCGCGGAGCGAACCATCGACCTGCCCTTCGCGGATTGGACCGAGGACGGAGCCCCGAAACGTCGATACTTCGCCCAGTTGGCCGGCGCGGGGCTGGACGCCGAGGCCATCGCCTTGGTCGATTGGGAATCCAAACGCCGTTTCCGCCAGCTGGCCTACGTCTTCGCCGGACTCCGCGCCCTGCTTCGACCGCAGCACAAAATCACCGCGACGAGCGGCGACTTCAGCCAGACCGGGGAGCTGATCCTGATCGGAAACGGCCGATACTACGGGGGGAAGCTCCCAATTTTCCCCGAGGCGAATCTGACCGACGGGAAGATCGACGTCTGCGTCTTCCCCAAGGTCAACCTGCTCACTGCGGCGCGCTTCGCGTTCTGGCTCTGCATGGGGCATTCTCGAAGGCCGGCACCCGTGCACTTTCTTCAGTCGGAAACCGTGGAGCTGACCAGTCCGACCGGGGCGCAGTTCGAACTCGAAGGCGACCTCGTCGGCAAACTGCCCGTGCGTCTGGGCGTTCTGGCCAAAGCCCTGCGCATGATCGTCCCCTCCCCCAATCGTAATCCTCAATCCTGCTCGTAATCGTATTCCGTTTGAACCTGTCGATTACGAATACGATCAGAATTAGGATCCACGCGTATTTGCCGTTTTACAGCCGGCCGCACACGGATCGCGAGCGGCCCGGCTTGCGCTGATTCCGGGCGATCCCCTACCCTCCGCGCCGATGCGGTTGCTTGACCGGTATTTGCTGAAGGAACTCCTGCTCCCCGTGGTGTATGCCTTCGGTGGTTTCTTCCTATTCATCGTCGCCTTCGACCTCTTCAACGAGCTGCCCCGATGGCAGCAAAAGGGACTGTCCGGCCTGGAGATCGCCCGGCTCTACGTCTACCGAACCCCCCAGATGCTGCCGGAGGTCCTCCCGGTCGCCGTGCTGCTGGGCATGCTCTACGCGCTCGCGCAACACTCGCGCCACAACGAACTCGTCGCCATCCGGGCGGCGGGCGTGAACGTCTGGCGCCTGGCGGCTCCCTATCTCGGTACCGGCGTCCTGTTTTCTTTGCTGCTGTTCGCGTCGAACGAGTTCCTGATGCCTCGCGGCGAACGCGCGGCGGACGCGATGCTGAACCGCACGACGGAAAGCCAATGGAGCACGGGCATCAGTTTCCGAAACGAGGGCGAGTCCCGGTCCTGGAACATCGGCGCGTTCAACACCATCACCTTCAGCATGCGGCAGATCGACGTCGGCTGGTCGGACGACTACGGCCGGAACCACCGCATGTTCGCGCAAAGCGGTCGTCGCGACGGTGACGTGTGGCGATTTGAAAACGTGGAACTCCACGAACCCGACGCGGCGAATCCCGGCTTCCCTCTCAAGATCATCACCAACTCGGTCTCAATGCCGGGCTTCACCGAGACTCCCGAGCTGATCGCGAGCGAGATCAAGATCAGCTCCATGAGCAGCGCCCGACTCGCCAAAAAGGTCCGCTTCAGCCTGGAGGAGATCGGCAACTACCTGAAACTCCATCCCGATCTCGCCGGCGGGCGCGCCGCCGAACTCCGCACCCAGCTGCACGGACGTCTCGCCATGCCATGGACCTGCCTGGTCGTCGTCCTGCTCGCGTTGCCTTTCGGTTTCAAGCCGGGACGCAGCAACGCCATGGTCTCGATCGGCCTCGCGATCGGGGTCGCCTTCGCCTTCTTCTTCGTTTCCCGGCTCTCGCTCGCGCTCGGCACCGGCGGGCATCTGCCGGGTTGGATCGCCGGCTGGCTGCCCTGCCTCCTGTTCGGCGGCACCGGATTCCATCTCGTCCGACGAAACGCCTGAATCAACGTGAACGACCACGACGACCACGCGACCCCGTCCATTCTCGAGGACCCCGAGCGCCTTCGTCATCTCTACAGGGTGGCCAAGGTCATCCACTCGACACTCGACCCGCAGGAGGCGCTGCAATTGATTCTCAATGAGGCCGTCGAGCTGGTGAAAGCGACCAGCGGTTCGGTCGTGCTGCTGAATCCAACAAACGGACTGCTCGAAATCCAGACCGCCCACGGACTGCCCACCTCCGCCCGCGATCTTCAACTGCGCCCAAACGAGGGCGTCACCGGCTGGGTCATGCGCCACGCCACACCGGTCCGCCTTGGCAACGCGCGGGAGGATCCCCGCTACGTCGCGGCCTCGGACACGGTGAACTCGGAACTCGCCGTTCCGCTCTTCGTGGCCGGGGAGATTCGCGGAATCCTGAACATGGACTCGGAACGCCTCGACGCCTTCTCCGCCGAGGATGAAATGTTGCTGGTGGAACTTGCCGAGCAGGCGGCCACCGTGATCCAGCACACCTGGCTGCACGAGCAGTCCCGACAAAAGGCCCGGCTTCTGGAATCCCTTCTCCACATCGGGAAGACGGTCAACTCCACGCTCAATCTCGACGACACGTTGAAGGTCATCACCCGCGAGGCGGCCCAGCTCATGCGCGCACGCGTCTGCTCGCTTCTTCTGCTGAATCAGAGCGGCTCCGAATTGGAACTCCGCTCCTGCCACGGAGGCGGCCAGGCCTACCGCGACAAAGCGCCCGTCAGCGTCGACGAAAGCCTTGTCGGCGCGGTCATCCGCCGTCGAAAACCGATGCAGGAGGAGAACGTGCAGACCTCGGGGCGCTATCATCACAGCCTCATCGCTCAAGCCGAAGGCCTTGTGTCACTGGTGAGCCTGCCTTTGGTCTTCGGCGAAAAGACGATCGGCGTCCTGAACGTCTACACGGGACACCAGCACATCTTCTCCGACGAAGAGGTCCGCATCCTCGCCGCCCTCGCCGATTCGTCGGCCGTCGCCATCGAGAAGGCCCGCCTCTATGAGCGCATCGTCGATGTCGAGGAACAACTCCGCCGGAGCGAGCAGCTCTCGGTCATCGGACTGCTCTCCGCCGAGGTGGCGCACGAGATCCGAAATCCGCTGACGGTGATGAAGATGCTGTATCACTCCCTCGACCTCGAGTTCGCGCCCGGGGATCCCCGCGCCGAAGACGTCAAGATCATGGGCGAGAAGATGGATCACCTGAACCGCATCGTGGACCAGATCCTCGACTTCGCCCGCCGCTCCGCGCCGGAACCCACCGAGGTGAACGTCAATCAGCTCATCGACGATCTCGGTCTGCTGACGCGCCACAAGCTCAAGGCCGCGAACATTCAGCTGGAACGCCTTCTGGATCCGGATCTCCCCCTCATCCAGGCCGACGCCACCCAACTGGAGCAGGCCTTCCTGAATCTCACCCTGAATGCCGTCGAGGCCATGGGCGGTGGCGGCCGACTGAAGATCACGACACTCAGCGTGAAGGATGGCGTCGAAATCCGCTTTCAGGACACCGGTCCCGGCATGGACGCCACCGCGCAGCAGGCCGCGTTCTCATCCTGGTTCACCACCGGCAAGGAGAAGGGCACCGGACTCGGCCTGGCCATCGTCGCCCGGGTCGTTGAAACGCACGGGGGAAAAATCACCATCGATTCAAAACCCGGCCACGGCGCGACCTTCCGCCTTGCCCTTCCCGTCACGCTTCCCACGTGAGGGGCGCTTGGCGACGCGCCGGGCCGGCTGTTTCGATCAGTGCGCGCCGCCGGTGTGGTTTTTCCAGCTGAAGGGTTGGGCGTCCCCGGGAGGGTTCAGGATGTAGCCGACCAGATTTCGGAAATCCTCGTCGGACATCTGTTCCGCGAGGCCGTCGGGCATGAGTGAGATCTCGCTGGTCTTCTGTTTTGCGATGGCACTCTTCTCAATGATGTCCTCCCTCGGACCGGCGGCGAGGAGACGAACCCGGTTCGCGGAGTTCTCGATGATTCGACCGCTGAAGGTTTGATCGTCCTTTGTGGTGATCTCGGTCATTTCATAACCCGCGCCGATCACCTGATTCGGATCCAAGATATTGTTCAAGAGGGCGTCCAGCGACGAGCGACCGGCCCCGGTCAGGTTCGGCCCGACTTCGAGCGCCGTGCCATCGCCGTGCAGCTTGTGGCAGGTGAAGCAGACGAGCCGGGCAAGCTCCTCCCCGCGTTTCAGGTCCGGCTTCCCTTTCTGCCCGAGGATGTATTTCTTCTTCGCGGCGATCAGCGAGGCCTTGTTCTGATCCGCGTCACGCACCCGCCCAAAGGCCGTTTCGACCCGGCGAGCCAACATCCCGAAATCCCAGTCCCGGCGCAAAAGAGACCTGACGGTTGTCACGGAAACGTCATCGCGGGAGATTCGTTTGTTCTCCAGTTCCGAGGCCAGCGCGGAGGCCCAGCGCGCATTCGACGCCATGACTTCCGTTGCCGCGATCCGAACCGCCTGCGGAAAGACGGACCAGTTTTTCAACAACAGTTCGGGGAGTTCGTTCATTCCAAACCCGGCCAGTGCGCGAATGGCCTCGATGTGAAGCCGGTTGTCGGCCGGCGTGCGAAGCACCGTCTCCAGCGCTTCGCGGGCGCTGCGGTTCTTCAGCTTGCCCGCAGAACGAACGGCTTCAATCCGTTCTGCGGAACCGGCCTTGGCATTCGTGACAATGGCAAGCGTCTCCCGGGCGGCGGCGGCGTTCCCCCAACGGGTTCCAAGCTGCTGGGCGATTGAGCGGACCTCCTTGTCCGCGTGTTTCAACAACCTCGCGATCAGCTGTTCCGTGGCCACGCTCGGCGCTTCGCTCCGGCCTTTCATGCCGGCGTCAATGCCGCGCAACGCGTGCAAGGTGAGCGGGGATTGGTTGCCCAGATTTCGGACGAATCCGATGGCCTGATCCAATCCGCCCGTCCCCTTCAGATCGCACAGACGCCGCGCGGTCTTGTGCGTCAGGTGTCCGCTGAGCGGCATGTTTTCCGCACCTTCCCGCTCCAGCCAGTTGACCACCTCCTCGGGATTCGCGGCAACCAGCGGCTCGGCGGCCATCCAGATGAGAAACGGGATCAATGGATCTTCGCCGTCCTTCGAGGCCTTCACCAATCGGGACAGCACTTCGCCGGTGTCGACTTCCTTGGCGACGGGGCGATTCACGGTGAGATGCCCGGACACGAGTTGCCGGGCGGCGGTGGCGACCGCGAGTCGGACGGTGGGATGCGGATCGCTCGCGAGATCGACGAGTCGATGCACCTCCAGGTCGGCACCGGTCGCGCGCTCACCCGTCAGACGGGCGGACCAGGCCCGCAGTTCGAAAGCGGCGTCCTTCTCCAGTTTCGAAAGAACGACTTCGTCAAGAAGACCGCAGGCGTGCAGCGTCCACAAGGCCTGCAGACGAAACACGGTGTCACCGCCGCCCAGCGCGATCTTCTCCACAGCCGCCTTCGTTCCCGCATCGCGACGTTCCGAAAGCAGGCGTTGGGCCTCGCGACGATGCCAGACGTTCGCGTGCTTCAGCAATCCGACGAGTTCGCTGGACGCCAGCTTTTCGAGATCCATCGACGCGCTCGGCCGGCTCGCGACCGCCTTGCCCTGGTCGGCTCCGGTGTACACCACCCGCCAAACACGTCCGTATTCACGATCAACCCCCTCGGGGTCCGCCCGGGCATTCTGGTAGCAGGGATACTTGTCGTACCAGTCGGCGATCCAGATCGCGCCATCGGGTCCGACCTTCTGCTGGACCGGGCGAAACCATCCGTCGTTGCCGCGGATGAAGTCCTGTTTGTGGGAGGATTTGAAACTGGAACCCTTCGCCGTCAACAAATCCTGATGCACGGAATTGTCATGAATGTTCCCGCAAAGCGCGGTGCCAAGGTGCTCGGCCGGATACTGATCCCCCAGATAGATCTGGATGCCGCAATAGGCGGCGAGGTGGTGACGGTGATCGACGATGGAGGGAAGTCCGCCTTTTTGGGAATGCATGTCCGCGTAGGCGTATGAATTCGGCCACGTGCCACCCTGCCGCTGATAGAGCGCGCCGGGCGCGATGTGCCACATGTGATCGATCACACAGGCGCTGATGAAGGCGTTGCCCGCGTGGTCAAAATCCACACCCCACGGATTGCTGGTGCCGTCGGCGAAGACTTCGAATTTCTTGGTGCGGGGCGACCAGCGCGCGATGGCCGCGTCCATGTAGACATAAGGCAGTCCGGGATTCGCGGGATCCACCACACGCGAACGCGTGAAGACCCCGTGCGTCATGTAGAGCTGCCCGTCCGGCCCCCAGGTAAAGCCGTTGAGAAGTTCGTGGCGATCCTCGGTGCCGAATCCGGTCAGAACGGACTCCCGATAATCCGCGATGTCATCGCCGTCCGTGTCCTTTAGAAACAGCAGATTGGGGGCCGCTCCGACATAGGCGCCGCCGTCTCCCAATACGATTCCCGTCGCGAGATTCAGGCCGTCTGCCCAGACATGGACCTTGTCCGCGACACCGTCCGCGTCCGTGTCCTCAAGAATCTTGATGCGGTCGCGCGGCTTCTCACCGGGCTTGGCCCCGAGCGGATACTCGTAAAGTTCCAGAACCCACAGCCGACCGCGCGTGTCCCAGGTCATGGCCACGGGATTCACCACCGCCGGTTCCGCGGCGAAGAGTCGGGCTTCGAATCCCGGCGGCAGGGTGAACTTCCCCCGGGCTTCCCCCGCCGGCACGGGCTCATTCGCCGCCGCCGCACGCACGCCGCCAACCTGATTGCCGGCCTTGAAGTTTTTGTAGATGGGGAAGGTGAATTTACCGGAGGCAATCCGGTCCGGCTGCGCCGCAAAGGACATCAGACCGGACGCGGCCAGCAGGAGCAACGTGAACGAGCGGTGTTTCATAGGATGCGGGGACGATAGGAGAATCAGCCGTGTGATCAATCCGCGATGCGAAGCACCGGCAACGCGATCAAACCGAGGTCGGCGCCACTTCCATCGTGACAAGGCAGCGCGCGGCGAAAAGGCGGGGCGCAACGGACAGCAGCTTGTCCACGCCCTTCAACAGAGGATAGGCAAAGGCCGGATACATCGCCGGTTTGCTGAATCCACCTGAGAAAAGATAGCTGAACGCGGCCATGGCTTCCGCGTGGGTGACCCTCCAATCCCGATGCCAGTCCGGAAATTGATTCCGAAAGAATAGCCGCGTGGCATTCCCTTGCGCGGCGTAGTAGTCGCGCGGCGGCGGGAACCCGGGCTCGAAGTTGATCTTCGTCCGCCATCCGATCGGCTCATGGTGAAGCAGGCCGTAAACCGGACAGCTGGCGAGACTGATGCAGGGATCGAAAATAATCACCCGCCCCTTCGACTGAAGCGCGCGACGGGCTTCCTTCAGAAAGGCGACGGGTGCCTCAAGATGATGAAACACATCGAAGAGAATGATGTGTGAAAGCGAGTTGTCCTTAAACGGCAGCTCGTAGCCGTCGCACACGAGGTCCAGCCACGGATTCGGAAACAGGTCCGAACTCAAGGCCTCCGGCACCTGGCTCTTCAGATTTCCAATCCCGGACCCGATCTCCAATATGCGACCGTCCAACGAGCGGTCGATCCGGGCGACGATCCGGGTGTAGAAATCCGAGTAGATGCGCCGCAGCAAGGGCTTCCCCTCCCAGGAACGGAGGTTGTCCTGAATCTCAAGATTATGCTGCTCCAAGGGCGTGGCCACGGTGTGTGTCAATTCTTTCGATCAATCCTCTGGAACGCCTTCAACGATTGACATCGACAACCCAAGCCACCCGGATGGCGCGCGTTTCGGGAGTCCTCCTCATTTCAGGAATTTCAAACGGCGCGCGGCGAAGGCGGTCATGCGCAGCAGAATCATCCCGTGCCGCCATCGGTCGATGTTGGTGTCCCCGTAGGTGCGGGCCTTGTAGCGGATGGGCAGATCCTGAATCTTCAGGTTCAACTTGGCCGCGCCGAAGATGAGATCGAAATCTCCGAAGGGGTCGAAATCCCCGAAGTAGTTCCGGTTCGCCGCGATGTATTCATAATTGGCCCGCGAGACCACCTTCGTTCCGCAAAGCGTGTCGCGAATCCGCTGGCCGAGCAGCCATGTGAAGGCCTGGCTGAAGAAGTGGTTGCCGATCATGTTGAAGAAGCGCATCGCCTCGTTCTCCATCGGATATACCAGACGGACCCCGTTCACGAATTCCGCCTGTCCGCTGCGGATCACCTCGTAAAATTTGGGCAGTTCCTCGGGCGGCATCGTGAGGTCCGCATCGAGAATGAAAAGAATCTCACCGCTCGCCTTCGCGAAGGCTTCACGCACCGCGCCGCCCTTGCCCTTGGTGGTCTGCCGCATGGTGACGATGTTCCGATCGGGATACTTCGCCTTGATCCGTTCGATCTCGTCCCAGGTGTTGTCCTTGGAATGCCCCTCGATGAAAATCAGCTCCGTCCCCTTGCCCAGCTCGGCCGTGCGTTGAACGGCGGCCTCGATGTTCCCGGCCTCATTGCGCGCGGGCACCACGACGGTGCAGGAATAGTGGCGGTCCGGGGGCACCGACTGTTTCGGCCGCGCGACGATGAACAGCGTGAGACAGAAATGCCGGACGATGGGCAGAGGCGCGATCCAGCGGTTCAGCAGATGCGAGATCAGCGGGATCCAGACCGGGCACAGTATGCGTTCATCGGTCTTCACAACCTCCCAGCCCGCAAGGTCGATCAGGTTTTTCATGTCCCCTTTCGAAAGCCAGTTCTGCTTCAAGGTCGGTGCCTTGAGGCCCAAGGCGGTGGCCAGCGTGAGGATCGGCCGCCAAAGGTTGTTGAAAAAATTGACGACCAGCCTCGATTCGGGATGAGCCAGCTCGCGCGCCCTGGCCAGCGTGGCCTGCACGTCGGGAAGGTCGTTCACCAGATCGGACGCGATCACGTAGTCGAACTTCTCGTCCGTGGTGAAGCTGTCGACGTCGCAGGTTTCGAATTTTAGATCGCCATGCCGACGACTCGCGATCTCCGTCATCGGCGCGCTGAAATCCACCCCGACACCGGTCTTCGGCCTCACCGCAGCCAGCAGATTGCCAACCCCGCTGCCAAGCTCCAGCACGCGCACGTTCGGCGGCACAAAAAAGCGGTATAGCCCCTCCAACAAAGTGTGATAGTGGCGACCGGATTCGCGTTCGCGCGTGGCGGCGTGCTGGTCGTGGAAGTCTTTCCGGCTGGTCATGGTCGCGGTGTTGCTACTGAAAAGACGGGAGGCTGGCGAGTTTCAAAGCGGTCGGCGTGCGCCGCGCAATCTCGCCACCGCCTCGATGGCCGGCGGGAAGCCAGGATTGATCTGAAGGGCCCGTTCGTAAAAGCCGAGCGCCGCACCGGCGCGTCCCACGGCCTCCGCCAAAGCGGCCGCGTTGTAATTGGCCTCAAAATTGTCCGGATGCAGCCGAGCGGTCTCCTCGGCCAGGGCCGCCGCCTCCGGAACGCGCCCCAATTGGTTCACCACATCGATCAGACCCGTCCTGGTCTTCAGATCTTTCGGCTCAAGCTCCAGCGCTTTCCGATACGCGACCTCGGCCTCGGCCAGTCGCTTCAAATCCATCAATAATCCGGCCTGATTGAAAAAGGCCCGGAAGTATCGCGGGGCTCTCCGTTGCGCTTCCAGATACAAGGGCAACGCCGCCTCAGCACGACCTGTTTCGGAGAGGAGATTCGCCAGATTGTTGATCGGGGCCGGATTGTCCGGATCCAGCAGGGCGGCATCCCGATAGCATCGTTCCGCCTCATCGGCCGAGATCCGGCCCTCGTGCAGGGCTGTTCCGAGATTCAACAGCAGTTCCGGCGAGTTGGGCAAAAGACGTTCCGCGCGACGTAACAGATCTGCGGCTTCGACGAATTCGCCGTCCGTCAGGTGCAGCCGCGCCAGGTTGTAGAGCGCGAGATGCGAGTCCCCCGTCACGGACAAGGCGTGACGGAACAGTGTCCGTCCGTCCCGCCAATGATCGATCTGGAAATGCGTCCGCACCAGACACACCGCCAGCACCACGCCCGCCAGCAGCCTGCGCCTGCCGGTGTCCCGAATCATTCCGCCGATCCCCCAGACCGCCACCATGAACAGACCGACCAGCGCGATGTAGGTGTAACGATCCGCCGCCCTCTGCGCGCCCACCTGCACCAGCCCGACCACCGGCACCAGCGTCCCAACAAACCAGCACCAGCCGACGAAAACAAAGGGCGACGTCCGCAATCGACTCAGCGCGAACCAGGACCCACCCGTCACCGCCAGCAATCCCAACCCCGAACCGGTCCAGTTCACCGCGACGTTCAGCGGATAAAAGACCGCCAGCGAAATCGGAAAAACCATCTTCCACAGGTAGGTAAGGTAGGCCTCGGGCACGTTCAACAAGCGCCGCCCGATCGTCAGGCTGTCCGTGGAAGCCACGGTTCCAACCTGATGCTGGGCGAGGTAGGTCATCGCGCAGGCGGCCAGCACGAGAACGAAGAGCGGGAGTTTTTCGAGCAGAAGCCGCCGCCAGGGATCGCCCCGCTCCAGTCGAACACGCCGCAAGGGCCACAGGTCCAGCAACAGCAGCTGAAACGGCAATGTGATGATCATCGGCTTGGACATGAGTCCGGCCACGAACGCGATCAGCAGACCGGCATAATTCCCCGCGCCGCCGGTCCGGGCGTATCGCGCGTAAAAGTACAGGGCGGCAAACCAGAACAACCCGCACAACACATCCTTCCGCTCGGCAATCCACGCGACGCTCTCCACGTGCAGCGGGTGCCAGGCAAACAACGCCGCGACCATGAAGCTGCCCCCAAGTCGCCCGGTCATCTGTCGCAGGAAGGAAAACAACATCCCCGCCGCAAGGGCGTGGATCAACACGGACATGAGGTGATGCCCGCCGGCGTTCAGCCCGAACAGCTCAACGTCCAGCATGTGCGACAGCCAGCACAGCGGCCGCCAATAGTCGATGTCCGCCGATGTGAAGGCCCAGCGAACGCTGTCCGCAGTGAATCCCGCCAGCACATGGGGATTTTCGTACACGAACACGTTGTCGTCATAGTTCACGAACGCGAACTCCCCGACCGGCGCGAAGAGCGCCAGCGTTCCCAACACCAACACCATCCACGCGCCAACGATGCCGCGCCGCAACGCGACGGCGTCTTCGGGCACGCTTTTCGAGGTTTCTTTCATTCCGGTGGAACCGCGCCGCGAGGCTATCGGAACCGGCGCGACAGGCAAGCAGGCGAACACGGATTGCGTCCGCTTCAGGCCTCGCGTCTACTCGGCAGATGCGCTCTTTCCTGTTGTTCGCCCTGATGTCGCTCACCATCGCCTCCCGCGCGGCGACCTTTCCCGGGCTCGAACTTCGCACCGGATTCCATGCCTCGGTCTTCGCGACTTCAAACCACGTCGGCAACGCCGTCGCCATCTGCTTCGACCCCGCAGGCCGTCTGCACGCCGTCGAGGCGAATCGCCGGATCACGGGAACCTGGGGCGTGACCATGTCGCGATGGTGGGCGATGGAGGACTACGCCGGAAACACCCTCGAAGACCGCGCGGCCATGTACGCCCGCTGGGCTCACATCGTGCCCCCGGCGAAACTGACGCGGGATGCGGACGTTCTCCGTCGCCTGTTCGACCGGGACGGGGATGGCCGGGCGGATGACGCCGAAATCCTCGCCCGCTTCAACGGCCCGCTCGAAGGCAACGCGGCGGGCGTCCTGGTGCTGGGGAACACACTCTTCATCGCGAACGCCCCCTCGCTCTGGAGCATGCCCTCGGATCAACCCGACAAGGGGCGACCGCTGCACACCGGGCTGGGCGTCCGGGTCGGCGTCTACGGCCATGATCTTCACGGGCTGATCCCGGGACCGGATGGCCGAATCTATTTCAGCATCGGCGACCGCGGATTCCACCTCCGGACCGCCGAAGGGAAGCCACTCTCCGCACCGCGCCGTGGAGCGGTGTTTCGCTGCCTTCCCGACGGGGCGGGACTGGAATTGTTCCACATCGGCCTTCGCAATCCACAGGACCTCGCGTTCAACGAGCTCGGCGATCTGTTCACCGTGGACAACGACATGGGCGGGGTTGACCGAAGCCGGGTCGTGCACGTGATCGAGGGCGGAGACTCGGGATGGGACGCCACCTACCAGCTGACGCGAAACTTCCGGGAGGAAACCCGTCGCGCGAATCATCCGGAGCCTCCCTGGTTCACCGAAGGCCTTTGGGAAACACGTCATCCCGGCCAGCCCGCATGGCTCCATCCGCCAATCGCGCACCTCACATCCGGACCCAGCGGAATGGAATTCGATCCCGGATGGGGCCTTCCAGAAGGGCTCCGCAACGCGATGTTTGTCTGCGACTTCAAGGGATCGTCCGCCCGCTCCGGCATTCATTCGTTTCACCTCCAGCCAAACGGCGCGGGTTGGCACATCACGGAAACGAACCGTTTCGCGTGGGGCATTCTTCCGGCGGACATCGAATTCGGTCACGACGGCTGCCTTTACGTCGCGGACTGGATCGGCGGCTGGGGCGGAAACGGCGAGCGACGAATCGTGCGCCTGGAACACAACCAGACCCGTACCTCCGAGCGTGCCGTCGAAGTCCGGACCTTGATGGCGTCGGACTGGCAGAAGTTGACCCGGGAAAAACTGATCTCGCTGCTGGGCCACTTCGATCGCCGCGTGCGATTGAACGCGCAGTACGAACTGGCCCGCCGCAACGACACAAATCCCTTCCGCGAAGCCGCCGCCAATAAATCCCTCGAACTGACCCCGCGACGGCACGGCATCCACGGCCTCTGGCAGATTGGCCTGCGCCGCCAATTGCCCCCGAAAGATCTCGCCACGCTGACCGCGTTGATGCGGGACCCGATCGCGGAGATTCGCGCCCAGTCCGCCAAGGTCCTCGGGGAGATCGGAACAGCCGCCGAGTCGACTCCGATCAAGGCGCTCCTGACCGACAACGACGAACGCGTCCGCTACTTCGCAACCCTCAGCCTTGGCCGCCTGGGCACGGAAGAAGCAGTCCCGGCGATTCTCGATCTGCTCCGACGAGAACGAGACCCCGTCGTTCGCCACGGTGCCGTGATGACACTCAGCCATCTGGCCTCCGCAACGCGCCTCGCGAAGCTTGGCACGGATGCGGCCCCGCGAATCCGCCTGGCGGGTGTGCTCGCGTTGCGCCGCCAGTCTTCATCTGAACTTTTGAACTTCCTGAATGACCCCGATCCCGAGGTTCGTTTCGCCACCATCCGCGCCGTCCACGACTTGGAAATCCGGGGCGCGATGGAAGCACTGTCCCGAATGGCCACCGCCGCCCTGCTGAAAGAAAAGTCTGTTCCCTTCCCGATCCGCCACCGTCTGCTCAATGCCCTCTTCCGACATGGATCGCGTGAGGACGCCGCGCGCCTGGCGGTGATCGCGGCCACGGACACAATGCCGGCTCCCATCCGACTCGAAGCCTTGGATTGCCTTGCGCACTGGACGAACCCATCGCCCTTCGACCGCGTCACCTGGCACCACCGCCCCGTCCCCCAGGCACGCGCGACCAACATCGGCCCCACCATCGCACCCGCGATTCTCGAACTGATCGGGAAGGTTCGCGCCGATTCAAAACAGGCGGAATGGCTGAAACCCGCAACGGAGCTCGTGGCCCGCCATCAACTCGGAACGAGACCGCAAAGACTGGCTTTGTTGACCGACCCGACTCTCGACGCGGCGGCACGAATCCCGATCTTCGAGGAAATCCAAAGAACTCCCGATCGCGATTTCGAACTGGCCTGCGACGAGCTGTTGAAGCTCGAAAAGGATTCGGCTTTAAGAACTCTGGCGGCCGGACATCGTTTGCCGACACCGCACGCGGTTGCCGCCCTCGACGATCTCTGGAGAACCGGCAACGAAACCGAAAAACGATTTCTGCTGGGCCGGACGAACCTGACCGACAGCCGATGGGGTGCCGGGCTTCTGGCAGGCGAGACCCGCCGCGAACTCGCCGGCCAAAGCTCGGCATGGTCACTGGACGTCTTCCTGGCCGCATCCCGTTCGACCGATGCCGCTGTGCGACAGTCAGCGTCGGAATGGCGCGCGCGCCTGCGATCAACGACGAACACCCTCGCCGAATACTCGCTCGCGCTGTCCGGCGGTGATCCGTCCCGGGGCGGGCAACTGTTCGCGACACACGCCGTCCAATGCGTTCGTTGCCATCGTGTGAAGGGATTCGGCGGCGACGCGGGCCCGGACCTGACCCGTATCGCCCGGGAGCTGAATCGCACCGAGATCGTGACCGCCCTGATTGAACCGTCAAAACGCATCGCCCCCGGCTTCGCGACTTTCGAATTCGGCCTGACTGACGGCGACGAAGTCTCGGGATTCGTTGAAACGGAAACCAAGGACCTCGTGACCGTGCTCCAGATGGACGGACAGCGTCGGAATATCCCGACCGGATCGATCGACACGCGCTCGAAGCCCGTGTCCGCGATGCCAAGCATGCGCGACATCCTCAGCCTGTCCGAGACGCGAGACCTGGCAGCCTACCTCTCCACCCTGAAGTAAGGTGCCGGGAATCTCTCCCCCCTAAGGACCACACCCGGCACCGGATAGGGCCATTCACCCGATTTCAACCCTGTCCGCGAAGTGTAGATTGCTCCCACACAGATCGGAACCATTCAGACGAAAGGCAAATCATGATCGAGCAATTGGAAATAGTGGAAGACGTCGAGACCGCGAACGACAACGACATCATCAACCATTGTCGACGCGAACTGGCCCGTCTCTTCCTCCTCGGCGGAGGTCTCGTGTTCACCCTCGGTCAGGCCATGTCCGTCCTGG
>JADHOF010000068.1 GCA_016779125.1 Verrucomicrobiia bacterium | reverse complement strand
TCGTTGCTGAAGAAGATGCCGTGAACACCGCCGATCGCCGCCTCCAACGCGCCGATCCCCGGGAACCAATCCACCTGCTTCGAGACGGCCGCGAGGAATTCGCCTTGATGGTCGCGCCGTCGCTCGGAAGGTTCGAGAATGCAGTAACGAAGCCGGTCGGCGAGAGCCGGGCGATGCTGTTTCAGCCAGAGGAGGATGTCTGCGGCGAGTTGACCCTGATGGGCTCCGGTCTCAACAATCCGCACCGAGGCTCCGGACAGGGCGAGGGGCTCGAGCCATCCCGCGAATCGCCGGGCTAGAAGCTCGCCGAAGAGGGGGCCGACACTGACGCTGGTCTGGAAGTCACCGGCGCGCCCGACCTGATCCAGCCGTTTTTCGTAGTAGCCGTGGACCGGGTGGTAGAGCGCGAGTTCCATGAACCGCGCGCAGCTGACCGGCCCGTTGGCGGAAATTTCACCGAGGATTATTTGCTGGAGTTCGTTCACCGGGCGGAGGCATTCTGCAACGCACCAAGATCATCATCAAGGTATGGCTAAGATAGACGCGTTCTTCAATTTGATGATGCAGCAGAAGGCTTCTGACCTGCATCTCGCCTCCGGCAACAACCCCATGCTCCGCATCAACGGCGAGCTCAAGCGCGTGGACTATCCGCCGCTCAAGAGCGACGAATTGAAGGCGATGCTTTACGAGATCGCGCCCGACGTGAAGATCAAGGTTTACGAGGAGACGGGGGACGTGGACTTCGGCTACGAGATTCCGACGGTCGCCCGTTTTCGCGCCAACTTTTTCAACCAGAAGAACGGCGTGTCCGCCGTGTTTCGACAGATCCCGGCGACGGTCCTGTCATTCGAGGACTTTGAAAGCTTCGACGCGCCGCTGCCGCCGGTTCTGAAAAAGATGGCGATGCTCAACAAGGGGTTGGTGGTCGTCACCGGCCCGACCGGCTCCGGCAAATCGACCACGCTGGCGGCGATGATCGATTACGCGAACAAGAACCGGAAGGATCACATCCTGACGGTGGAAGACCCGATCGAGTTCGTTCACACGAGCAAGGAGTCCCTTATCAACCACCGCGAGGTCGGCCTGCATACACAGTCTTTCAGCGCCGCGCTCAAAGGGGCGTTGCGTGAGGATCCGGACATCATTCTGGTCGGCGAAATGCGGGACTTGGAGACGATCGAGCTTGCGCTGACCGCCGCGAGCACGGGGCACCTGGTCTTTGGCACGCTGCACACGCAAAGTGCTGCCAAGACGGTGGACCGTATCATCGACGTGTTTCCCGGAGATCAACAGAACAAGATTCGTGCGACGCTTTCGGAGGCCTTGAAAGGCGTGGTCGCGCAGAACCTCTTCAAGCGCATCGACAAGCCGGGCCGCGTGGCCGCGCTGGAGATCCTCGTCTTCACGACCGCCGTGGCGAACCTCGTCCGCGAGGGCAAGACGCATCAGATTCCCGGCATGATCCAGGTCGGCAAGAAGCTTGGCAACATGCCCTTGGACGACTCGATCATGGAGCATGTGCGGAATAAACGCATTTCTGCGGAAGAGGCCTACGACAAGTGCCTGGACAAAAAGAAATTCCGGCCGTTCCTTGCCAATCCTCCGATTGACGACGATTCCATGTGAACCCCTTTTAATCCGACATGCGCTCCAACGAACTCGATTATGTGCTGGATACGATGCTTCAATCGCATCCCGACGTGTCCGATCTCAACGTGACGGTCGACAAGCCGTTGCAGGTGGAGTCCTCCGGTGAGTTGACGCCGGTCGATCTGGATCCGCCGATCGAAAAACTCACGCCCTACCAGACGGAGATGTTCGCCTTGAATCTCGTGGGCGGCAGTCGGCGCTTGACCGAAGACCTGCTGCGGTCCGGATCGTGCGACGGATCGTACGCCTTGGGTGAAAAGGCCCGGTTCCGCGTCAACATCTTCTCGCAACGGGGAAACTACTCCAGCGTTCTTCGCAAGCTGAACACGGAGATTCCGTCGTTGGAGGATCTGGAGTTGCCGCCGATTTTCAACCAGATGTCGAAGGAGAAGACCGGTCTGGTGCTGGTGACCGGGGCCACGGGTTCCGGCAAATCGACCACCCTGGCCGCCTTGCTGAACTCGATGAACGAGGGGAAATCGGTTCACGTTGTCACGCTGGAGGATCCGGTCGAATTCGTGCATCCGCAGAAGCGGGCGACGTTCAATCAGCGTGAGTTGGGAACGGACTTTGACACTTTCGCGACCGGGTTGAGGGCCGCACTGCGACAGGCTCCGAAGGTGATTCTGGTCGGCGAGATGCGGGATCGCGAGACCGTCGAGCTGGGCTTGAGCGCCGCCGAGACCGGGCACCTCGTCCTCTCGACCCTGCACACCATCGATGCCGGGCAGACGATCAACCGTATTCTCGGCATGTTCGATCTTGAGGAGCAGGACCAGATCCGCCAACGCCTTTCCGACACCCTGCGCTGGGTTGTCAGCCAACGTCTGGCGCCAAAGATTGGCGGCGGCCGACACGCCTTGTTGGAGATCATGGGCAACAGCATCCGGACGAAGGACGCGATCATTCAGGGCGAGGCCGAGGGCAAGACCTTTTACGAAATCATCGAGGCGAGCCACACCTTCGGTTGGCGTAATTTTGATCAGGCCTGCATCGAGGCCTTTGAAAACAATCTTATCTCCGAGGAGTCGGCCTTGTTGTATTGCAGCAAGCGGGGCAACTGCTCGCGCGGACTCGACAATGTGAAGAAGATGCGCGGCGACGTGAGTGGGCCACAGGAGCGCCTCGCGATGCAGGCGGATCATGGGCGTTTGGACCGCAAGCCGAAAGGGGCCACCAGTCCCACCGCGCCGCTGACCTTGAAACTGAAATAGACCACGATCGACCCGACATGAGCGCATTTGAGGAATACGAGTACATCAGTCCGAGCGACAAGCCGGCCCTGCTCGCGTTGAGCAGTGTCGAAACGTTGGCGAACGTGCAGACGATCTGTCTGGAATTGGGATACAAGGTCCATGTCGCGAGCAATCACGAGGACTTTTTCAAACGATTCAACGCCTTGAACTACCAATTGGTGGTGGTGGAGGAGCTGTTCGCGGCCGCGACGGTCGAGAGCAACGAGGTTCTTCGCGCCATTCAGCAGATGCCGATGAACAAGCGGCGCCATTGTGTTTTTATCCTTCTGGGGGAAAAACTGCAGACCATGAATCCCTTGGTGGCGTGGCAAAAGAGCGTTCATGCCGTGGTCGGGCCCGGTGACCTGAGCAGCATCGGCCAGATCATCAGCAAGATCGTGGCGGACAACGACATGTTCCTCAACACCTTCCGGGAGGTGCAGGACGCCATGGCGCGCGGCGATCTGCGCTGAGCCGTCATGGAGCGGCTGGATCAGGCGCTGGTGGACCGCGGCCTTCTTGAAAGCCGGGAAAAGGCCAAGCGCGCCGTGATGGCCGGCCTGGTTGAAATCAACGGACAGCTCGCCCGAAAACCTTCCGACAAGGTTCGTCCCGGCGACCTTTTGCGGATCAAGGAGACGGAGCGCTATGTCAGTCGCGGTGGTCTCAAGCTTGAAAAGGCGTTGTCCCAGTTCCGTATTGATCCATCCGGGCTTGTCGCGCTGGACGTCGGTTCCTCCACGGGTGGTTTTACCGATTGTCTGCTGCAGCATGGCGCTGCCCGTGTTTTTGCGGTGGATGTGGGGCACGGACAGCTTGCATGGACGTTGCGGCAGGATCCCCGTGTGGAGGTGATGGAAAAGACCAACGCGCGCGAGCTGACGCCGTCGCATTTCCCCGAACCATTCGAGCCGTTCAGACTTGTGGTCATGGATTGCTCGTTCATTTCCCTGACCAAAATACTTCCGGCCACCGTTGCCTTGATGGCTCCGGGCGCTAGACTGATCGCGCTCGTGAAGCCGCAGTTCGAGGCCGGGCGCGCCGAAGTGGACCGGGGGCAGGGGGTGATCACCGATCCGGTGATTCACCAACGCGTCTTGGGAGAACTGCGCCAGTTCGTGAACGAAAAGCTGGACTCGGTTGGCTGGCGCGACGTGACCGAATCGCCGATCAAGGGACCGGCGGGAAATCGAGAATTTTTGGCCCTGATTGAAAAAGAAGACTGAACAATTCGGCCGGGTTGGACTGGTTGCGAACACCGGCAAGCCGGCCTGTCGCGCCTTGGTGCGCAAGGTGGCGGAGGCGGTGTCCGCGAGCGGGCGCGCGTTGTCGGCGGTTGCGGAAACGGCTGAATTTGGGCGCCTCGACTGTGAGACCGAGCCGACCGTTCTCCGGCTCGCCCGGAAATCCGATCTGCTGATCGTGATCGGAGGCGACGGGACGTTTTTGGGTGTGGCGCGCGACGTGGCGGGAACGCGGGCGGCGTTGATCGGTGTGAATGTGGGGCGTCTTGGTTTCCTCACGACGATCCCGCCGGGCGGAATTGACCAGGCCCTGGGCCGGATCTGGGCCGGTGAATTTCGATCTGAAAAAAGGCCGCTGATCGAGGTCGATGCGCCGTGCCTGGCGGGGCGTTCCGTTTTGGCGATGAATGATTTTGTTGTCGCGCGCGGCAGCGGATCCCGCCTGATCGAGCTGGATGTCCGGGTCAACGGTCTGGAGCTGACCCGGTATCGCTGCGATGGCTTGATCCTGAGCTCGCCGACGGGATCGACCGCCTACTCCCTGGCGGCCGGAGGTGCCATTGTCAGCCCGAACGCCGAGGTGTTTGCCTTGACCCCGATCTGCCCGCACACGCTTACGAACCGTCCGATCATTCTCAATCTGAACGCCCGCATCGAGATCGTCGCGCGGAGCCAAAATCTGGAGACCTGGTTGTCGGCCGACGGCGTTCCGGTTGGGCAGGTCGCGTGCGGGGATGCCGTCACCGTCCGCAGGAGCCGGAAGAGCATTCGTCTGCTGCATCTGCAGGGGGACACGTTTTTTCGCACATTGCGCACCAAGTTGCGCTGGAGCGGGGCCAACGATTGAGGGCTTGGAGCGGCTCTTTTCGCCCCGGAGTGCATTTTTTGGAAAATCCGCTTGCACGCCGGAGTCCGGTTTCCTACTTTCCGCGTCCCTTTTTCAGAGAAAGGCAAAAAATTTATGCGTCGCGCACGAGCAGTCAAAACCAGGAAATCAGTCGCCAAGCGGTTCAAGATCACCGCCACCGGCAAAGTCATGCGTAATCACTCCGGAAAGCGCCACTTGCTGAGTTCCAAAAGCCCGAAGCGCCGTCGTCGTCTCGGAAAAGAAGTCGAGCTGTCCCCGACCGACGAGGCTCGCGTGAAGCTCAACATGCCTTTCAGCAACCGCAAGTAATTCAGTTTAACTCAGGCTTATGCGTGTCACCAATGGACCAGCGTCCCGTCGTCGTCGCCGTCGCACTTTGGCTGCGGCCAAGGGCTATCGTCTCAAGCGTTCCAAACTTTTTCGCTATGCCAAGGAAGCCGTAACCCACGGTCTTACCTACGCTTTTCACCACCGCAAGCTCAAGAAGCGGCAGTATCGCCGCCTGTGGCAGGCCCGCATCAACGCCGCCGCGCGTCAGGTCGGAATGACCTACAGCCGCTTGATCGAGGGCCTGAAGGCCGCGAAGGTTGAGTTGGACCGCAAGGTGCTGGCTGATCTTGCCGCGACCGACAGCAATGCGTTTCTCGCCGTGGTCGAGGCCGCGAAGAGCGGGTTGGCGTCCAAGGCGAAGGCCTGATCCGATTCACGGAATTTCTCAAGGCGGCCCGCAACGGCCGCCTTTTTTGTTGCGACTTTTGACTGTCAAATCCACGGAACCCCACGAAAATCGCGCCCTTTTATGTCATTGCTGGACGAAATAGAACCGCTGAAAGCCGAGGCCTTGGCCGAGCTTGAAGCCGCGCCCGACCTTCCGTCTTTGGAGCAGGCCAAAGGGGCGTGGATCGGCCCCAAGGGACGGTTCACCGGTCTGATGAAACAATTGGGCGGGCTGTCCAAGGAAGAGCGGCCGTTGGCAGGCAAGGCGGTGAACGCGGCGAAGGTGGAGCTGGAATCCCTGCTGAATTCGAAGCGGGATGCCTTGGAGCTGGCCTCCGCGATGCCGTCCCGAGCGACCGACTTCACCTTGCCCGGGCGCCGCCGGAGGGTTGGCAGGCTGCATCCGCTGACACAGGTGACGGAGGATATCGTCAAGAGCTTCCGCAAGATCGGTTTCGTGGTTGCGGACGGGCCCGAGGTCGAGGACGACTATCACTGTTTCGACGCGCTCAACACGCCTGCCGATCACCCGGCGCGGGACATGCAGGACACGTTCTTTCTGGATTCGAAAGATCGCCTGATTCTTCGCACGCACACCTCGTCCGTGCAGATTCGTGTGATGGAGAAGCAGCCGCCGCCGGTTCGTATCATCGTTCCCGGTCGCGTGTATCGCAGGGACACCGCGGATGCCACGCACAATCCGACCTTTCAGCAGGTTGAAGGCCTCTATGTCGACAAGAACGTCACCGTGAGTGATCTGAAGGGCACGGTTGAATTTGTCTTCCGGGAACTCATGGGCAAGGACACCAAGATCCGTTTTCGCCCGCATTATTTCAGCTACACGGAGCCGAGCTTTGAGATCGATTTCAGCAGTCCGCTCGTGAAGAAGATGGGCAAGGACTGGTTGGAGATCGCGGGCTGCGGCATGGTTCATCCGAAAGTCTTCGAAAACGTCGGCTACGATCCCGAGGAATGGACCGGTTGGGCCTTCGGCTTCGGTATCGAGCGCATCGCGATGATTCGTTACGCGATCAATGACATCCGCCTCTTTTACGAAAACGACGTCCGCTTTCTGCGGCAGTTCTAGTCGGTGACCGGGTGAAGGGTTTATTGGTCAAATGCTTTGCGGAAATCGGCGACGGCGCCTTTTGATCATGGATGACCGACCCGATGTAGCGGCCTCCACATGGACTGACAGCAATCCGTTGACCTGACGGCATTCCCCTTCAAGCACTCAAGCCTTTAACCAATCTCATGAAAGTCACACTCAACTGGCTCAAGCAATACGTCGATTTCGACTGGACTCCCGAGGAATTGACGGAACGACTGACCATGGTCGGTCTTGAGGTCGAGGGCGTCGAGCAGGTCGGCGGCGGATTCGAGGGAATCGTGGTCGCGCAGGTGATCACCCGGGACAGGCATCCGGACGCCGACAAACTCTCCGTCTGCCGCGTGAATGACGGCCAGGGAGAGCGCCAGATTGTCTGTGGCGCGCAGAACTTCAAGGCGGGGGACAAGGTGCCGCTGATCCTTCCCGGCGCGTCCTTGCCCGCGAAGCCGGGTGAGAAGCCTTTCACGATCAAGGTCGGCAAGATTCGCGGTGTCGAATCGCTCGGCATGATGTGCGCTCCCTCGGAGTTGGGATTGGAAGCGGACTCCGACGGGCTGATGCTGCTGCGCGAGGATGCCCGGGTGGGTCAGCCTTTCGCGGAGTATCTCGGCTCGGCTGAAAAGGATTTTGTTTACGATCTTGAAGTCACTCCGAACCGGCCGGATTTGAACAGTGTGATCGGAATCGCCCGCGAAGTCGCCGCGGTTGCCGGTACGGAACTGAAGCTGCCGAAGACGACTCTGCCCGAGTCGACCGGTGGCGTGATCACGGACCATGTTTCGGTGGAGATTCGCGACGGGGATCTTTGCCCACGCTACACCGCCCGGGTGGTGAAAGGTGTCCAGGTCGGTCCGAGCCCCGACTGGCTCCGCAACGCGTTGGAGAAGGTGGGCATCCGCAGCATCAGCAACGTCGTGGACGTCACCAACTTCGTGATGCTGGAATCCGGGCAACCGCTGCATGCCTTCGATTATCATCTGATTTCGAAGGACGGCGCGGGAAAGCCCTCGATTATTGTTCGTCCGGCTGCGGCGGGGGAAAAGTTCACGACGCTGGATGAGAAGGAACACACGTTGTCGGAGGAAAATCTTTTGATCGCCGATTCGGAAAAGGGAATCGCGTTGGCCGGCGTCATGGGCGGGCTCAACACCGAGATCAATGATGAGACGGTCGATGTGTTGATCGAGAGCGCTTACTTCGATCCCACCAATATTCGCCGCACCTCCAAGACGCTGAACTTGCGGACGGACTCGTCTTACCGCTTCGAACGTGGTGGGGACGTGGGCATCTGCGACTGGGCCGGTCGTCGCGCGGCGCAGTTGATTCTGGAGACCGCCGGGGGCGAACTGGTTGACGGCGTTATCGACGCCTGCCCGAATCCGATCGAGAAGAAGCAGATCACCCTGCGCCATCACAAGGCCAACGCCTTGCTTGGGATTGAACTGGATCGGGCCGACACGGACGCGCAATTGGCACGCCTCGAATTCGTCGAGATTTCAAAAAACGACGACTCGACGACCTTTGAAATGCCGAGCTATCGCGTGGACATGAAAGGCGAGATCGATTTGATCGAGGAGATCGTGCGCATGCACGGAATCGACAAGATTCCCTCCACGGCCCCGCGCGGCGCGCATGGAACGAATGAATTTGACCCGGTGCACGATCAGATCGCCGAGGCCAGGCAGCTGCTCGTGGGAATGGGACTCGACGAGGCGCAGGGCCAGACTCTGATCGCCACGGAGTCCGCTGCGCGCCTGGTCGATGCCGAGGCTTTGGTGCGTCTGTCCTATCCGCTCAGCAGCGACATGGACGTGCTGCGACCGAGCCTGCTGCCTGGGCTGCTTGATTCCCTGCGACACAATCTCTCGCGTTCGAATCACGACGTCGCGTTGTTCGAGACCGGCCGGGTTTTCAACCGTGAAGGGACGGATGTGAAAGAGGAGCGCCGGATTGCCATCGCGCTGACCGGTGAGCGGACTTCCGGGTTCTGGCAGGGGGATGAGCGCGGCGCGAAATACGACGTGCACGACCTGAAGGGGATGCTTGAGGAATTCTTCGAGGACTACGGGATTCGCGGCGTCTTCTACCGGCGGCGTGACGAGAATCCCGCCCTGTTTGTTGAGAGCGCCGTCATTGCATTGGGTGGGAAGCTGGAGATCGGCTCGATCGGGCAGCTTCATCCGGCCTTGGCGCGGAAGATGGACCTGCGCGACCCGGTCTATCTTGCCGAGTTCAATCTGGACGTGCTGATTCGCCGAAGGAACACGGGCAAATCCTTCAAGGCGCTGCCCGCGTTTCCCGGCAGTCGGCGGGACGTGGCGATGCTCGTCGACGAGTCGGTCAGTCATGACGACGTCGACAAGGCTGTTCGCAAGGCCAAGGCGGAGAATCTTGAAACGATCGAGCTGTTCGATGTCTTTCGCGGCAAGGGGATTCCGGACGGGAAGAAGAGCGTCGCCTACGCCTTCACCTTTCGCAGCGGCGAGCGGACCTTGACCGAGAAGGAGGTCAACGGCGCGCACGAGAAGATCGTGAAGCAGCTGACCGAAGCCTTCGGCGCAACCATGCGCTGAGGGGCCCACGAGCCGGTAATGATGTGTTGGCCTTCGCCGGAGATCGGCGGAGACCGCCGCGATTGCGCGTGCAAGCAACCAAGGGAGCGCCAAGTATCCGGGGCATCCATGAAGAACTCGTTGCATCACCGGCACTTGCCCGCACTCGTGTTCGCCTTGTTTCTCGGCGGTGGACGCGTGGATGCCGCCGGTGCGCCCGGCCCGGATCAGGATGAGACTGTTATCCGGGCCGCGATCATGAAATCGCTGCCGCTCCTGACCGCAGGCGCTCGGGGTTCGATGGAGCAGCGCGGCCGTTGCTTCACCTGCCACAGCCAGGCTTTGCCGATCATGGCCTTGGGCGTTGCGCGGTCCCGGGGATTTGAGATCGACAGCGAGGAGCTGACCCGGCAGCTGGAGTTCACAGCGGCCTTTCTCCATCGCAATCGCGAAGTGCTGAGCAAGGGAAAAGGCCTTGGCGGTCAGGTGAACACCGCCGGATCGGCTTTGGAAGCGTTGGCGGCGAGCGGCTGGAAACCGGATGAAACCACGGCGGCCGCGGCCGAATACCTCTTGCTCTGGCAGAAAAACCTTCCCCATTGGCGCCCTTCCTCGCAACGCCCGCCAACCCAGTCCAGTCCGTTCACGGCCACCTATCTTGCCTTGCTTGGCTTGCGAAACTTCGGGACCGAAGATCAAAGCACCCGCATTGCCGAGCGCTTTGAACGGGCGCTGGAGTGGTTGAAGGCATCAAACCCCAAGGATACCGAGGATCACGTTTTCCGCCTGCGCGCGCTGCGGATCGCGGGTGCGACCGAGGCGGTGGACGTGGCCACACAAGAGTTGCTGAAGCGACAAGGGGCCGATGGCGGCTGGTCGCAATTGCCGGACCTGGCCAGCGATCCCTACGCGACCGCCACGGCGCTGACAGCCCTTCACGAGGCGGGCGGGTTGTTGACCGGAGATTCAGCCTATATGAAAGGCGTGCGATTCCTGCTTGGTGCGCAGTTGGAGGACGGCTCCTGGCGTGTGGCGACGCGCAGCAAACCCATTCAAACCTATTTCGAGTCCGGCTACCCGCATGGGAAGGACCAGTTCATCTCCATCACCGCGGCAAGTTGGGCGACAATGGCCTTGGCTTTGACCCTGCCCAAAACGAATCCCTGAGAACAGGGCTGCAGGCATGGATCGCCCGGGACGGCGGTCTGGGAATCTGCAATCGTCAATTCAATCCCTGGCGGGTAAACCTCCGATCCATGCGCACACCTTCACCGTCAACTCTTTCAATCTCGGCCGTGCTCGTCTTGGCCTTCGTGCTTGCGCCCGGCCTGATGGCGGCGGATCGGTTGAACGTGCTGCTGATCACGGCGGATGATCTCGGGTTGCAGTTGTCGTGTTACGGCGATTCGGTCGCCAAGACGCCGCACCTGGATCGGCTGGCGGCGCGGTCTGTTCGCTTCAAGACGGCCTACGTCAGCCAGGCGTCCTGCAGTCCGTCGCGTTCGACGATGTTCACGGGACTGTATCCGCACGCGAACGGGCATTACGGACTCGCCAACGCGAACGTGGGTTTCCGTGTGCACGAGGAGTTGCTCGATTCGCTGCTTCCCAATGTGCTTGGACGGGCCGGATACCGCACGGGCATCATCGGCAAACTGCATGTGAATCCGGAATCTGCCTTCAAGTTCGACACCCGTCACAACGAGGGATTCGGCGGGCGCGAGATTCGGAAGCAGATCGGCTTTGCCCGCGAGTTCTTCAACTCGAAGGAAAAGGCGCCGTGGTTTCTGATGTTCAATCTTTTCGATCCGCATGTTGCAAAGAAACGCCTGCCCGGCGGGCGGAGTGGTTCGTCCTATTTTCCCGACCAGGTTGACGGATTGCCGAAGAAACTTTTGACCGCCGCCGATGTGAGTGCCTGGCCGTGGCAGCAGATCGACACGTCGGAACAGCGGGTGAAGATCGCGGGCTACTACAACTGCGCGCACCGCATCGACACCGCGATCGGCATGTTGATGCAGGAACTGGAAGCCGCCGGGCACGCGGATGACACGCTGATTCTCTTTCTCGGGGATCACGGTCCGCCGTTTTTGCGGGGCAAGACGAGTTGTTATGAGGCGGGACTGCGCGTGCCGTTCATCGTGCGGTGGCCCGGATTGTCGGAGGCGCACGTGTCCGATTCTTTGGTGGGCAGCATCGACATCTATCCCACGATCCTGGACGCCGCCGGAATCGCGCCGCCCGGCGGTTTGCATGGACGTTCGTTGCGACCGGTCTTGAAGACGACTTCGGCGGGGGACTGGCGTTCAACCTTGGTGGCGGAATTCCATTATCACGGAGCCACGCCGTTCTTTCCGCGCCGGGCGATCACGGACGGGCGTTACAAGCTGATCCACAATCTGCGGGCGGGCCAACTCACCGCGCACGACAGCGTGGATGGCGACGCGGCCTACAAGCTGTCGCGAAAGCTGCCGGAAAACCATCCCGCCCGGTCGGCGATGGATCGCGTGGTCGATCCGCCCGAATTCGAGTTGTACGACCTTCGCACCGATCCGGTTGAATTCCACAACCTCGCCGGCATTGGGAAACTTGGGGAGGAGGAGTCGCGCTTGAAAGCCGATCTGAAGGAATGGCAACGCGCGACCGGTGACCGTTTTGGCGACGCCGCCTTTCGGGACGGAATCGAGAAGCGTTATCAAAGATGATGAGCAGCGATCGACTCGGATGACGTGCTGCGGACCGTTTGTTTTCTCTCGCGGGTCGATCTCGTCGCGATAGATTTCGCCGATGGTAAACTGCAGATCGTGGGTTGGTTCGTTGATCCTTGCACTGCTTGTCATCTCAGTGACGGCAAGTGGATCGGATTGGCCGATGTGGCGTTTCGATGCCAATCGAAGCGCGGCGTCGCCCGACGAACTTCCGGAGGATCTCCATCTGCAATGGGTGCGCGAATACCCGCCCCGCGAGCAGGTCTGGGATGATCCGCTTAATCACGATCTCATGCCGTATGACCGCGTCTTCGAACCGGTGGTGAGCGACGGTCGGATGTTTGTGGGCTTCAACGATTCCGGGAAGGTGGTCGCTCTGTCGACCAAGGACGGCGGAGAGATCTGGCGCTTTCACACCGATGGCCCCGTTCGACTGCCGCCGGCGGTGTCGGGTGATCGCGTCTTTTTCGCCAGCGATGACGGATTCCTCTATTGCGTTGACTGTCGGGACGGGGAATTGCGCTGGAAGTTTCGGGGCGGTCCATCCGCGCAGCAGGTGCTGGGCAACAAGCATCTCATATCCGCCTGGCCGGCCCGGGGCGGTCCCGTGGTGCGGGACGCCAATGTTTATTTCGCGGCCAGCATCTGGCCCTTCATGGGCACTTTCGTTTACGCCCTCGATGTCGAAACGGGAGCGGTTCGGTGGGTGAACGACGGCACCAGCGCGCAATTCATCAAGCAGCCGCACAGCGCGGATTCCTTCGCCGGTGTCGGTCCGCAGGGCGCGTTGGTGGCGACGGAGGACCTGCTGCTTGTGCCGGGTGGCCGATCCGTTCCCGCCGCGTTTGATCGGCACAGCGGAGAATTCAAATACTTTCACATCAACGCCGGCGGCAAGGGTGTCGGCGGCTCGTTCGTGGCGGCGAATGACGACCGCTTCTTCGTTCACACGCGCGGTCGCGGCGTTCGTGCTTTCGAGCTTGGAACAGGAACGAAATCCAATGCCGTGCTGGATGAACCGGTTCTGGCTGGAGACCGGATTTATGCGGCGGCGGAGCGGCCTGAAGATGCGGTCAAATTTGTGCAGGTGTTTGATCGCAAGTTGAAAGCGATCGGCGAATTCGACGCCGATGCCAGCGGCGATCTGATCCTCGCGGGCAACCGGCTTTACGCGGCGGGTGGCGGAAGAATAACCGCTCTTTCCGTGAATGAGACTTCGGGTGAGCCATCGTGGTCGCGGCCTGTGGAGGGGAACGTTGTGCGCCTGCTGGCGGCGGACAATCGTCTCTTCGCCGTGACACTCGAAGGTCGGATTCTTTGTTTTGGGGCAACGAAGCAGGTGCCCTTGGTTTTGAACGAGCCGGAAAGCCGGGTTGGAAAGGGTGCCGTGAACCCTCCCTCCGTGTTGCGGCATACGGACGGCCTTGCGGGGCGGGCGCTGTTTTTCGGTGCCGACTCGTTCGGGGAACTGGAAGGCTTTCTCAAACATTCCCGTTTTCGTGTCGACGCGGTTCATTCGTCACCGGCCGTGGTTCAGCAACTGCGAAGTCAGCTTGATGTTGGACGCGGCGTGTACGGTTCACGGATCACGGTTCGTGAGGGTGACTGTGGCACGTTCAAGGCACCGCCCTATTTTGCCAGGCTGATCCACGTGAGCGGTTCCGCATCGAAGCGTCTTGAGGACGAAAACGTCGTGTCCCGTGTTTACAAATCGGTCCGTCCCTATGGCGGCGTGTTGTGGATCGAGTGCGCTTCGTCCGATGCCAAAGCGATTGAGGCGGCCGCCGGACGGGCGAAGCTGAGCAATGCGGAGATCACCGCTCACGAGGGAGCGGTGATGATTCGCAAACAAGGCGCTCTCCCTGGTTCCGCTGATTGGACCCACCTCTACGGCGACGTCGCGAACACGTTGAAATCCGATGACACCTTGGTGAAAGCCCCGCTCGGACTGCTTTGGTTCGGGGGCAATTCCAACATGGACGTGCTTCCCCGCCACGGTCACGGCCCGTCTGAGCAGGTCATCGGTGGCCGTCTGTTCATCGAAGGCATGGACTCGATCAATGCCCGGGATGTCTACACCGGCGAAATTCTCTGGCAACGTCGCTTTCCTGATCTCGGCACCTACGGCGTCTACTACAACGAAACCTACCAGGACACGCCCCTGAGTCCGGCGTACAACCAGAAACATATTCCCGGCGCGAATGGTCGCGGACCGAATTTCATTGCCACCGAGGACTCCGTTTACCTGGCCATCAGCAATGCCTGTATCGCGCTCGACGCACGCAACGGCGAGATCACGCGGACGATTCAGCTGCCGAGTGGGGGCGGTGCGACGGACCTTCGCCATTGGGCCTACATTGGCGTCTACGAAAACCTGCTGCTGGGCGGTAACGGCTTTGCCCACTTCACACGGCAGTATTCGGATGGGGAAACCAAGAACGGCGGCGCGACCGATCCTGTCCGGAAACCGAACTCGAAGGTGAGGACGTACGCTCCGATCGAGGATCTTTCCGCCAGCAAGAGTCTCGTGGTTTTCGATCGTGGCACGGGCGAGGCATTGTGGAGTCTTGATGCCCGGCACAGCTTTCCGCACAACGGAATCGTGGCGGGCAACGGACGGGTCTATTGCCTCGACCGCTTGCCCAAGAGCGCCGAGGACAAACGCCGCCGTCGCGGTCTTCCGTTGCCCGAAGGCTATCGCATCGTCGCGCTGGAGGCGGGGACGGGCAAAAAGATCTGGGAGATCGATGAGGGCATCACCGGCTCCTGGCTCAGTTATTCGGCCGGGCATGACATCCTGTTGCAGGCCGGTGCCCGCGCGGGGGATCGAATCCAGGACGAGGTCGGGCAGGGCATGACGGCTTATGCCGGGGCCACCGGGCGGGTGAGATGGTCCAAGCCCACCTTGAGCTACACCGGCCCCTGCATTCTTCATAACGATCTGGTGATGACCGGTGCCAACTCCTACAAGACCTCCGCCGGAGCCTTCAGCCTGATCGACGGTTCCCCGCACCTGATCGAGAATCCGCTCACCGGCACCCTCGAACCGTGGAAGCTCAGCCGCACCTACGGCTGCAACACCATTGTCGCGAGCGAGCACCTGCTGACCTTTCGTTCCGGCGCGGCCGGCTACTACGATCTGAGCGGTCATAGCGGAACCGGCAACATTGGCGGCTTCAAATCGGGTTGCACCTCGAATCTTATCATCGCAAACGGGGTGATGAACGCGCCGGATTATACCCGCACGTGCAGTTGCTCGTATCAAAATCAAACCTCCTTGGCCCTGATCCACATGCCCGAGATGGAGATGTGGACCTACAGCCAGATCGGCTCGGACATGGAACCCGGCGCGCGGCTGAAGCGCCTGGGCGTCAACTTTGGCGCACCCGGAGACCGGCGATCGGATGACGGCGTGCTCTGGCTGGATTACCCCGGTGTTGGGGGGCAGTCGCCCGCGATGCGGATCACGGTGGAGGGCGAGGGGCTGGATTATCCGCGACATCACTCGGCGATGCTCGCCGGCGAGGGATGGCCCTGGGTGAACGCCTCCTGTGTCAGCGGCGCGACGCGGATATCCTTGGTGCCCCTCACGGCGCGGACTTCAAGGCAGCCGGCGGCGGCACCTTCCGAAAGGCTGGCGTTCGCGACGCGGGACGCTGCGGACACGGCGGAGGAGAATGCCGCCGGGCGGGTGACCACGAGCAGCAGTGATCTCGAACTGGTCGAAGATCGCGGCGTGCAACTTGTCGGTCTGCGTTTCCCAGATGTTCAGCTGCCGCGCGGTGCCGAGATCGAAAGCGCCTTCATTCAATTCACCGTGGATGAGGCGAGCGCGGGGGACACCGATCTGCGCATTGCCATTCAGGACACCGCAAACGCGCCCGCCTTTCAGGTCCGCAACAAGGACGTGTCCCGGCGCGCGACCGATGCGGAATCCGTTGTGTGGAAGCCCTTGCCTTGGGCCAAGGTTGACGCGTCGGCGGCGGAGCAGGCCACGCCCGACCTGAAGTCTCTTTTGCGGCGGGTGTTGGCGCGCAAGGATTGGAAACCCGGTAACGCGATCGGCTTCACCATCACCGGCACCGGAAAACGAGTCGCCCGATCACGAGGCGAGGGTTCCCCCCGCTTGGTGGTGACGCTGAAGG
>JADHOF010000067.1 GCA_016779125.1 Verrucomicrobiia bacterium | reverse complement strand
GGGCAATGCCGGGGAATTGGTGGAACTCTTCGTCAAGGGCGATTTCAATCCGGTGACTCGGCAGGGTCCGGATGGCTAGATCGGTGCGGGTGACGAAGGAGACTTCTTCGGTTGTCATTGTATTGCGTAAAAGCGTCTGAGTTCGGTAATTCGCGACGGCGATCCGCCGGCGGGCAGTATCTTGCCCGTCCGGAGTCCTGCCCGTCCCGCGAATTGTACCGTCATCGAGAGCCCAAATGCTCTTCATATCGTCTTCGGGGGCGCTGAATCTTGGATTTCGCAGTTTTCCCACATTCGGGGGCGGTTTACGCTTCGGAAACCTTCCCCTGCAATAACGCTTTATGATCCGACTCCTTCTTACGTCTCTCCTCTGCGTCTCAAGCGGTGCCGCGTCCGCCCAGTCCTGGCCCGATCCCGTGGCAAATCATGTGGTGCCTTACCAGAGCCTCGGGATCACCCACGGCCCGGTGCTTGGCCGGATCACTGAAGGAGCCGTGACGGTCTGGATCCGCACGCAGGCTCCGGCGACGTTCGAGATCGTGGTCGGCGAGCGTCCGCCCTTCGATGGCGCGCGGGCCGTCCAAGGAACGACCTCCACCGAAAAGGACAACACCGGCTGGGTGACCGTGGACGGGTTGAAGGCGAATACGCGCTATTTCTACGCGCTGCGTCTGCGGGGCGAGATCGTGGACATCCGGGCGTCGATGGATGATCCGTGGCCGTCGTTTCGCACGCTGCCGGACGGGCGGAGTTTCGCGCATGAGTACAACCCGGAGGGACGCTTCAATTTCTCCTTTTCGGTGGGCTCCTGTCAGCGGCAACGCTCGCCGGAGGACACGTATGGCATTTACGCCAACCCGCCGGTCTTCGACACGCTGTGGAAGCGGCACCGTGACCGGCTTTCATTTCACATCATCAACGGGGACTACACCTACGAGGAGACCTTGAACGGCTCGAAAACCGGATTGGAGGACAACTACAAGCTGTATCTCGACCGGGGGCGAAGTCTCAACCGCTTCCTGCGGCATGTGCCCATGTTCACGATGTTCAACGATCACGAGATGACGGACAACATCGACGGCGCGGGCGAGGTGGGACTTGGCGATGGCAACTACCTCGTGCGGGATCCGGCCATGGCGGTCTGGGAATATTACGCCAACTGGGCGAACGATCTCGCTCCGCAGCACGGAGGGACACGTTTCGGAAGCGCGGAGGTGAAGAAGGGCGGGAATATCCTTCACGATCCCGAAGCGGATTTTTCGACGATCGCGACGGACCAGATCAGCACGCTGCATGTGGGGTCTTTTTACAAGGGAGGCCCCAAGCCCGCTCGGCAGGAGCGGGGCGGGTTGAACACCGGCGTGTATCGCGTGGAGGAGATCGTGGACGCCCACCGCCTGCGGGTATCGCCGGCTTTCCGATCCACCGCGAAGTCCCCCTACAGCGTCGGCACGCACCGCTACTTCGACCGCGTGATCGGCAACAGCCACTTTTTCTTTCTGGACACCCGCAGCGAGCGGACGCGCTTCAAGGGGCCCAAGCGGGCGCACGACGAAAACGAATCCGTGCTTGGGCCCGTTCAGAAGAGCTGGTTCCTGGAAACGGCGAAGGCCTCCAAGGCGGATTTTATCTTCGTGGTGTCGGGTGATCCGTGGGTGATTTATCACTCCGCGTTTCATGTGCGAGGAACGGACACGGAGACCAAGGGCGACGGCTTCTGTGGCTATGTGCACGAGCGCGAGGAATTGTTGAACGCCCTCGACGGCATCGAGAAGCCCGTGCTGATTCTTTCCGGCGACGTGCATCATCCTTTTGCGGCGCAGATCACGGACAACGTGTGGGAGTTCCTCTGCTCACCGATGAACTCGGCCGGGCATCCGCTTGGCACGGCGGGGCTGCCACCGCTGGGCGGATGGTTCGACAGCCAGGGGCGCAAGGTGAAGATCAAGTGGTGTGGAGGGAACCCCGACAACGTGCACTACCTGCGGCAACGGCACAGCATTTATGCCATCGTCAACGTGAACAACATCGTGCGGCACGGACTCAACGACGGTCCGGGCTATCAGTATCTTGCGTTCGACGAACCGCAGGTTGTCGTGCGGTTTCACGACGGGTACACCGGAGAGCTTCTCTATGCGGAGGGGATTTCAACGCTCGACTCGAAACCCGAGGGCGCGGCCTTTCCCAAGATCAACCGTTTCGGGCATTGGAAAAAGGAGCCGGAGGTGAAGGCCGGTGGTGGACAGCGGAAATGAAACCGCGCGTCACTCCTTGTTCTTTTTGAAGAGGTCGCCGACGCCCTTGAGGATGGTCTCGCCGGTCTTGAGGACGCTCTCCCCGATTCCACCCGTGAGGCCTGTGACCTTCTCGGTGGTCCGCTTGACAACCTCGTTCCAGACCGCCTTCAGAACTTCGGGACCGGTGATGCCTTCGGGACCTTGGCCGAGTCCGCTGAGTTTTATTTCGGAGAGCGTGATGTTCGCGCCGCGTCCGCCGAGCACGGTCAGGGCGAGCTTCACCTTCGCGTTTCGAATGACGATTTCGTCCACCTGAAGCTTCTTTCCGCCGCTCGGAGATTCATTGCCGTCTGATTTGGAGCCGCCGCCGGTGACGTTCTTCACCTTCGCGACGAATTCGTCGATGTTCTCCTGGATCTTGGTGAGATTGCTTCCGGACATCCCGGTCTCGTAGGTGATGAACGGCCCTTCGATCTCGATCGACTTGATGACCAGCTTCTCGCTGAAAATCGTCGTCGGGCGAATGGCGACCGAGGCGACGGGGATCTCGATGGCGGACTCGGCCTTGTAGCCCTCGGGGTTGCCGAGTCGGAGGCCCTTGATGTCGCCCTTGCCGGACAACCAGGAGACGCCGATGTCGCTGATTTCGATGGACGTCTGGGTGACTTTGGGGCCGTAGGAGGTGATTCCTTTGCGAATCATTTTTGCGGGTGAAAAGATCCAGAGCAGGGCGGCGACAATCGCGATGAACACGAAGAAGCTGATGACCTTGCCGATGAGTTTGGTGACGAGTCCGAAGCCGAGCATAGATAGTCCTGTAAACGAGCCGAATGCTAAGGTGCTTGCGGCTGACAGCCACAAAAAAACCCGCCGAAGATCCTACGGCGGGTTTTTCGTTGGTTGGTGACTGGTCAGGTGGTTCGGTGCCAGGGGCGTGTTTCGGCCGCAACGCCGGCCAAGGCCGGTGCGGAGTCGCCGTCCGAAAGGCAGGACTCACAAAGAATGTTTTTCCCCACGAGACTGACCTTTCGAAGGCTGTAGAGCCGATGGCAGCAGTCGCACTGTTCCATTTTGTCGAGGGGAAAGAAGCTGCCGCGCACGAGGCGATTCAGGGCAGCCCGAAATTTGGGCTTGGAGAGTTGGGCACTCATATCCGGGGTTCTGGTTATCATGAATACCATTCATGATATGCATGTCAAACGGCGTTTTCAGGTAATTGCCTACACCCGTAAGAGGCGATTGGGTGACGAAAAGGTTTATTTGAGTTCCCGAATGAAGATGTTGCGGAACTGCACGAGGCTGGATGCCGCGCTGTATTCGCCGTCCTTCATTCCCCCATGGTGCTGAAGCGCGAATCGGCCCTTCTCGGGAATCCCGGGCAGGCGGGCGTTTTCGATGACGGTTTTGCCGTTCAATTCGATGGTGAGCCTCTCTCCCTGCAGGCGGATCTTGAAGCGGTTCCATTCGCCGACCGGCTTGTCCGCCCGGAGCTTTGGGGTGACGCCGGCGCGAACTTCGGCGGGCATGCTCTTGTCTCGACGATACCCGTAGACCTCCCCGGAGCCGATCGGCCAGCACCAGATGTTGACCTGTGACTTGCCTTCGCCCCGCAGGTAGATGCCGGAGTCCGCGTTGGGGGTGGGAATTGTGATGACCTTGCCGTTTTCATCGAGCTTGTCCGATCCGTCCGGCAACACGATGGGCATCGGGTAGAGGCCGGTGGTGCGTTTGATCCGCCAGTCGATGAGCAGCTCGAAATCGCCGAACTCGTCCCGCGACCAGAGATTCTTGTTGTTGCGGTCCGGCGCTTCGCTGAGCGCGTCGTAGTCGATGACGCCGTCGAGGACTTTCCAGTGGCCGCCGTCCTGGGGATCCACGACCCAGTGTTCCAGATCCTTGCCGTTGAAGAGGGCGCGAAAGCCTTTTGGGGGCTGGTTCAGTTTTTGTTCCGCCGCCGGCAATGTGAGAATCGATGCGGCGAGCAGGATGAGTATGTGTCGTGTGTTCATGTTGAGTCGGGGGATTCAGTCTTGGAAAAACCAGTGGTCCGGCACGGGGCGTCGCGGATCGCGCTCGTCGGCGAGGTGGAGTTGCAGAAGGGCGTCTCCGCTGTAGTCAAAGTATTCGATCCGAAGCGGGTGCAGGCCCTTCCGCACGCGGATGAGCGCGCTGAGTTCCTGGAGCGGATGGTTGTTGTCGTTGTCGATGGTCAGCTGTCCGTCGAGAAACAGTCTGGAGCCGTCGTCGGAGGCGAGGATGAGGCGGTAAACGCCGTCCGCCGGGAAATGGATGTATCCTTCGAAGGTGATCGCGAAGTAGTCGTCCCGCTTCGCGATGGATTCCGTCTGAAGGCTTTCCGTGGAGCCTTTGCCGATCACCTTCAGTTTGGAAAAATCCGGCATCACTTCGAATCGTCCCTCGTAGACCGAATAGCGAAGTCCGGGCTTTTTGCCTTTCGGATCAACCACCTTCGCCAGCGGATACGGAACCAGATTCAAGGTTGCGGTGTGCTCCCTGTCCTTTCGCAGGTAAACCAGATCGACGCTCCGGGGCTTGTCGCGTTTGATGAGATTCAACGGCCAGTCGAGGCCGTTGCGAAGCGTCTTTCCGGAAACAAGCTTCAGAACGTCGCCGACACGCAGACCGGCCGCGGCGGCGGGCGAACCGTCGTGAATCCGGGCGACCCGCGCGCGATCGGCGAGCATGTCGACCTCGAGGCCGGTCCAGATGTTGCCGAGCACTTCGACCGGGAGGAGCTGGTGGAACAATTTCCGCACGCGATCGATCGGGATCGCGTAGTTGCTGTTCTCCTCGTTGTGAACGCCGGCGCTGACGATGCCGATCTGCTCGCCGAGCGCGTTGATCAGAGGGCCGCCCGAGTTGCCCGGATTGCTGGCCGCGTCGAACTGGATGAACTCGTCCCGGCCCGATTTGAAGTGGGTCATCGCCAGGGCGTTGACATCGCGCATGATCGACGCCGCGCTGATGATTCCCTGGGAGAAGACGACGCCGCGCCCGCCGGGGTTGCCGGCGGCCAGAATCGGCTCTCCGGTCATCAGGTCCTGGCTGCGCCCGACCGCGATGGGCGCGGGTGCTTCGGGGATCTTCAGTTCCAGGACGGCGATGTCCTTGCCGGGCAGTCGGCCGACGACACGGAATTCGAAGCGGTCCCGTCCTACGATGGCGACACCGGGCTTTCCCAGCATCACGTGATCGTTGGAAAGGAGGAAACCGTCGGGATGGATCACCGAGGCGGTTCCGCTGCTCAATCGGCCCTTCTCGGGTTCCGCGAAGATCGGCAGGACAGCGCCCCGGACGTCCCGGATGAGGCGGACGGTGGGAGTCTCTCTTGGTGAAGCCGCCCGCGTGGACGCGATGGCGAGGAGCAGAACGCCGACGCGAAGACCCACGAACGACAGAGCGGAAATGCGTTTCATGGATTTCACGGGGGACGGGGTGCCGTGGCGCCTACTTTCGGATCAGTTCAGTTCGGGGAAGACCGATGCGATTTCCAGCTTGTCGCCGAGTGCCTGCTGTTGGGCGAGGAACTTGGAGAACAGGGATTTCATCACGCGCTTGGACTTGGGATTGGCGGCAAGATCCTTCATCTCGTGCGGATCCTTGGCCAGGTGGTAGAGACGCGCGACCTTGGCCTCGGGATAAAGGATGAGCTTGTAGCCGTCGTCGATGATCGCGCGTTGGACGTCGAGATAGGCGCCGTAGACGCTTTTCAGATGGGACTGTTTTGTCTGGCCGGTCAGCAGCGGCATCAGGCTGTGGAAATCGACGTGCGGTTGCTTGGGGGCGCCGCCGATTTCAAGCGTGGTCGGCATGACGTCCTGAAGGTAGATCGGGGTGTCGAGCCGCTTGTTTTTGGGGATGCCGGGACCGGCCGCGATGAATGGGACGCGGAGGCTGTGGTCGTACATGTTCTGTTTGCCGAAGAGGCCGTGGTGACCGACGGCGAGTCCGTGGTCCGCCGTGAAGAAGATGTAGGTGTTGTCGGCCTGGCCGGTGCGGTCGAGCTCCGCCAGGATGCGGCCGATTTGTTCATCCATATGGGTGGCGAGGGCGTAGTATTCCTGCCGGTGAACCTTCACCGCGTGCTCGGTGCGGGGGAAGGGGCCAAGCTTTTCGTCGCGCAGGCTGGGGCCGTTTTTGATCTTGTCCTTGTGCGGATACATCGGGAGGAAGTTCTCCGGCACCTTGACGCGGTCGAGGGGGTAGCGGTCGATGTATTCCTTGGCGACCTGGCGGGGATCGTGGACGGCGTTGAAGGCGAGATACATGAAGAACGGTTTGTTGTCCTTGCCGGCCTGTTCGAGGTAGCTCACGCCGTCGTCCGCCACGACCTCGCTCCAGTGTTTGCCGCCCTCCCAGAATCCGCCGATCGATTTGTCATAGGGGCTCCAGTTGTCGGGCTGGCCCACGAGGGGACGGTTGTAAGCGGTGGGGACGGTCTTGGGCATGCCGGCCCGGACATTCCGGGAGACGTCAAAAGCCTTTTCCGTGTCGGCGCGAACATGCCATTTGCCGCTGAAATAGGTGCGGTATCCCGCGTCCCGCATGTTGGCGGACCAGAAACGGCCCTCCTCAAGCTCCTTGCCGGTCTGACCATAGATCGAATTGGCGCTCCAGATGTAGCGGCCGGTGTTCAGCATGGTGCGGCTGGCGACGCAGACGGCTCCGCTCCACGAGCCCATGTTGTAGGCGTGGGTGAAGGTCGTGCCCTGGCGGACAAGGCGGTCGAGGTTGGGCGTGTCGATGTCGGTGTGACCCCACTCGCGGATCAGCTCGAAGCACATGTCGTCCGCGAAGATGAAGAGGATGTTCGGCTTCTTGGCCTTTGACGCGGCCTCCGTCGGGGTTGCCAGTGTCAGGGCGAGTGCGAATAGAAGTAGGCTCTTTTTCATGGATTCGGGGGAGGAGCCTACCCGCATGTCCGGCGGCATGGAAGCCGGTTCGACAGGGATGGGCGGGCGTGCCGGTGGACTTGAATTGAAAGGACTTTAGTTCGCGCTCCACCGAATCTAGTGTCGCGGCCCGTGAGCGAGCATTCCACCGCAGAGACGCCGGCTTGGTTTTCGCCCCGCGCGTTCGCCGCGTGGCTGGCGCTCTTGTTGTTGCTGAGCTACCCGGATGTGTTTTTCGGTTTCGGCTCGTTTGTGTTGAGGGATTTTGCCGTCTTTGGCTATCCGTTGGCGGAGTATCACAAGGCGAGCTTTTGGCGGGGCGAGTTTCCATTGTGGAACCCCTTGGTCTACTGCGGCGTTCCGCATCTGGCGCAGTGGAACACGCTTACGCTTTATCCCGGCACGTTGATTTATCTTCTCCTCCCGTTGCCGGTGTCGGTGTCGTTGAGTTGGTTTTGCCTGCTGCATCTGTATTCGGCGGGATTGGGAATGTACTTCTTGGTGCGACAAGGGTCGGGGCGGGATTTCCCTGCGGCGCTCGCGGGCGTGGCCTTCGCGTTTTCGGGCTTGGTGCAAAATTGCCTGATGTGGCCGAACAACATCGCGGCGCTGGGCCTGATGCCGTGGGTGGTGCTCGCCGTGATGCTCGGTTGCGCGGCCGGGGGGCGATCGCTGCTCCTGGCGGCGTTGGTCGGAACCTTGCAGATGCTGGCCGGGGCTCCGGAGATAATTTTTGTCACGTGGGTTTTGGCCACCGGCGTCGCGGGGGCGTCTGCGTTTATCGATGGCCGGTGGAGCCGGATTTTTTGCCGCGCTCCGCGTCTGGTTGGAATTGTCGCTCTTGTAACCGGACTGGCTTCGGTTCAGCTGCTTCCTTTCTTCGATCTGGTCCGGCACTCGGTCCGCATCACCCACGGACACGAAACGATCTGGTCCGCGCATCCGGTGTTTTGGACCAACATGTTTCTGCCGATGGCGGGTGGACAGCACTTCGCGAACGGCGTGGTGTATCTGAACGGGCAGGATTGGATTCATTCCTACTACTCGGGACTGCCGGTGCTCTGCCTGGCTTTGTTGTCCCTCGGCACCCGCCGCTCGCTGTATGTGAGGGGTGCGATGTTGGGTGTACTGGGTGCGATGCTTTTGGCCACGGGGCCGGAGGGGCACCTGTTCACCTGGATCGATCGGGTCCTGCCGTTGGATGCGATCCGGTTTCCGGTGAAGTTCCTCGTGCCCGTGTTTTTCCTCCTCCCATTGTTGGCCGCGAAAGGTGCCGCAATTCTGTTCACGGAATCAGGTGAAAGTTCGCCGCCTTGCGGATGGCGGCGGACTAGTCTGCGCTGCCTGTGGGTTTTCCTCTCATTGTTCGCGATTTCAACGGTGATGATCGGCACGGGCGTCAATGAGGACGCCTCGGCCACGGGGTGGAACGCGTTCGCGCGATTGTTGTGGCTGGCGGTTTCGATTGTCTTGGTCCTCCAGATCCGGCGGGCTGGCGGTCGCAAGGTTGCCGCTTGGCTTCAGATCGGTTTTTTGGTCGTGGTGTGGTGGGATCTCAAGACGCACCTTCCGGTTCTGGCACCCAGAATTCCGCCCCAAATCTACGAGGTCGAAAATGAAATTCTCACCGATCTCGCTCCGCGCCCGACTGCCGGCGCGGGTCGGTTGTTTCGGCTTCCCGAAACGGAGATGCGGAATACCGCTTTTACCGACGAGGATTTTGACATGGTGGTGCTGCGCCGACGGGCGGAAGCGGAGCCGATGTTCCCCTCAGCGAAAGGGTTCGCCATGGTGGAAGGATTCCTGGCCCTTTGGTTTCCCCTATACGACGGCCTTCGCACCCTCCTCACGGACAAGGATGGGAAGGTGAACGAGGAGTTTGCCGATTTTTTGGCAATCACCCACACGAACTCGCCCGTCGAGATTGGCAGCTGGAGCCCGAGGCCTGGAGCGCACGCTTGGGTGACGGCAGGGATGGCACCCAAATATCTGGATACGCGGGAGGCTTATCAACGGATCGCGAACGGCTGGTGGGACGCGGAGAAGGAAGTGTTCCTGGGACGCACGTGGCAATCGAAGGTCGCGGCCACGAACTATTGCGAGGCGAAGGTTGGCAACGTGCGCTTCGAGAACGGACGGGTGCGGTTTGAAGTCGAAAGCGATCGGCCGACGGTGGCGGTGGTCGCGCAAGCCTATCATCATTGGTGGACGGCGACGGCCGGTGGGACGGCTGTGGAAATCATGCCCGCGAATCTGGGATTTCAGGCGGTGCCCGTGCCGGCCGGCCGAGTCGAAGTGGAGCTACGCTACGTGGACCGTTGGTTTCAGACAGGCGCGGCGCTGTCGCTTGTCACGTTGGTTTTGTGGTGCGCCCTTTGGTTTCGATGGTGCGGATCAAGGGCGTCCGGCCTCCAGAGCGGAGTTCATTCTTCGTAAACGGTTGCCGAGTTCGAGGGCGATATTCTTCATCACGGCCAGTCCCAGATGCGGCTCGCGTTGGGTGAGCTCGAAGAACTCCGATCGCTTGATGATGAGCAGGATCGAGGGCTGCGCGGCGATTGCCTTGGCACCGCGCGGGCTGCCGTCGAGAAAGGACAATTCGCCGAAGACCTGACCCTGCGCGAAGGATGCGATCGGCTGGGATTTCTCATCCAGGAAGATGTCCACCTTGCCACGCATGATGACGTAGGCTTCGTCGCCCGTGTCGTTCCGGCCGAAGATGGACTCGCAAGCCTTGAACAACTTTTGGGTGAAGAGTCTGCCGAGCTTGTGCAGCTCCCCGTCGCCCAATCCCTTGAAGATGGCGAGGTCACGAAGGAGGTTGACGATTGCGACACCGCTGCTCTGGCTTTCGAGGCAACGGCTCACCACTTCCGAAAGCGCCCGCGCCTGGGCGGTCAATTCCACCTCCTCAATCACGAAGTTCTGGTTGAACTTCACGAGTTTCACGATGTCCACGACCCCTTCGGCGTGTTTGTGAAAACCCGGCAGGTAGGCGGTGGGCACGAAGCCAAGCTGCTCCGCACTGATCAAAAGCTTCCCCGACGTGATCAGCACATCGATCTCCACATAGAAGGCGTTGAGATCATCGTGCGAAATCTTGACGAGATGGTGCAGCATGGCCCCCATCGACAGCGCGTCCGTGCAATATGCGCTGAGCACGCGCACGCAGCGGTCAAGCTCGTCGAAGATGAAGTGCACGCCGCCCACGATCTTGCCGCCGCGTTCCACGATGAACGCGTCGGCCGGCATCGCCTTGTCGATCCGCATGTAGCCGTGACCGGTGTTGAAGCCGCCCGAGATCTCGCGGGGCGGATTAAGCGCCCGGGCCTTTTCCTTTTCCTCCTCGTAGCGCTCGCCGCCTGCGCGGACAAACTTGATGTCGGTCTGCAGGGGGTATCCCTGTCCGCCGTCGTGAACGTTCGCGTTGCACGGAATATGCAGGTTCGCCAATGCGGCGGAGGCCAGCTCGGCAATTTGGGGAATGGATTCGGACAGTGAGACCCGCTTGTTGATCAGATCGCGCGCGGGTTTGACGTAGAAGAGCACCTCTTCCCGGATGCTGTGAAAGTGTTTGTCGGGCTGGAAACCGACGCAGACGAAGCCGGCCTTTTCGAAGGCGACCTGTTGGCGGTTGTCCGACGCGAGCACGCGGACGATCGCCATCTGGCTTCGTTCGGAGGCGAGGGCGGTGATTCGACCCAGCAGGGCCTCCGTGGAGCCATCCTCCAGCGCCTCGGGCAGGCAGAGGTTTCGCCCGATGTTGCAGACTGGGTTTTTGATGAAGGAATAGTCCCGCGACACGCCGCTTAATGTCGTCTCCGTGTTGTCGGCCTTGGGCGCAAAAAAAAGGACGGTCGCCGTCGCGATCAACCGGCCTCCGGCCTCGGCAACCCACGTCTCGTGGCCCGAGTCGGCCGCGAGATTCTGCCGCACCCAATCGGGATCGAACACCTGCTTGGCCGAATGCGACGAGCCCAAGGTTTCGGTCACGAGTTTAATCCAGGCCTCGGCGTCTTCGGGGCCGGCCTTGCGTATCTGTGCGGACATGGGAGTAGACTAGGACCTTCGGATTCGGGGGTCAAAGAGAAGGAAAAGATGGTGCCCGCGACAAGACTTGAACTTGTACCCCATTACTGGGACTAGAACCTGAATCTAGCGCGTCTGCCAATTCCGCCACGCGGGCAACCAATAATTCACTGAAACTCGCCGGTCTTGTTTGCCGAGCTATTGTCGGACTGAAAACGCGTTGAAGAATCACCCAAAACGCGAACCAACTGAACGGCCCGGAAAACCAACGAGCGCGGAGGGTAAACCATGGCTTCGGAGGGATGCAAGAATCCAATTCGAACTCTTTCGTTTTCGGATTCCCCTCAAAAAGGCGTGTCGGCCCGGGTTCGCAGGCTAGCGGGATGACAGCAGTTCACGGGCGTGCTGGCGGGTGATTTCCCGGTCACCGCCGAGCATTCGCGCGAGTTCGGCGATCCGGGATTCCTCCTCAAGCGGCGTGATCTCCGTGAGCGTGCGCCCGCTCTCGACGTGTTTCGCCACGAGGTAGTGCCGGTTCGCGGCGGCGGCGACCTGGGGAAGGTGCGTGATGCAGAGGACCTGTCGGTTGTTGGCGATCCACTTCATCTTTTCGCCGACCACATGGGCGGTCTCGCCGCCAACGTTCGCATCGACCTCGTCGAAGACCAGGAGCGGAATGCGGTCCTGCGCCGCAAGCACGGTCTTGATTGCCAACATGACGCGCGCCATTTCACCCGAGGAAGCGATGGCGCGCAGCGGCTGGGGTGGTTCGCCCACGTTGGGGGCGAATTGGAATTCCACGCGATCCCGTCCCGTGGCCGTCAAATGGGGCGTGGCGGAAAGCCCGACCTCGAAGTGGCTCTGTTTGAAGCCGAGATCGCGGAGCTGCTCGACCACGGCGCCTCCGAGCTTCTTGAGGATTTTGCGGCGGGCCTTGGTCAGCGCGGCGGTGTGTTTCTCAAGCTCGGTGTCGAGCCGGGCGAGGTCGCCGTTGATGCGTTCGAGTTCTCCGTCGCGGGATTCCAAGGCGGCGAGTTTTTCAGCGGCTTCACGGCCGAATTCGATGACATCGACCAACTCCGGCCCGTATTTGCGCTTGAGCGTCTGGAGGGTGTTGAAGCGCTGCTCCAACTCGTGGAGGGCGGCCGGATCGAGATCGACGCGGTCGAGGTAGGAGGAAAGTTCGCTCTGGAGTTCGCGGAGAAGACTTGCGGCCTGACCGTGAAGGTCCGTGAGACTGGCCGCCTCGGCATCGGTGCGCTCGAGCAGCTGGAGCTGTTGTCCGAGCTGGCCGAATCGCGTGAAGAGGGAATCCTCCTCGTCGTCGAGAATGGCGGTGGCGATCTGGGCGGTTTCCTGGAGTTCCGCCGCGTTGGTTGCCCTCTGATAGTCGGCTTCGAGCGACTCTTCCTCCGAGGGATCCAGCTTCGCGCTTTCGATCTCTCCGACTTGAAAGCGGAGCAGGTCGAGCTGGCGGGTGTACGTCTGCTCGTCAATCACGAGATCCGCTTTGGCCTGCTCAAGGTCGGCGCGTCGTGCGACCCTCTCGGCCAGATCGTCGACCTGCGACTCCAACCCGCCGTAGGCGTCCAGCAGCGCCAGCTGGCGCGAGGCGTGCAAAAGAGACTGATGGTCATGCGGGCCGTGCATGTCGACGAGCCAGTCGCCGATCGCGGCGAGATTGGTGAGGGTGGTGGGAGAGCCGTTGACAAACTGGCGGTTGGTGCCGGCGGCGGTGAAGCTCCGTTTTAGCAGCAGCAATCCGCCCTCGCAGGGTTCCAGCCCGTTTTCCTCCAACAATTCCGCGATCGGGGCGGCGACTTCGCCCAGATCAAAGACGGCCTCGACCGTGCAATTGTCGGCACCGGAGCGGATCAGGCCTTTGGACGCACGTTCTCCAAGGACGAGGCTGAGGGCTCCGATGAGGATGGACTTGCCGGCACCGGTCTCGCCGGTGACCGCGTTGAAGCCCGGCTGTAGTTCCAGGGTGAGATCCTCCACCAGCGCGAGGTTTTTGATGCGGAGCGAGACGAGCATGCCGATTTGATTGGCCGGGAATTTGGCGGCTTTGTTAGCTTGCGGCCAAGCGAAATTCGATTTTCCGATAGCGGCACCTACCGGATTCGCCGCCTCCGACATGGCGTTTGAACTGACAATTCTGGGATCGGGCACCTCGCAGGGCGTGCCGGTGATCGGGCGGGACTATCCCGAGGCCTTCCTCGCGAATCCCAAGAACCATCGATTCCGTCCCGCGGCCATGGTGCGAACGGACGAGATCTGCTTCGTCATCGACACGCCGCAGGAGTTCCGGCTGCAGATGCTGCGCGAGGGGGTGCGGTCCATCGACGCGGTACTCTTCACGCACGCGCACGCGGATCACATCATGGGATTGGACGACTGCCGGCGATTCTGCGAGATGACGGGCGGGCGGCCGTTGCCGATTTACGCCCGCCCTGAGGACCTGCGGATGCTCAAGACCGTGTTCGGCTATGCTTTCGTGGAAGGCCGGAAGCCATCGACCTATCTGGTGCCTGAGGCGCGGGTTTTTGACGGGCCTTTCGAGCTCGGCGACCTGCTGGTGACGCCGCTTCCGCTTCCGCACGGAAGCATGGGCAGCAGCGGGTTTCTCTTCGAGCGGGGAGGGGACAAGTTGCTTGCCTATTGCACTGATTGCAAAGAAGTTCCCGACCCTGTCGTCGAGCGCATCGCGGGGGTCCGCTGTGTCGTTCTAGACGCGCTGCGCAAGCGGGAACATTGGACGCATATGAGCCTCGACGAGGCCCTGACTGCGGCCCGGCGAATCCGCGCGGAGCGGACGCTGTTGACACACCTTACGGATGAGTATGACCACGATGTCGACCAGGCGGAGTTGCCGCCCGGAGTGGAACTCGCCCACGACGGATTAAAAGTAATGTTGCCATGATGAAGTTGAACAAGCTGATCGTTTTTCTCGCCGCCGCCTCGCTCGCCCTCCCGGCGACCCGTCTGGCCGCCAACTCGCTCGACACCGGAGCCTCGGTGGTGGTCGTCTACAACACGCGCGAAAAGGATTCGGAAGGTGTCGCCCGCCACTATGCGGCACGGCGCATCGTGCCGAAACAGAATTTGATCGGACTGGCCCTCCCGCCGACCGAGGAGATCACCCGCGCCGAATTCATCACCCTGCTGCAACGCCCGCTCCTGGCCGAGATGGAGAAGCGGAAGCTGTTCACCTTTGAGGATGGCCGCGTCACCGACAGCCAGATCCGCTACCTGACCCTCTGTTATGGCGTTCCCCTGAAGATCAAGCGCGATGTCGGCCTGATCGAGCAAAACACCGATCAACTGCCGGAACCCTTGCGCAAGAAGAACGAGGCCTCCGTGGACAGCGAACTGAGCTGGCTGCCCCGCTCGAAGGGCCACGTGCCGCTCAATGGCGCGATCGCCAACGTGTTTTACGGAACCAGCAACCTCTTCAACTTTCATTCGACGAACGGTGTGCTGATGGTCGGACGCCTCGATGGACCGACTCCCGTTCTCGCCAAACGGCTTGTAGATTTCGCGATCTCGGCTGAAACAAACGGTTTCTGGGGCAATGCCTATATCGATTTGCGCGGGATCACGGAAGGCGAGTACGCCCGGGGCGACTCGTGGTTGCGGGCGGCGGCAACGGCGGCCAAGAGTTACGGAATGGACACGATCATCGACGAGCGTGAGGCGACCTTTCCGACGGGTTTTCCGCTCGGTCACGCGGGCTTTTACGCCGGCTGGTACAGCGAATTCGTCACCGGTCCTTTCGCGGAGAAGACCGCCGAGTTTACGACCGGCGCCGTGGCCTACCATCTCCATTCCTTCAGCGCCAACACCGTGCGGGATGAAAACCGCAACTGGGTGGGGCCGCTCGTCGCGCAGGGGGCGACCGCCGTCCTCGGCAGCGTGTATGAGCCTTTCCTCGCCGGCACACCGGACATCGGGGTGTTTGCCGACCGGCTTCTGAATCACGGCTACAGCCTCGGAGAGGCGGCCTACGCGGCGGAGCGAAGCATCTCCTGGATGTCGACCGTCGTGGGCGACCCGATGTATCGCCCCTGCGGCCGCCACCCGAGACTGTTGCACGAGGACCTGACGGCGCGCGGACGAACGGCGGATCTGGAGTGGTCGAACCTCCGGGTCGTGAATCTGAACCTGATGAAAGGCACGGCCCCCACGAACATGATCAACTACCTCGCCGCCGTGCCCGGGGTGCGTGAAAGCTCCCTGATGTTGGAGAAGATCGGCGATCTCTACGACCTCAGCTCGCAGGACGAAAACGCCGCGCGAGCGTGGGCGATGGCGCTGCAGCAGCGGCAGTCGACCCAGCAGCACAAGCGTCTCATTCTGAAGACGGCCGACCGCTTGGTGAAACTGGGCCGAAAGGATGAGGCCAAAAAGCTTTACCAACTGTTCCTCCAAAAATTCCCGACCCATCCGGACGCGAAGGCAGTCGCGGCCAAGGCGGACAAGCTCTAAGCCGCGACGCTTGCCTGACCTCGGGGGCAGGCATAGCTTGTCGGGCATGTCGGCCCGGCCATTTTTTCGAGCGCTTGCCCTTTTGCTGGGTTTGAATTTGGGACTGGTCTGCGCCGCGGGCGACGGTCCGACCCGCGCGGAATGGCTCGGGGGCGGGTTTCCGAACGCGACACGGCAGTTTTTCCGGCGCGATATCATCGCTCCGCCAGCCTTGCTGAAAGCGGTCGCCCACGTCGCCTCGTCGGGCGATGTCCTCATTCAGCTGAACGGGTCCGAGCTTCGCTCAACCAACCGCCTGGCGGAATTCGATCTCACCCCGCTGCTTCAGCCGGGCACCAATCGCCTGACGCTCGCTGTGACCGGGACAAACAAGGCACCGCACGTGGCGTTTCGCGTCGAGTTGAATCGCGGTCTTGCGGGGCGCGAGTGGATTGTCTCCGACACTAACTGGCTGGCCGGCACCGACGGCAAGAATTGGAGTCCGGCCAAGCCCTTCAAGCCTGCCGCAGGTGATGCCGAGCCCTTCCCGCCGAGCGCGGCATTCGACGCCTACAACGGATGGAGACTGGCCAGCGGGGCCGGAGCGGCGACGCCGCCGGAGTCGATCCAGACGCTGCCCGGCTTCCGGGTGGAACTGATCCG
>JADHOF010000066.1 GCA_016779125.1 Verrucomicrobiia bacterium | reverse complement strand
CGGGACCGCAGCAACCCGGGCGTACGCCAATGGTTCAACGCAATCGATGACGACCAACTGTTCCTCAGCGTGATCACGCTCGGAGAGATTCGGAAAGGCATCGAACGTTTGCGACCGAGAGCCCCCGCCCAAGCCGTCGTCCTCGAACGTTGGCTGAGCACGTTGGAAAAATCCTTTTCAGAACGACTCCTTCCCATCGACAAGTCAACCGCCGATCAATGGGGCAAAATTCAAGCCATTCGACCTCTACCCGAGATCGACGCCCTCATCGCCGCAGCCTGTCTGCAAAATGACCTGACGCTCGTGACGCGCAATGACGCGGACTTCAGCGGAATCGGGATTCGGGTGTTGGATCCGTTTTCGTAGGACCCGGGGGGGCGTGGGTTACAGGCGGGGTTGGATCGCTGCACGGATCATTTGCTGAACGGCGTCCGAAGTGGCGCTTCCGTCCACGGGCAAAATGCGGTGCGGGGATGCAGCCGCGATCAGGCGAAACCCCGCCTCGACGCGTTGGAAGAATTCGCGGTCCGCCTGCTCAAACCGGTCCGGTGCCTCCGACTGCCCACCGGCGCGCTCGGCCCGCCTTGCTTCACTGAGCTGAACCGGCACTTCGAGCAGGAGAGTCAGGTCTGGATCACAATCACCGACAGCAATCCGCGTCACCTCGGTCACGGATTCCAGATCGAGTCCACGACCGTGTCCCTGATAGGCGACCGTCGAATCGTAGAATCGGTCGCAAAGCACGACGGCCCCAGCAACGACCGCGGGCCGGATCACCTCGCGAACCAGTTGCGCCCGGCTCGCGTTCATTAGAAACAGCTCGGCCTCCGGGGTCATCCCCTGTCCGGCGTCCGAATGCTTCAGCAAATGGCGGATTTCCTCCCCGAGTTTTGTGCCGCCCGGTTCACGCAGCATGATCACCTCCCGCCCCAGCGACCGCAACCATTCCGCCGTCAGCGCGATCTGGGTGGATTTGCCGGAGCCTTCCGTGCCTTCAAACGTGATGAACAATCCGGCCATGCGCTCCCTTCACGCGCGCTTCACGCGCGGCCCTTTGGGGGTGTCCTCGATCACCCAGCCATCGGCCGCGAGCTGATCGCGAATTTCGTCCGATCGCGCGAAGTCCTTCGCTTTGCGCGCCGCCACACGCTCTTCCGCCAAAGCCTGAATCTCGGCCGGAACGCTGACTTCCTTCGCTGCGATTCCAAGAACGGCGTTGATCCGCTGCCAGGCGGCAATCGCGGCGGCGGCGGCAGCGGGCGTCACGGAACCTTCCGCCAAGGCCTTGTTTTTTTCCCGCACCCACTCGAAGACAGCCCCCCACGCGGCGGAGACGTTCAGGTCGTCATCCAACGCGGCAGCGAAGCGGGTCCGCAATTCGGATTCGGCCTCAGCCGTTTCTCCAGCCGCGAGTTCGCCCAGCTTGTGCAGGCATTCGTCCAGCCGATCCAATGCCGCGCGGGCTCCGTGAAGCCCATCGATCGTGAAGTTGAATTGCTCGCGATAATGCGCGCTGAGCATCAGGTAACGAATCTCGCGCCCATTGAATCCCTTTTCCAAAAGATCCCGCAGGGTGAAGAAGTTGCCGAGCGACTTGGACATCTTCTTCCCCTCGACGAGGAGATGTGAGCCGTGCAGCCAGTATTTCACAAATCGCTCCCCGTCCCCGTAGTCCAGCGCGCCCTCACTTTGGGCGATCTCGTCCTCATGATGGGGAAAAATCAAATCCTCCCCTCCCAGGTGCAGATCAAAGCTGGAGCCCAAAAGTTGGGTGCTCATTGCGCTGCACTCGATGTGCCATCCCGGTCGCCCTTCGCCCCAGGGACTCTTCCAAAAAACGTCGCCATCCGCAGGCACCCGCGCCTTCCACAGCGCGAAATCGGCGACGGATTCCTTCTCATACTCGTCGCTCGCGACGCGATCGCCGACGCGCATCTCGTCAAAATTGAGTTTCAGCAACTGCCCGTAGCAACAGCCGCAACCGCGGTATTTTTCGATGCTGAAATAGACCGAACCGTCCGCAGCCTGATAAGCAACGCCCTTGGCCACCAGCTTCCTGATCATCGCGATGATCGGCCCGATAAACTCGGTGGCGCGCGGTCGTTTGTGGGACGGCAGGCAGGCGAGGACGTCCAGGTCCTCCAGAAAGGCCTTTTCGTAGCGGCCGGTGAATTCCTTCAGTGTCTCGCCGGATTCCCCCACCTTGCGGATGATCTTGTCCTCGACATCCGTGATGTTCATCACGTGCGTGACCTCGTAACCGCGATATTCGAGATAGCGCCGCACCAGGTCCGTGAAGACGAAGGTGCGGAAGTTGCCGATGTGCGCGTAATCGTGCACGGTCGGGCCGCAGCAGTACATTCCCACCTTCCGCCCCGCCGGGTCCAGCGGTGTAAATTCCTCAACGGAGCGCGACAACGTGTTGAAAACCTTGAGTTCCATCTGATTTCGAGAGGCGGACGTTACGGAGGCGTCCACGAAGTTCAAAGCCAAAAGCCGGACGTCGAAGGGCGAAGGGCGGAAACCCCGTAGGGACGCCCGTTGCTTTCCCATTGCGTCGGGGGACCTCGTTTGGCAATCAAAAGGCAGCCATGAAACACATTGCCGGAGCACTCGTCCTTTTAGTCTTCGCCAGCCTGCCCCTTCAAGCGGCCGAACCCGCGCTGCATCTGCATCTGCACGGTCCGGCAAGCATCGGACAAGACGAGGCCGCCTCCGGTCTGAAGGGCATCTTCGAAGTCCCGCACAGCCAGACGGTCGGGGAATTCCTGATCGGCAGCGTGGCGCGAAACGTCGTCGGTGAATTCGCGGCAGACAGCTCCGACAGCGCCGTCAACGAATTGGCCGCGATTCTGAAACGCGGCATCGCCAACGAGACCGTTCTTGAAATCACGGACCGCGAAAAGCGGGCCTGGCGTTGCACCTTTCGCCTTCCGGCGCAGGAGCTGGAGGTGTTCGAAAACGTTCTCCGAATGTTCGTGAAGCGTCACAAGGGCGCGATCAAGAGCCCCATTGACGCGAACGGCGGTTGGAGTTTCACCCCGTCCGGATCGAAGCGCGCCGTGACCGTGTCACGCCTTGCCGGCTGGATCACCTTGGACGCCACCGGCATCCCGCAACCCTCCGACTGGAAGCAAAACGGACTCCGGGGCCTGAGGCCCGTTCCCAAAATCGACGGCCCGATCCGCCTGAGCGTGCGATCCGAAATGCTGCCAATGCTCGCGCCGGGCCTCCGGCTTCCTCACGCCTTCAGCCTCGATCTCGACGTGAAGTATCACAACGGACGCCTTCGAAGTGACGGGAGCGTGCGATTCGACGAGGATGTGAAGCTCGCACTGGAAACCTTCTCGCCGCCGAGCAACAGCATTCGGGATCCGCTGATCACGTTCTCAGCCCTGCGCGGTTTCCAGGCCTGGCTGGCCGACTGGGACTACCTCCGCCAATGGCGAATTCCGGTGTTGCCGAATCAGGCCTTTGCGTGGGCACAGCAGGATCTTCCCATGCATTCCCTGGTGGCCTTTCCGTTTCCGAAAGCCGCACAATATCTCCTGAAGCAGCAGGCCAGGGTCGATGAGGTGCTGAACCCCAACCTTGCAAGGCACTCGATGGGCGGGTTCGAATATTCAACGAACGCCGCCGCCCAGGTCCTTCGAGGCGTGCCGCTCATGGCCCCGTTCGCCACGGCGGCGCCGGAAGCTTCGGGCGATTGGGCGATGCTCGGCACCGTGGTTGGCAACCGCCCCACCGGCACCAACACCAACCCTCCCCCGGCGGAACTCCTCGCGCAGATCAACAATCGACCGGACCTTCTCTACTACCATTGGGAGATCACCGAACCGCGGCTGCAACAGGTGCGGATGATCGCGGACCTGGCCCGGATTTTCGCCATGCAGATTCTCCCCGGCAACGACAGCCCCTTCCCGATCTGGTTGAAAAACCTCGCGTCTTCCCTCGGAAACACGGTCACGGAGATCACCCGCGAATCCGACCGCGTTTGGAAACTGACCCGCACTTCGGACATCGGTCTGACCTCGTTGGAACTCACCCTGCTGGCGCACCGCCTTGCTCCAAAGGTCAAATTGCCATCTCCTCCCGGAGTGCCGACCGCCAAATAAGAACCCCGTTCATGACCAAGCTCGGCGTCAATATCGATCATGTCGCGACCCTCCGTCAGGCGCGTTATCGCGGCCTGCAATCCGGGGAACCCGATCCGGTCGAAGCCGCCCTGATCTGCGAGACAGCCGGAGCCCACGGCATCACCGCCCACCTTCGGGAGGATCGACGGCATATTTTGGACCGCGACGTGCGGATGCTGAGAGAACGCATCACCACGCGTTTGAATCTGGAGATGGCCAACACGCCGGAGATCGTCGCCATCGCACTGGATCTGAAACCCGAGATCATCTGCCTCGTGCCCGAACGTCGACAGGAACTCACGACCGAGGGCGGGCTGGATGTGCGGGGATCGCTGAGCGACATCGCCACGACCTGCGGGCTCATGAGCGAGGCCGATATCGAAGTCAGCCTCTTCATTGATCCCGTTCCAGCCCAGATCGAAGCCGCCGCGGAATCCGGCTGCGGCTTTATCGAGTTTCACACCGGTTCGTTCGCGGAACACTTTTCCGACGCCGATCAACGCGAAGCCGAGCTGACCCGACTGGCTGAAGGATTCACGCTGGCCCGACAGGCCGGACTCACGGTCAACGCGGGCCACGGGCTGAACTACGAGAACGTGGCCGTCCTTTTGAATCGAATCCCCGACCTGCACGAACTGAACATCGGCCACAGCATCATCAGCCGCGCCATCACAAGCGGCCTTGCCCGGGCGGTCGAGGACATGCTTGCGCTGATCCGATCCGCATGATCCTCGGAACCGGCATCGACCTCGTGGATATCGCCCGGCTGCGTCGCACCCTCGAGCGCAACGGGGACCGTTTCCTCACCAAGATCCTGCTCAAAAACGAAATCGACTACTGCCAGAGCCAGGCCGATCCGGCCCTCTCCATCGCGGCCCGATTCGGGGCCAAGGAAGCGGTGGCAAAAGCCTTCGGCTGTGGCATCGGGGCCCAGCTCGGCTGGCACGATATCGAGGTGATCCGAAGCGAGGCGGGCGCCCCGTCAATCGAACTTCACGGACGCGGATCGGCACTGTTGGAAAGCCGGGGAGCCAGTGTCATCCACGTGAGCCTGACCCACGTCAAGGAATACGCGGCGGCGTTCGCCGTGCTCGAGCGCTAAGCCGCCCGGTCCTTCAAGCCTCGTCGGGATCCTGGGAGGTCGGCGGGCGCAACACCATTGTCTTGAAGACCCTCAAGCCGGATACACGGATCGTCGTCTCGCCGATGACGATCACGTCCTTTTCAGTCAGCCCCCAAATGGTTGCCAGCTTGTGACCGTTCACCAACGTTCCCCGACGGCTGTCCAAATCCTCCAGCCAATAGTCATCATCCTCCTGCCAGATTCGCGCATGGCGTCGCGAGGCTTTCGGATCAAAATCCAGACACAAATCCGGCTTTGGTCCGTCCCCTTCGCTGCCTCGACCGATCAGAACGTCCTCTTTATGAAATTCCACCGTTTCGGTGTTGCCTTGGTATTCCCAGGTAATCGTCATCGCTTTTGTGTGGTAGGTCTCCGGACAATATGCGCCTCGGGCCGACGAGACGAGCGAGTTTTGATTTCAGTTTGCGCTTGAAAAACAGGGCGTAACACCTTTCCTTCCCGGCCCGTCCGTCGGCCGGCGCCACGAGGCGGGAACGTTTACGAATGAAGAAAAAGCAGAGCAAAAAGCCCGGTGAACCGCAAAAACTGCGTCTCGGACTGCCGAAAGGGAGCCTTCAGGAGGCAGCCCTCGAGAAGATGGCAAAGGCCGGATACAAGATCCAGGTCAGCAGCCGTTCCTACGTCCCTTACGTGGACGACGAGGAATTGGAAATCCGCCTGATCCGCGCCCAGGAAATCAGCCGCTACGTCGAACAGGGCTACCTGGACGCCGGCATCACGGGACACGATTGGATCATGGAAAACGGCTCCAAGGTCATCGAGATCGGGGAGTTCACCTTTGCAAAATCCACACCGCGTCCCACGCGCTGGGTTTTGGCCGTTCCCGAGGAATCGCCGATCAAGTCCGTCAAGGATCTCGAAGGCAAACGAATCGCGACGGAAGTGGTCAATTTGACCAAAAAATGGCTCCGCAAGAACGGAGTGAAGGCGGAGGTCGAATTCTCCTGGGGCGCGACCGAAGTCAAGGCCCGCGAGCTGGTCGACGCCATTGTCGAGGTCACGGAAACGGGCTCGTCACTCCGGGCGAACAAGCTCCGAATCGTGGAAGAGCTTCTCAGCTCGACCCCTCGCCTGATTTCGAACAAGACCGCCTGGGAGGACGACTGGAAGCGCCGCAAGATTGAGACCATCGCCCTGCTCCTTCGCGGTGCCATCGAGGCGGAAAGCAAGGTCGGTCTCAAGATGAACATCGAGCGCGCCAACCTGGATCACGTGCTCCGCACCCTGCCCGCCTTGCGAAATCCGACCGTCTCTCAGCTGACTCAGGAGGGCTGGGTGGCGATCGAAACCGTCATCGACGAACACGTCGTCCGCGAAATCGTCCCGCTGCTCAAAAACGCGGGTGCCGAAGGAATTATAGAATATCCGTTGAACAAGGTCGTGTACTAGGTATAGTCCGCGCTTTTCCGGCCGAGGTCGGCGGGGAAAATACATTTTTAACAACCGAGAAAAGATACGATGGGATCCCTGAAAAAACGCCGCAAGACGAAGATCAACAAGCACAAGCGTCGCAAGAAACTGCGCGCCAACCGTCACAAGAAGCGCACTTGGCAGAAGTAACCGCCGCGCCAGCAATTGCGGTTTGCCTTTGAAGAGCACGCCCCCATTCTTGGGGGCGTGCCTTTTTTATTGGTCAGCATGAAAACGTTTTGCAGGAAATCCGCCCCCCTTCTCGCGGCCGCCTTATTGTCCGGCTGCGCCACCCCGTCGCACGAGGCCGATCAGGCAGGCAGCCAAGTGAAGGAAACCGGGACGCAAGGCAAACAAGTGGTCGCGTCCCGAAAGGCCTTTGAGGACCGCGTCAAGGCGCTCACCAGTTTTGCCGCAGGCCTTTCCAGCGAGATTCGCAAGGACGAGGACGAGGCGCTCGACAAGTATTTCAACTCCATCAAGGCCGATCCGAGCAACCAACGACTGGCCTTGGATCTCGCCCGCCGCCTTCTGCGCAAACAGGAGGTCAAAAAGGCGATCGAGGTCCTCGAAGAGGTGCGGCGGACAAACAAGTCCTCCGGGACCATCGACGCCCTGCTCGGAGTCGCCTATCATCAGGACAAGCAGGCCAACATGGCGATTGAGGCGAGCGAGGCTGCCATCTTGAAGAGCCCGGACTTCATCCTCGGTTACCGGACCCTTTTTCAGATTCACAGCTCTCTGCGAAACGAGCCCGCTGCCTTGGAAACGCTGAAACGCGCCGCGAAACAGGACGACGTCCCAACCATCTTCGTCCTCGAGGTCGCTGAGCTGCTCTCCGCCCACCTGCGAGCGAATCCCGACCGCCTCGCCTCGGAGAAGGCCCTGCTGCTGGACCTCATCGGCCGCTGCGAAGAACGCGAGGCCAAGCTGCCCATCGTTCGAGAACGCCTCGCCGAGATGTACGAGGTCGCCGGTGAAATCGAAAAATCCGCCGAGCTGTTGAAAGGTCTTGCCGCCGAGAGTCCTCGCGGAAATCACCGTCAGAAACTGCTTTCGCTGTATCTCCGCACATCCAATCGTGAGGCCGCCACCGCCGAGGTCGATCTTCTCCTCCGGGAACAACCGACCAACGCGGGATTCTACCACCTGCGGGGCGCGCTCGCCGCCGATTCGGACGACGCGGAAGGAGCCATCGCGAACTACCGCAAGGCGCTGCAATTTGACGAGCGGAACCCCCGCTTTTACACCGACCTCGCCGTCGCGCTGCTCAACGTCGGCAAACACGACGAATCCTTGGAGCTTCTTGAAAAGTATCGGAAACAATTCAAATCCGACTTCGTCACCGAGTTTTACACCGCCCTCGCCTATGGAAGAAAAAAGGACTACGAGAAGGCCATCCGCCATTACACCGAGGCCGAGGTCCTCGCCAAAGCCGGTGAGCCGGAGAGGTTGACCCCTTTCTTCTACTTCCAGGTCGGGGCCGCGCAGGAGCGCAACCAGGATTTCAAAGGAGCGGAGCAAACGTTCCGCAAGGTGCTGGCAATGAAGCCGGATTTTGCGGATGCCCTGAACTACCTCGGCTACATGTGGGCGGAACGCGGGGAGAAACTTGACGAAGCCTACGAGATGATCACCAAGGCCGTGGCGGCGGAACCCGACAACGCCGCGTTCCTCGACAGCATGGGCTGGGTACTCTACATGCGCGGCAGCTATCATGAAGCGATTCCGTGGCTCGTTCGTTCGGTGGAATTGACCGATCCAAAAGACGAGACGGACCCGACCCTGTACGAGCACCTCGCCGACGCCTACTTCAAGACCAAGGATTTCCGCAACGCCCGCAAGGAGTACGAGCGGGCGCTTCGGATTCAAGACAAGCCGGAGATCCGCAAGAAGCTCCAGGAAGCCATTGAGCAGGGCAAAAAGTGACACGATCGGGTCATGTATCGACGATTCACCAGGCACTATACACGCGACGAGGCCCGCGAACTCCTTCCCGAGATCCGAGGCTGGCTGACCCGGCTCGGCGAATTGCGCGAGCGTCTGGATCTCTACGAACGCCAGACCAAGCCTCTATTGAGCGCCGGCGATGATCTGGGAGGAAACCGGGTCAATCATTGGGTGGCTGAACAATCCGAATTCCGGAAATTGCTCCAAGAATTCGAATCACGCGAAATCCACCTGGTCGATATCGAACGCGGACAAGTCCACTTCCCGACCTTGAAGGGCACGAAAGAGGCTTATCTCTGCTGGGAGCTTCGGGACGACGATGTCATCTACTGGCGCGATCTGGAGGAGCCGTCGGAAGGCGACAGCGAAGAATAGCCATCCCGAGTCGTCATGAGCGATCAGCTCGATCTGTTCGGCAACGAGGCCTCCGGTTCGCGCACCGACGCTGAACGGGAAGAATCACTGGTGCTGGAGCTGAGAACCGGCGCGGAACGTCTCGCCGAACAGGGAGTCTACATCGGCACGTCCTCATGGAAATATCCGGGCTGGTGCGGGCTCCTTTATCGTGCGTCCCGCTACGAGAGACGCGGCCGGTTCGCCGAGGCTCGCTTCAACCGGGAATGCCTCTCCGAATACGCCGAGGTCTTCAAATCGGTCTGCGTCGATGGTGCCTATTATCAGTTCCCCTCCGAACAATACCTCACCGGACTCGCTGAACAGGTTCCGTCCGATTTTCGATTCAGCTTCAAGGTCACGGACGAAATCACGTTGAAACGCTACCCGAACATTCAACGTATGGGCGACCGGGCCGGCCGCGAAAATTCCGAATTCCTCAACGCGGAACGGTTTTCCAGGCAGTTCCTGGGGCCATTGGAGGCGATCCGCGATTTGACCGGACTCCTCATCTTTGAATTTTCCCGTTTCTCCCCCGCTGATTTTCGCCACCAGCACGAGTTCCTCGATTCACTCGACCGGTTTCTCGGGAAGTTGCCGAAGGGGTGGGACTACGGCGTCGAAATCCGAAACGAGGAGTATCTGAACCCGGACTACCTGGCGGTCCTCAAACGCAATCAGGTCGGGCATGTCTACAACAGTTGGGAAGCCATGCCGGGCGTGGACCGGCAAATCGCCTTGGCCGGAGATCTGCTTCACGACCTTCATGCGGGCGCAAGGCTTCTGCTGAAACCCGGCCGCTCCTACAAACAGGCCGTGGACCGATTCGCGCCCTATCGCCGTGTGCAAGAAGTGTCCGAATCCGCCCGCGACGCGGGGGCGCGCCTGATCGAGTCCGCGCTGCTCAAAAAGCGACGCCTTTACCTCTACGGAAACAATCGCCTGGAAGGCTGCTCTCCCCGGACTCTCGCGGCCATCCTTCAGCGTCTGCAAGGAACGGAAGGCCGCTCGACAGACGGTGCCAAAACCGCCTAAACCCCTGTTCTCGCTTGGCAAAGACCGCCGAATTGCTAGCGTCCCCACATGAGATTCGACCTGCCAGCCATCGCCGCCGCAGCCGCCCTGTTCGCGGCCTGCGGAGCGAAGGACGCACCCCCGGGCACCAATCCCGTCAACGCGCCGACCGACTATCTCGGGGCGGTCGCCAAAGGCAAAAAGAAGTCGGAAAGCACCCTTGGAGCCCTTCAGGTGGCCCCCGTCATTCAACAGTTCGAGGCGGCCGAGGGCCGCTTTCCGAAAAGCCTGCAGGAGATGGTGGACAAGGGTTACCTTTCCGCCCTGCCCGAGGCTCCACAAGGAATGAAGGCTTCCTACGACCCGCAGACCGGCGCGTTCAGCTTCACGCCGGCGAAATAGTTTCCTTCCGAATTTTCAGCGTTTCGCACCCTCCGGTTTCCGCCGGCAACCCCACTTTCTTTCATGAGTGAAAAAATCGTCATCCTCGACTTCGGTTCGCAGTACACACAGGTCATCGCGCGGCGCGTTCGCGAATGCAGCGTGTTCTCGACCATCATCCCCTTCGATACGCCCGCGAGCGAAATCCGCAAGTTGAAGCCGACCGGCATCATTCTCAGCGGTGGCCCTTCGAGCGTATTCGCGAAGGACGCGCCGTTGCCCGACAAGAAGGTCTTCACGCTCGGAGTGCCGCTGATGGGCATCTGCTTTGGCGTCCAACTGCTCGCCCAATTCATGGGCGGCAAGGTCGAGAAGAGTTCAAAACGGGAATACGGCAAGGGCACGCTCACGGTCACCGACAAATCCAGCGATCTGTTCAAAGGACTCCCCGGCAGTCTGCAGGTCTGGAATTCCCACGGCGACAAACTCACGAAACTGCCCCGCGACTTCAAAGTCGTCGCCACCACCGAGAATTCGGATTACGCCGTCATCGAACATCGGAAGAAGAAGGTCTTCGGGCTCCAATTTCACCCCGAGGTGGTCCACACGCCGCGCGGCCGCGAGATCATTTCCAATTTCGTTCACAACGTCTGCGGCTGCGGCCGCGAATGGACGATGGCGAACTACATCGAGCAGGCGGTCGAGCAGATCCGCTCCCAGGTCGGCGGCGAACACGTCATTCTGGGCCTCAGCGGCGGTGTCGATTCCAGCGTGGCGGCGGCGCTGATCCACCGCGCCATCGGCGACCAGTTGACCTGCATTTTCGTCAACAACGGCCTGCTGCGCGCCAAGGAGGCGGAAGCCGTCCAAAACCTCTTCGGTCGCAACTTCAAGATGAAGCTGCGCTACGTGAACGCGACAAACGAATTCCTTCGGCGGCTGAAGGGAATCACGAATCCGGAACGGAAGCGGAAGGTCATCGGCAATCATTTCATCCGCGTGTTTCAAGATGAAACCAAGAAGGCGGGCAAGGCACGCTTCCTTGCCCAAGGCACTCTTTACCCGGACGTCATCGAATCCGTGCCGATCGCCGGCAACCCGGCGGCTTTGATCAAAAGCCATCACAATGTGGGCGGACTGCCGAAGAACCTGAAGTTTCAGCTGGTCGAGCCTCTTCGCTGCCTCTTCAAGGACGAGGTCCGAGAGCTGGGCCGCGAACTCGGACTGCCCCGGGAAGTCGTGGATCGTCAACCCTTCCCCGGCCCCGGCCTGGCTGTCCGCGTCATGGGCGAGGTCACGCGCAAACGCCTGGAGGTCCTGCGGCAGGCGGACGCCATCGTCATCGAGGAGATGAAGCGCAACGACTGGTACTACAAGGTCTGGCAGAGCTTCGCCGTCCTGCTGCCGGTCAAGAGTGTCGGGGTGATGGGCGACGAGCGCACCTATGAGGATTCGGTCGCCGTTCGGGTCGTCGACTCCATGGACGGCATGACGGCGGACTGGGTCAAGCTTCCCTACGAGCTGCTGGAGAACATTTCCAACCGCATCATCAACGAGGTGAACGGCGTCAATCGCTGTGTCTTCGACATCACCAGCAAGCCGCCCGGAACAATCGAATGGGAGTGAGACTCCCGCATTGGGACGGATACCAAAGCCCGCCATGAATTCCACTCAACTCAGGAAAGCGCTCCTCGTCGCCACGGAGGCCGCACGCGCAGCCGGAGCCATGATGCGGGCGAATCTGCGCAAGCCGAAACACGTCAACGAATCCACCCAGCACGACATCAAGCTGGAGCTGGATGTGCGTTGCCAGAAGCGAATCCAGACCTCGTTGCAAAAGGCCTACCCGACCATCCCGATCCTGGGGGAGGAAGGAATCCTGGGCGACCCGAACGCGGAATTCCGATGGGTCGTCGATCCGATCGACGGCACGGTGAACTTCGCCTACGACATCCCTCACGCCTGCGTCTGCATCGCGTTGCAACAACGCCGCGCAGGACGCCCCAAGGCGGGCGACCTTTACGGGGCTGAAACCATTCTTGGTGTGACCTATGACCCGTTTCTGGACGAGCTGTGGACCGCAACCCGGGACCAGAAAAGCAGGTGCAACGGGCGCCCCATCCAGGTCAGCAAACGGGCGAAGCTCGCCGAAGCCATCATCACCATGGGCTTCAGCAAGAAGTCCGAATCCATTTCAAAAGCCCTGCCGACGTTCACAGGCCTGATCCCCAAGGTTCGCAAAGTCCGAATGTTCGGCTCCGCCGGACTTTCGATGGCGTGGATCGCTGCCGGCCGTCTCGACGCTTATCTGGAGGCTGGCGTTCGCATCTGGGACGTCGCCGCCGGTTCAATCCTGATCCGACAGGCGGGCGGCGAATTCTGGCACAGCGAGGTGGCGGGCGACTACGCGGTCGAGATGATTTCCAGCAACGGACTGCTCCGCCGGAAACTTCGCGCGGCCTGATCCCGTTCAAATGGACTTGGGACTCAAGAATCAGACGGCCATCGTGTTTGGAGCCGGCGGCGTGATCGGCCGATCCATTGCGGAGGCCTTCCTCGAAGCGGGATGCCGGGTCGGCGGCTTCGATCGCGCCCCCTCCGTGGAATCCCTGCCGAACATTTACGGCGTCCGGGGAGAGGCGAGCAGCGAGACCGACGTCAAGAGCGCCGTTGAAGCCTTCATCGCGAAATTCGGGGAAATCCACCACGTCGTGCACACGGTCGGAATCGGCTCCGGCAAGTTCGGGTTTCCGTTTTGGAATCTGTCACCGGCCGACTGGCCCAAGGTGCTCGACGTCAATCTCGTCAGCGCGGTCAACGTCGCGACAGCCGTCGCACCGCACCTCACATCGCTCCGCCGCGGCAGCCTTCTTTTCACCGTCTCGGTCGCAGCGCAGATCGGTTCTCAAACAGACCCGCCGTACAGCGCGGCGAAGGCGGGCCTGGTCAATTTCATGCAATGCGCCGCGAAGGACTTCGCCCCCTACGACGTCCGTGTGAACGCGATTTCACCGGGCATGGTCCAGACGCCGCTCAACGAATCCGTCTGGGCGGCCGGACAGGCAAAACTTCCGCAAGAGCAACGAAGCAGCTACGAGGAATGGGGCGGCGACAAGATCCGCAAGATTTCTCCTTTGGGGCGCTGGCAGGAACCCGCCGAGTTCGGCTCCATGGCCGTTTTTCTGGCATCCAATCACGCGCGCAACATCACGGGCCAGACGCTCAACATCGACGGCGGCCAGGTGATGCATTCGTGAGAGCGGCGACCGCCTGACACTCACTCCGGCAGGTAGACAATCGTATTGTCACGCCCGCCCAGCAGGCGCTCGATGTCAGAAGCTGCGATCGGTCCCTCCCCGCCCTTCGAGCGTTTTCTCCAGATTTCTTTCGCTGCGGAAACCGCCTTCGTTCGTTCCTCCTTCTCGGCCACATAGTCGAAGCCAATCCCGGCGTAACCGGGCCAGCGCTTCAAAGAACGCCCCGCGACAAACCGCACCGCCTGATAATCGTCTTCCATCAGGATCGTCAGAATCCCGGGTGCCCATTCACCGCCGGAGGCTTGGATGGCGGGTTCCCAACCGAGATGCCACGCGGCGAGCACTCGGTCTACTCCGTCCCCTTTCAGCGCCGCCAGTGCCACGGATGAAAATGCTTCCTGATCCTTCGAGAGCGTCGGTCGCTCGACACCATACCACTCGGCCATGTGGTCGGCCGTCCATTTCAACGACCGATCAATGTGACAGACATTGCAGGCGTTCTGCCGACCATAGCGAACCGTCTCGGTCGCGCTCGGCCTCGATATGAGATGGCTTCGCGTCGCCTTCAAAAGGCCGTAGCTGGTATGCGGCATATGACAGTTGTAGCAACGACTGCCGCTGGATTCCGGAGCATGGCGCGTGTGCTCGCGGGATGAGAACAAAGCGAGATCGTGGCACTTCGAGCAGGCTTCATCCGAGACCGCGCGGGTTCGAAGCTGATCATTCGCCCACTCCGCAACCGGACTCTCGTCACCCCGCTCGCGATGAAGCGAGTGACAGTCCACGCAGCTCATTCCGCCCTTCAAATGACAGGGCGCACGTTCGACCCCGTTGCATTCCCGCCCGGCGACACGAACCATTCCGTCCTTCCAAAACGAAAGCTCGGCATCCCGCGACATGACCTGCTGTCGCAGGGCCGGGGCGGACATCCTTTCCATCCGGCTCGCGCCAGAGGCCTTTTCTTCCATTCGTTGCCGGCTCACCCCGATCAATTCGCCTTCATTCTCAAACGTGATCGCACGGTGGCAGCGGCCGCACATTTCGATCGATTGTTTCGCGGACATCGCCGCCGGATTGAGGATGGGATCCGTCTTGTTCGCGTCCGTGCCCTTCTCCGCCGCCCGGCGAAAGGCAACATGCGCCGAAGCGGCCCCGTGACAGGATTCGCAGGCGATCCCGAACTCGGCGACCCGGGTCTCGTGCAGGGAGCTTTCCCCCACGCGCCGTGACTCCCCCCCGGTTGCGTGGCAGTTGAAACAGACATCGTTCCATCGCCCGATTTCATGGCCGAAATCCGCCCCGGACGGACCGACGAACACCGCCTCGCGCGGTGCCCAACGCTGCTCCTCGCGCAGATAAACAAAGGGCATCATGCCCAGCGAATCCCCCAGCGCCACCGAATACCAATACGCCTGCATGTGATGCGAGCCCGTTGAAAGGGACAAGGCTTGAGGAGGTGACACCCCGCCGGTTTTGCCGTCCACCCAGGAGAACGTGAATTGATCGCCGTGCCGCCCCAGTTCCACCACCTTTCCGCTGGCGTGATTGGTGAGGCGTTGACTCGAAAAATCTCCGATCACCGTGGCAGGGCTCACCACCTGGGTCATCGTACGATGATAGGAATCGTGCCAGGTTTCGTACTGACGGCCATGGCATTCCCGACAGGAAGATGAACCGGCAAATTCCCCGTGAGGCCCTGAACTCGGGCGTTTTGGCGGAGCGATTTTCGCCGCGATTCCATGCGCCGGAATGAAATTGGTCTCAAGCACGGGCGGAGGCGAATTGCTCGACTGCTTGATCGAGGGAACGTCCGAGCGACGCGGATCGGGCTTGAGCGCGAGCAGGCCCGCACCCGTCGCCACAATCAGCAGCACGGTTCCGACCGGGCCCGAACGCCTGCCATACACTCCGAAGAGAACCACCGCGATGGCCGCTGTCGCAATCAGATAGCTTGTGTCGATGTGGAACATCTCGGGCACGGGTTCGAGGCGACTTCATCGCGCCACCTCAACCGCTCAGCTTCGAAGTCTCCATGAAACGCGGCCGCCGGGGGAGCATATTCCTTTGACGACACAACTCAGAATGGACGGGCTGCACCCCTTTTTGTTTGCCGCGTCCACGGCTCCTCCCGAGACTACGGACCCGTTATTGAATTTGAACGGACAAGATTGGTCCAATCCAGCCCACCGTGACTGACAAAGACAACTCCCCATCGAATGAACCAAAGCCGGCGCCCGGCCGGTGCTGCCCGCAGCCGGCCAACCCCGAGCGCCGCGCGTTCATGAAAAAGGCGACCGCCTGCGCCCTCGGCGGCGCGGTCGCCGGAATCCCGATCGCGGCTGGTGTCGCGGTCTACACGGATCCCCTGCGAAGAGAGAACGCCAAGGGTGAATTCATCAGGATCACGTCGATGGACAACCTCACGAAGGACGGAACCCCAAAAAAGTTCACCGTCTATTCGAACCGGAAGGACATCTGGACCACCTTTCCCAAATCGCCGATCGGAGCGGTCTACATCTCGCGCAACACGGACGACACGCTTCGCGTACTCAACGTCATCTGCCCGCACGCCGGGTGTTTCGTGGAGCACATGGTGGACAACAAGGTGTTCTTCTGCCCCTGCCACACCAGTATTTTCACGTTGGAGGGGGATCCGCT
>JADHOF010000065.1 GCA_016779125.1 Verrucomicrobiia bacterium | reverse complement strand
ACGACATCAAGGTCTACTGGTCCCCGCACGAGCGAAAGCTCTCGCTCGACGCGGCACCCGTCCGTCGGCTGACCGACTACCTCGGCGCGTTGCGGGCGGTTGTCTTTTGCTCGGAGGATCTTCAGCTCGTCAAGGGCACTGCACGAGCCCGCCGCCGCTTTCTGGACCTGTTGCTCTCCCAATCCCGACCCGACTATCTGCCGCTGCTCCAGCGCTACACCCGCGCCGTCCGCTCCCGAAATTCGCTGCTCAAGCGAAAGGATCTCGACGACGTCCTGCTCTCGGGGTTTTCGAAGGAGGTTGTGGAATTGGGCGAGCGCATCATCACCGCGCGACGCGAAATGATCCCGCGCATCTCGCCGCTCGTCCGCCTCGCCTACCGGCGTATCTCCAACGACGCGGAAGAGCTGCAGATCCGCTACAAACCGAGTGTGAAAGAGGACTTCGCCGTGGAACTGGCCAAATCACGGGACCGCGAACGCCGCTACAAATCCACCCTCGTCGGCCCCCACCGGGACGACCTCGACCTGCATCTGAACGATCAGCCTGCGGCCCAGTTTGGAAGCGAAGGCCAGAAGCGGACCTTGGCCGTCGCACTCAAGATTGCGCAGGCGGAATATCTGACAGGCATTCTCGGTCATCCGCCCGTTCTACTGATCGACGACGTGATGGGCGAGCTGGACGAAAAGCGACGCAGCGGACTGCTGCCTCTGCTGGAAAAGTGCGGGAATTCGAAAGGTCAGGTCTTCATGACCTGCACGGAGGAAAACTGGCCGAGGGAACTCGGACGCGACCTCATCAAATGGCAGGTCGAAAAGGGCAAGCTGCGCTCCATCAAAAGCTGATATCCACCAGCCGACCACGCTCACTTGCCGCCCAGAACCTCGAACATGTCGATCGGCAGATCCCATTTGCCCTTGGCAGCGGGTGCCGCAGGCGTGTTGTTGGCCGGTGTCGCCGGCACGGAGGCGGGTGCGAGTTCCTGCGCGGGCCGCGTCTGGGTCTGGGGCTGAACCTGACCTGCCGGCATCGTTTCCACACGGTTCATGCCGCCCATGCTCGCGGCCTTCGCGGTCGCGGCGTTTTTCTCCAGAAGCTTCCGCTCGTCCTCGGCGATGCGATCCAACCAAACGGCCTCTTCCTGTTTGATTTCCAACTCGGCGCGACGGACACCGGGCAATTGTTGCCGGGCGTTTTCAGAGGAGATCTGGGCGAGTTCGGGCGTCTTCAATACAGTGGGCCGCAGCATCACGATCAGCTCCGAGCGCAGGCTGTTCTTGGTCTTCTGTTTGAACAGGTTCCCCAGGATCGGAATGCTCCGCAGGAAGGGTGTTCCGGTGTCATTGTGGTCCTTGGTGTTGGTGATCATGCCGCCGAGGATGATGGTCTCGCCGCTGTTCACCGCGATCTTGGAGCTGGCGTCGCGCCGCGTCGTGCGAGGCGCCCGCAGTTCACCGAAGGTTTCGAATCCCCGGAAGCTTTCGATGCTTTGCTCGATCTCGAGAATCACGAGACCGTCTGGATTGATGAGCGGCAGAATGTCCAGCGTGATGCCGATGTCCACCGATTGGATGCTCACCCGCGAAATGCCGCTGAAGTCCGCCCCCGATGAACTGGGGAAAGGAAGCGTTTCACCGACAAACAGACGAGCCGGCTCCGCGTGCGTCGTGAGAATCTGCGGCCGCTGTAGAATGGTCGCGAAACTGTCGGTTTCAACCGCGCGCAAGACCGCCTCCCAACTGTTCCCGAGCAACCCGTAATAGCTGAAGCCGCCGCCCATGGTGGAGATCGCGGAGGAGAGCGAGTTCGTGCCGGTAAAGCTGCTCAGGAAACCGCCCGCGGCGTTGTTCACGCCACCCGCCACGGTGCTGTTGCCCCCCAGTCCGGTCTGTTTTTGCAACAGGTTGATCCCGAACTGGAAATTGTCGGTCAGGCTGACGTCCATGATGATGCCCTCGATCAGGACCTGCGGCTGAACGATGTCCAACTGCTTCACCAGCTCCTTGACCTTGATGAGTTCATCCCGGGTACCCCGCACCAACAGCGAGTTGCTTCGCTCGTAGTAGCCGATGCGCGCCTTGCCGAGCAAGGGCTCCGGATCCTCCTCGCCGGCGGCGTTGGCCACGATCGAGCGCAGTCGCTGCTGAAACGAGCTGGCCGCCGTGCCGGGCGTCGACACGGGCTGGGGTGGCGCGTTTTGCTGCGGACGAAAGGAGGTCGAATTCCGGTTGTTCGAATTGAAGGAACTGTTCGACGAGCCAGACCGGCTGCTCGTGGTGTTGCGGGATCCGCCGGCTCCGGAGGAACGCGAGCCGCTGCCGGTCGTCCGGGCGGAACCGAAGGCGGAACCGCCCTCGGTGAAATTGCCCAGCATGTCCGCCACCTCGCTGACCGGCGCGTACAGAATCGGAATCACCTCGAACACCTGCTCGTTCGCGGGTGCCGGCACGTCGATCTTGGCCACGAGTTCCAGCATCCGCTTCAGATTGATCGCGAATTCCTGGATGATCAGGGTCTTGGTGGATTCCACCGCCGTGATCCCGCCCGCCACCTTTGCGAATTTCTGGATCACATTCACCACGTCCTTCGGCTCGGCGTACTTCAGCTGAATGATCTTGGTGAGCAGGGCCGGTGATTCCGGCATCCGCTCCGGACTGATGTCCGAGAAGGGCATCCCCTCCTTGATCGCCTGGGCCGAACCCACCGCCAGGAGAAACTTGTCCCCAACCGGCACCACCGAGATCTGGTTCTGGTTGAGAATGATGTCGAACGCCTCGATCACCTCGGAGGTTTTCAGGTCTTCGTTGGACACGATATCCAGAGTCAGCTGCTTGTTGACGCCCTGCCCGATCAGCATCGTCCGGCCTGTCCACTCCCCGTAAAGCTCAAGGATCTGATCCACCGGCATGCCCGGGAAATTCACCCCACCGGCGTCGATGACGAGATCCTTCTCCGGCGGCACGAGGCTGTGCACCCGAGGACCGGACCGACCGAGATCGGCATCCCGCGCCAGAACCGATTCCACCTCTTTGAGCGCCTCCGCGGCGGTCTCGGCCTTGCGCGCGGCGCGTGGGGCTCCGATCGCGGCCGTACCGCCACCGCCGGGCGTGATGGGAGCCATGGCATCCGCACCCTGAAGAAAGGGGCCGGGCGCCTGCGGTGCCACGGGTTTCGGCACCGGCGCAAACTGGCCCGGACCCGGCCGCACCGCGTTGCCTCCCATCGGCACGCCTGCGGGCCGGATGATGCGGACCGTGTTGGTCACCGGCACGGCCACGATGGGCGATTGCGCGATTCCGTCGGCCGGAACGAACGCCATCAGCGCCGGCAGCAGTGTTTGGCAAAAAGTCTTCCTGTTCAGTTTCATGGCATCGCCTTCTGGTAGCTGGCAACCATCGTCACGTTGCCGGAAAGTTTCATCTGCCCCGCCTCCGGACGGATGGTGAGGTCTCGGATACGGATCACGGAATCGCCGTCACCCAGGGAAATCAAAAAGCGGAGCAGTTCCTTGTCGCCGGTGTTTCGAAAGGTGATCCGCAGAACATGTTCCTCAAAGAACTCATTGTTCCGCGAGTTCCCCCCGGATGACGGACTCCACTGCATGACGTTGACACCCGCGCTGGCGGCCTTCGGCTGCACGAGCTTGATCAAGGCCAGTCCCATTTCGGCCGTGGTGATCTTCAATCCCTGCCCCTTCAACGACGCCTCCTTGGCCTCGTATTCTGGCAGACGCGCCTGCTCGCCTTGATAGGCCGCAAGCGTGGTTTCCAAATTGACGATATCCCCCCGAAGGCGTCCCCAGTCCGAGAAGTGCGGCCAGACGAGATAGACGTTCAGGATGATAAAGAGCGTGACTCCCACCGCGACCAGGAGACGGCGCTCGGCGGGGCGAAGACCCAGTTTGTCGAAGATGCTCTCCATCGCTTCAGATCTCCGGAGAGTCCAGCTCCACGCTGAAGTTCCAGGTCATGTCGCCGGCCGTCCCGCTCCCGATGGCGGGCGGGCTGACGGATTTGAAAAGTTTTCTTTCCTCGACGGTGATGTCCGCCAAGGCCTCGTTGTAGGTCGTCACCTTGGTGATGTCCGCCGCCGGCACCGTCCCGCGCAGCGTGACCCGCCTGCCCTGGGAAAACGAAAAATCGGTCATCACCATTCCGGCGGGCAGTTTTTCCGAAGCGGCCCGAAGACTTTCCAAGGCCGCGAACTTGAGCGCGATCTGCTCCTGCAGGACGCTGATCCGCGCCTTCGCCATCAGGGCGTTCGTGTAGGCGCCGGACAGGGCGTAAACCTGATTGTTCAAATCGTTGCGCTGATGTTTGAGCATCTCCAGCAGACCGAAGTAGATCAGGATGCCGAAGAGATAACACATCACCACCGCCCCGAGCCCGCGCATCCAGACGCCATCGATAAACTTCTGCCGGTAGCGATCCAATAGATCCTCCGGAATCAGGTTGCTCTTCGATTCCCCGGCGGCGGCCTTGCCGGCGGCGAGAGAGGCCAGCTGTGAGATCGGCAAGGGCTCGTCGACCGTGACCGGTTCGCCGGTGACACGTTCCAGCACCGGTTTCCAAGCGTCGGCAGCGGCCGTGTCCCCGAGCAGATGAAAATGGGGGTCCTGCTTGTGCCAGCCCTCCATTTCCCCGGCCCAGGCGACCTGCGCGAGCTGGTCTTTCAACTCGTGTTCCCAGTTCGCCGCAGCCGTCAGATTGACCGCCGCGAGATTCCTCAAAGTCCCGCCGTACCACCATGCGATCAGCACCGTGGCCGCCCCTTCACCCACCTCGCGGGGAAGGAACCAAACGCCGTCGTCCGGCTTGTGCGCGGCAAAAAGCTGATGCAGCTCCGGCAGCTCCAGTCGATCCGCGAGATAGCCCGTCTGCTCCAGTTGCCCGAGATGCCTCCCAACATCCTGCCGTGCCGCGATGATCAACAACACGGGTTGCATCGCGCCGTCCCCGTCGGCGGCCTTGGGAAGAAGCTCCATCGACCACACCGTCTGGGAGAGCGGCAGCGGCGAAAGCTTTTCCATCTGCAATTCGATCATCGTGCGCAGCTCTTCCGGCTCACTGGCGGGGAATTCCACCACGCGCAAAAAGACCCGGTCCGAAGAGAGCCACGCGATGTTCAGACGCGGTTGCCAAAGATCCCCCCAGCCCTTCACCACCACCTTGGCCGGCATGTTCTCCTCCGGCAGCTCGGTGAATTCCTGCGCCAGCGTCGCCTTGCCCCTGGCTGAAACATTGAAGCGCCAAAGCTTGCGCCGACCGGGCGCGACGGACACGACGTTGCAATGTGCGGGACGCTTGGCTTTGCGGCTCACGCGCCTTCCTCCATCAGCGCGTTCAGGTGCTCCTCCGCCTGGGTCACGCGGATCACCTCCTCGATGGTCGTCAGCCCGTCCATGACCTTGCTCCAACCGTCCTGCCGCAAGGTCCGCATGCCGTTGCTGATCGCGAGGTGCGCAATCGTGGAGGAAGCCGCCCGTTGGAGAATCAGCGGCCGGATCCGCTCGTCGAGAAGCAGCAATTCATAGATCCCCATTCGCCCCTGATACCCCAGCTGCCTGCACTTCTCGCATCCTTGACCTTTCCAAGCGCGGGCCCGGTCAAGCTTCTCCGTCGGAAACCCGACCCGCACCAGATAGTCGCGGTCCAACTGTTGCTCGATTTTGCAGCTGTTGCAGATCGTGCGGACAAGTCGCTGGGCAAGCACGGCCTCGACCGAGGACGCCACGAGAAAGGGCTCGATCCCCATGTCGATCAATCGCGTGAAGGCGCTGGGCGCGTCGTTCGTGTGCAAGGTGCTGAACACGAGATGCCCCGTCAGTGCCGCGCGAATGGCAATCTCGGCCGTCTCCAGATCCCGAATCTCCCCGACCATGATGACGTTCGGGTCCTGCCGAAGAATGTGGCGAAGACCCATCGCGAAGGTCAGCCCGATATCCGCCCGCACCGCGATCTGGTTGATGCCCTTCAATTCGTATTCGACCGGCTCCTCGATCGTGATGATGCGCTTGTGCACCGAGTTGATCGAACTGAGAAAGGCGTAAAGCGAGGTGGACTTGCCGGAGCCGGTCGGACCGGTGACCAACATGATGCCGTGCGGTTTGACCACGATCTCGCGCAGCGCCGCCTCGTCGGCCGGTTCATACCCGAGCTTGTCCAGGCTCAGGAAGATCTTGCCGCGCATCAACAAGCGCAACGAGACGCTCTCGCCGTACACGGTCGGCACGGTCGAAACGCGGATGTCGATCTCCTCGCCGCGAATCCGAACATTGATGCGGCCATCCTGAGGCAGGCGCTTCTCGGCGATGTTCATGCCGGACATCACCTTGATGCGGGAAATGATCGCGGACTGGTAACGCTTCAACTGCGGCGGCAGCGGAATCTGGTGCAGAATGCCGTCAATGCGGTTCCGAATGCGCAACTCATCCTCGGCGGGTTCGAAGTGAATGTCCGTCGCGCGCTGATTGTAAGCCTCCCAGATGATCTGGTTGACGAACTTGATGACGCTCGCCTCCTGATCGTCGCCGGTGATCTCCTTGTCGACGTCGATTTCCAACTCCAAGGGCTCGTCCTCGGACAGCTCGTCCAGCGTTTCCGCACCGACGCCGTAATACTTCTTCAACGCCTTCTCAATCTCGGCCCGGGGCGCGAGCGCGAACTTCACCGGACAACGGGCGTTGAACTGCACCGCGTTCACGAGATCGCGGCTGAACGGGTCGCTCACGGCCACCTGCAGGGCGCCGTTTTCGAACTTCACGGGCATCACCGAATGCTGGAACGCGACCTTCGTCGTGATCCGCTCCCGGGCGTCCACCGGGATGTCCAGACTGGGCAGATCCACCGCGTCCCAGCCGAGCTTTTCAGCCAGCCTGCCCATGAACTCGTCCGCCCCGAGACCCGCCTCACGTCCGAAGAACTCCAGCATCGTGTCATCCGCGCCCGCCTCCACCGCCACGCTCCAATCCTTGCGCCACTGGTCAAACTGGGCGGGACTGGCGATGCCGGCTCCTTCGAATACTTTTTTGATCGAGACAAACGCCATTGCGGATTACGCCTAAGAACCGGCGATTTAAGGAAAAGTTGCGCAACCGGTCAAAGTAATTGCCCGTATGGAAGGCCTCGCGGGCGGTATTCCGCGCACCCGTCCCCCCCCTGCATTGTCGAACCTCGGCAAAGCCCCAACGAACCGCGCGTCATTTCCGTGACCCCATCAACCCCGGACAGGCTCGGTAGGCAATCAACACAGCACTGAACTTTTTTTAAAAATCCCGGTTGACTGTTCTTAGTGTTACAGTATTAGTGTAACACCTGAAACACATGCTGCCTTTCTCAATACAAATCGAAGATGGCGTTCCGGTCTCGGACCAGGTGTTTCGGGCGGTACGCAAGGCGGTCCTCACCGGCCAGCTCCGAGCCGGTGACGGTTTCCCCTCCGTTCGAACCCTGAGTCAGGAACTGCGCATGAGCCCGACCACCGCCCACAAGGTGGTCGCCCAACTGAAGGATTCCGGCTTCCTCGCCAGCCGTCCCGGCATCGGCATGGTCGTCACGAGCCCTGATCTTCCCACCCGCACGCAAGCCATGAAGCACATCGAACCGCTCTGTCGCCAGCTCGTCAGCGAGGCGGCGCAACTCAACCTCCCCATTGAAGACCTCATCGAGGCGCTCCGAACGGCGACTGCCGAAGGCCGCGAACTCCGTCATGGAAAGGACCCGAAGAATGAAGATTGAAACGCGAACCCATTCCCACCCGGCGGCGAAGCCGGCCCGGCGCATCCTGATTCTGCACAGCCGCGCGCTGTCGCAACTGGTGGCAATCCAGCGGAGATGCGGCGCGAAATCGGCGGCGATCCAGCGCGAGGCGAAAACACTGGAGGCGACGGCATGAGCGCGATGATCGAAATCAACAACCTGCGAAAACGCTTCCGCAATACCAACGCCGTCGATGGACTGACGCTGACGGTGCCGAGCGGCTCGGTCACGGCCTTCCTCGGTCCGAACGGCGCGGGCAAGACCACCACGATCAAGTGCCTGCTGAATCTTCACCGGCCGGACGGCGGCTCGGCGAAGGTGCTGGGCACGGAATCCACAAGGCTGGGTCCGAAGGAATTTCAGCGCGTCGGCTATGTCTCCGAAAACCAGGAGCTGCCTGAATGGATGACGGTGGAGCAGTTCTTCGACTATTGCCGGCCGATGTATCCCACCTGGGATCGCGACTTCGAGCGGAAGATGATGAAGGAGTTCGACCTGCCGCCCAAGACGGTGCTCAAGTCCTTGTCGCGCGGCATGAAAATGAAGGCCTCCCTGCTCTCCAGCCTGGCCTATCGTCCGCAACTGGTCGTGTTGGATGAACCCTTCTCGGGACTGGATCCGCTGGTGCGGGACGAGTTTATCCACGGTCTTCTGGAGCTGACCGAGCAGGAGGGTTGGACGGTGTTCGTGTCCTCGCACGACATCGAGGAGGTGGAACGGCTGACGGACCGCGTCGCGATCATTCACAAGGGCCGGCTCCAACTCGACGAAAGCCACGAGTCCTTGCAGAGCCGGTTTCGTCGGGTGGAATTGAATCTTGGAGACGAGGCCGCCCCGCCGCTCGCGAAGCCTGCGGACTGGATCGACCTCCAGGCAGACGGCCGGCTCGTGCGCTTTGTGCACGCGCGTTTCCGGCCGGAAGATCTGGATGCGGAAATCGAGAAGGCATACGGCAAGGCGCAGTCGAGGACACAGACCATGACGCTCCGGGAAATCTTCGTCGCGCTGGCCCGCAAATACCGGCTGGACGGCGACGCAACCGAAACCAAGGGCGAAACGGAGGAAGGATGAATCTGCTCTGGCATCAGGTGTTCAAGGATCTCCGGATGACGCGGGTGCTTGTCGGCATGTTCTACGCCGTGCTGCTGGGGGATCTCGCGATCAGCCAGGAATGGATCGGCGCGCCGATCTGGGAATGGCCTTATGACCGAGGCATCCGGGATGCTCTCTGGCAGACTTGGCCACCGCTGATGCTGATGATGTTCGGCGCGATCATCACGCTGAGCATTGTCGTCACGGACACGCCGGCCCGGGACAACGGCTTTCTGCGGACCCGTCCGGTTCCCGTGCGGACCATCTGGTGGGGCAAGGTCATTTTCATCACGCTCTTTGTCATCACGCCGTCACTGGCGGAGCTGACCTTGCACCTTCTGTTGTCAAAGGTGGCCGGCCCCGACTTCGCCGGAATCCTCCTCGACCGGGTCTGCCTGATTCTGCCCGCCGCACTTCTGATCGCGGGCGTCTCGGCCTGCACCGTCAGCACCACCGGCGCTCAGGGAAACATCGTGTCCCTGACCATCGCCTTCGTCTTCGGCATGGCTCTGCTCGGCGCGACAGTCATGGCGGCGCGCTTTCTGCCCGGAATCATCCCGCCCATGAACCCCGAGCCCACCCGGCTCCGGATCTGTTGCGCGATGGCACTCGCCGGCTTGGGACTGCTGGGCGCGTCCGTGTGGATCGTCCGCCGTCACCCATCCGACGGCCGCCGCACCCTGGTCACCGGCCTGATCGGCATGCTCTCCCTGCAAAGCTTCCTGATCGTGCCCCCCAGCCTTTCAGTCACGCCGCTCGCCCAAGGGGAAATCAACCGCTTCTGCGACGCCCACCGATTCACCGTGCCACCCGGCGGCATTCAGCAAGGACAATCCGCCTACACGCAGAATCGCCCCTCGGGAAGCCGCAGCATCAATCTCTCTCTGGATGCCCCGGAAATGCCCATTGGTTGGGCACTGGAGGCCCGCCCATCCACGGTCACGCTGAAAAATGAAAACGGCGCGAGAATCCGATCAACCATCCCGTGGCCCAGGGACGAGATCTTTCGCCACCGGGGATATCCGAACGCGGGGGATGTCCGCTCGATCCATTCAGCGTTCCCCGAGGCGCAGCTGCTGCATGTTCCGGGCGTCTACCATTTAGGAAGCCAAACGCTCTCGCTCAACGGCGGCGAAATCGTCGTCCCTGAGAATCCGCCTTGGCAACACGAACCCGTCGAGCTGAGCGTCCTGGCCCGCGCCCACGTTTACCAGTGGGAACTCGCGGCCCGTCTCCCCCTGACGCAGCTCGCGACATCGAAGGACACGGGCGGCGAATGGCGGATCGACGCGAGCCGATACGACACCAATTCCGAATCATGGCACGTCATTCTAAAGCGAACCCAGATCTGGCGAGAACTCACCCGCAATCAGGAACGCCGACAATTCGGATCGTGGCCGGCCAATCAATACCAGTTCCTCTTCTTCGACCCGGAGACCCGCACCGTCATGCGCAATCAGCGATACCCCGCCAGAATCTGGTCCACCGGCCACCACAACGGCGCGGGATCGGCCCACGTCCAGCTCTCCCACATGCGCGACAACCGCGACAAACCCTACCTGATTGGAGATACACGAAATTTCGAACTGCTGATTCTCAAACGGATGTATCTGGGTGAACTCGAATCACCCGTGGCGAAAACCCTGCGACTGGAGGAAATCAAACCCGGCCCGGGAGGCACGGATCCACCCCGGGGGGACGCCCTTCCACGCTCTGTCCTGCTGCGCCGCTTCCATGCCCTCGCAGCTCCGGCCACCGACGCAGGCAGGCCTCGCGTGGCGCAATACGTCGCCGGCATTCTCCAACTGATCTCTGCGTCACAGGAGTATCTGGACGAAAATGATGAACTCATACTGGCCCTCGCCCGCTTCGTGCCGACTCGCACGGAACTCTTTCTCGACGGGCTGGAGGCAAGCTCGGGTCCAACTCAACGGGCGCTGGAGAAGGCCTTAAACGTCGGCCTCACCGCTGCACAAAAAGGAACCCTGATCGCACGACTAAGGCGGAATCCCGGCGTTTGCAAATTTCTCATGAATCACGGCTGGCTTGAGGATGCACGCAACGAGGTGCTCGCCCTCACCGACAGTCCTCGCCGCCTGGACCGGGCCGCTCTGGAAGCCCTCGCCTTTTTCGTGAAGGATCCCCGCGCGGCTCAACGCCTGCTCACCGAACTCGAATTCGGAAGCAACACAGACGCCTACGACCTTCTGGCCCGACAGCCCGCGATGGCCGAGAGTCTGGACGAGACGGTCCGCCGGATGTGGTCGACCCACGTCCCCTTGGCCCGATTCGCAGGACAGCCAAGCGACGTTCTTCACATCGCGACCCGCCACGGCATACAGGAGGCGCACGCTCAACTGCTCGACCTCTTCCGACGCATCCAGCCCGAACAGCGAAGACATAGCTACCAACTGCTTGCGAGCGTGTGGGAATCCACCGAGTTGCCGGGCCTGAGTGATCGCGATCGCCACGACCACACGAGGCTGGCGAAGGAAATCGCCAGGATCGCGGACCAGACGTTCCGGTTTGACACCGCCCGCAAACGCTTCGCTCTCGTTCGCCCGGGAACGGAAGGAAAGGACATCCGATGACACCAAGACTGACCCTTCACCTGTTGCTCACGGACTGCCGCCGCTGCCGCGCCTGGCTGGTCATCTACCTCGCGCTCGGATTCCTCCAGGCCCTCGCGGGGAGCCTCGGTCCCGCCAGCGCGGGGGCCGCGATCAGCCTCAACATATTCATCTTCGCCCAAGTCGTTTTGGGAGTACTCCTGATCATCAACACCATTCACGGCGACGCCCTTGCCAGCGACACCGCCGGATGGAAAACCCGCCCCATCGCCCGCCGACACTTGTTTGGAGCCAAACTCGCGTTCCTGGGAGGGGTGATTCAATTCGTCTTCGTGGCGTGCCTTGTGCCGGGCTGGTGGGCGGCGGGATTCAATACCGCGCAGATCCTGGGCTCCGTCGCCCAATGGTTCATCATTTCGGGCATGGTCGTCTGGTCGCTCGCCGCAGCCGCATCCTGGTCGGCCGAATTCAAGACCATGATGGCCCGAATCGGCATGATCGCCTTGGGCCTGATCGCCCTTGTCATCATTTCCCGAACTTTGGGGCTGACCACCAATCGACAGCCCCACAGCGCGACGCGATCAACCACGCTTTTGATTCTCGTGATGTCCCTGATCGCGACCGGCGGCTTTGCCTCCTGGGCAATCGCCACCCTGTTCTCCAGGCTGGTTCCCGCCATGTGCACCTACGCGACGGCATGCGTGCTGGCGCTGGTGCTGATATGGACCAGTCCGTTCGACTGGCTCCATCAGACGCCTCGCGCATGGGAGACCGGATCCGTCCAACTCGTCACCGATACCGGCATCTCCGAGGATCTGCCGAACGGGGAACAACTCCTTTGGTCCCATTTTCGGATAACCTCCCTGCCGCCGAACTCGCTTGCCGTGCCCTCGCATCTTTCCGGTCAGTTTCGTGCCCGAGGGACCCACCGGACAGTGCAGATCCACCACGATCAATACCGTGCGACCAACAACCGTTCCGCCAGAATCATGGACAGCGGGATCGCCGACGAACTGGCGCGCTGCCTCGGCGGCTTTTTTCCGCCCGACACGCTTTGGTTCGGCGACAACGCCGGCGGAAGCCATCGCGGCATCCCGATCATCGCCGGCAAGGAGATTGACGGCGCTTCCGGCACTCTTCAGGCGTCGCTCAACTTTGAGGTGTTCACGCTGAAGCGCATCGCGGACATCCCGCTCATCGAAGGTTCCTCGCACGCGCGGGACGGAATCGCGGTCCATGTGATGACCGTCGTCCAGCGGGAAAACGGGCGTGAATTCAGCATCCGCGAATCCGTGCCCAGCCTGTGGTTTTCCGATCGCCCGGAATATGTCGGACTCCGTGTCCATGGCAGCTACTGCCTCTACGTGATTCACGATCCGATCTCCGGCGAAGCCTGGCCGATCGGGCGCTTCGCAAACCGCTCCCACGGTGTCGATCTGATGAAGAACACCTGTGCCACCGACCTGCGCCTCACATTGACCCGCTCCGCCCTGCGGGAACGACTCTCGGGCATTCCGCCGTCTGCGGAGAGCGGGTTGCGGCTGCATGTCTTTCTTGCGGAATCGGAGGGTGCCCGCAAGGTCACGTTCAAGGATTCCAACTACACGTGGGCAAACACCCGCACGGAAAACCGGTCACGCCAGATCAACGACGCCAGTTCGACCGATCTGGCCGCCCTCCAATGGCCGGGGGCTGAGAACGCCGTCGCCGCCGAAAAGTTCTTCGACGATTTTTTCGATCTCCTCCCGCGGCGGCCCTACGGCGGCAAGATCAGCAAACAGGCGCGCGAAAAGCTGCTGGAGATCGGGCCCGCCGGCATTCCGATGTTGCTCCGACGACTCCCCACACGCCGAAGCGTCTACGTTTACATCGTGGAGGGTGCGCTGCAGACACACGCGGACCCCGAGCACATGCCCGCCCTACTCGACGCGCTTCGTCGTGATCCGGAAATGGCATCCTTCTTCCGTTCCAAAAAATGGGAGGTCGAAGCGGCAAAGATCCTGCTTCCGCTCCTCGCCACTCGCGAGCGGATCCTGCCCGGCGACGCGTTGGCCATCGCCGCCCGGTTCGCACGGCCCGAGCACTACGCCGACCTCCGCTGGCACGCCGGGCATGGACTGGACGACAACGACCTGCTGCTGGGCCTCCTCGAAAAGCTGCCGGAATTCCCCTTCGCACAGACCGTCCGGGATCGCTGGCACCTCCATCTTGTCTCCCCGTCGCAGGATCCGTTCCTCGCGGCCCACGCCGCACGATTGGGCGAAACCGACGCCCTCAGGCAACTGGTCACCTCCATCGAAAAAGGGACCACCCCCGCCCGTCGCGACAAACTGCTTGCCCTTATTCGGGACAAGATCGCTTTCAACGGCGAACTCCCGGACCTCATGTCATGGCTCTCTGCGAACCTGGAACTCGTGGAATTTGACGCCGAACTGGGTCACTACCGTCTGATGGGAGGCTGAACGGCCCTCGGTCCTTGCAGGGGTCCCATTTGCTCCTTGTTTCGCGAGTCAGCCCACGCGAGAAAGCGCACTTCCATGTTAAACCAACTCTGCCACGCCGGCCGTTTCCCGAGCTTCACGGCCCTCTGCCTCGCGGGACAAATCTTCACCACCTCCGCCGCGACCGAATACGCCGAACACCCCGGCACGGAAGGCGACGGCGATCACACGATCGGCCCAAAATATTCGCTCGCCCCGGAGTTGAAGGACCACGGCAACCCGAAGGGCCGCTACTTCGAGTTCTCCATGCGCCTGGCCGACAGCAAGATCTTTCGCGGCGACGACCCGACGCTCCAGCCCGCGAAGAAGGAGGTTCGCAAGGAACGCAAGATCTTCGTCTACGTGCCGGCCGCGTATCGCGACGGCGACAAGGCCCCGATTCTCGTAACCCACGACGGACCAAGCCGGCTCGATCTCGTGCGAAACGCGCTCGACAACCTGACGATCTCCAAAGATCCGAAACGCCGACTGCCCGCCTTCATCGTCATCGCCGTGCAGAATGGCGGCAACGACGGGAAGAACAGCCAACGTGGTCTCGAATACGACACGATGTCCGATCGCATGACGCGCTTCATCAACGACGAGGTCCTGCGAGCCGTCCTGAACAACCCCGTCATCAAGGCCGCCTACCCGAAGATCGCGTTCACCGACAACCCGTGGGGCCGGGCCGCGATGGGTTGCAGTTCAGGCGGCGCGGCGGCGTTGACCATGGGCTGGTTCCGCCCCGACCTTTTCCGACGCCTGATCACCTACTCCGGCACCTTTGTCGATCAGCAGGACGACGACGCCCCCGAGGAAGCCCCCTACCCTCTCGGCGCGTGGGAATATCATTCAGGAATGAAGCTGATCGAAACCAGCGAGCGAAAGCCGCTGCGAATCTTCACGCACGTCTCCGAGAACGACAACCGCGCCAAAGACCCCGAATCGACGCATCACAACTGGGTCATGGCAAACCGGCGCACCGCAGCGGCGCTCAAGGCGAAGGGCTACCACTATCGCTTCGTCTACAGCCGCGCCACAAAGCACTGCGACCGCAAAGTCTTCGAGCAAACGCTGGCCGACACGCTGGTGTGGATGTGGCGCGGCTACCACGCCGATTGAGTCCGCCCTACACGGGGCGGCAGACGCGTTCCAGCCAGGCCGCGTAGTCGGCTTCACCGATGGCGCTCGCGGCCAGGGCCAGGGTTCGCTCGACCACTTCTTCTTCGGTGGCCTCAACGCTTAAATGATTGGCTCCGAGAAAGATGTAAGCGGCCATGAAACCGATGCGCTTGTTGCCGTCCAGAAACGGGTGATTCTTGATGATGCCAACCGAATAAGATGCTGCCATGGCGAACAGATCAGTCTCCCCATAGGAAAACAGATTTTGTGGACGCAGGAGCGCGGATTCCAGAAGGCCTTCATCGCGCACACCCGCCAATCCTCCGAATCGATTCAGCAGGGCGTCGTGCGTCGCGAGGACAACCTCGCGCGGTATCCAGATGGGTTCTTTCATTTCGCGAGTTCGCGCAACGCGTTGCGATACTTTCGCATTCCCTTCTCCGCGATTTCCATCATGTCGGCAAAGCCCGGTTGCTCGGGCGTGACGCGCAGGGTTCCCTCCGGACCTTCGGTGAGGTAGAGGGTCGCGCCCTCCTCGACCTTGAGCGTGTGCAAGGCCTCCTTGGGGAGCGTGATTCCGAGTGAGTTACCGATGCGACGAACTTTGGTTGCGATTGCCATGGGAATAACCTTTGTTATTACTTTCCCAATGTCAATCGAAGGCTTCACGCCAATGATCCCTGAAAACCCGCGAACACCGCTGGCAATATTTCTCGCTCCCCGCCAAAATTCGACGCCCGATACCACCCCATGAAAATCGCCACCCACATCGTCTCCGCTCTCTTTGGCCTCCTCTTTCTGGCCGGAGGATTGTTCTTTTTCTTCGGCACACCGCCGCCGGGTCCACCGGAGGATTCCTTGCCCGGCAAGTTCATGGCCGCTTTTGGACCGACCGGTTACATGTCCTTCGTCAAGGTCTGCGAAATCATCGGCGGCCTGCTCGTGATGGTGCCAAAGACCCGCAACCTGGGATTGCTCGTGCTCGGCCCCATCGTCCTCAACGTCCTGTGCTTCCACGGCTTCGTCGTCGGAGGCGGCTGGAACCCCGTCCATGCCTTCATCACGGTCGCCCCATTGTTCCTCCTTTGGACCGAGCGAAACGCCTTCATCAAACTGGTCACCCGCTGATCCCCGAATTTCATGAAAACGCTTTTTCCAATCACGCTGCTGCTCCTGTCACTTGGAATCCTCCCCGAGGCCTTCGCCGACCGGCCGAACATCATCCTGCTCATGGGGGACGATCACGGCTGGGAGGAAACGGGTTACAACGGGCATCCACACGTCAAGACACCCATTCTGGACGAAATGGCCGCGACCGGACTGCGCTTCGAGAATTTTTACGCGGGGCATCCCAGTTGCTCGCCCACGCGGGCCAGTTTCATG
>JADHOF010000064.1 GCA_016779125.1 Verrucomicrobiia bacterium | reverse complement strand
AGAGCCCTTCGCCCTGCAACTTGCGTTTCAGTCGTTCGAATTCCAATTGAAGGGCTCCAACCCCTTGCAATTCGATTTCGGAAACGATCATCTGATACTGGCCGCGCGCCTCGTAGACCGTGACATCTCCGCGCAGAAGCACCTTCTGGCCGTCCCCAAGCGATTCCCGGTGGGTGATTCTTTGACCTCGAAACAGGGCGCAGCTGATCTGCGCGCCGGCATCTTTCAGTGTGAAGTAGCAATGCCCCGAAGACTGGGCGCGGAAGTTCGTGATTTCGCCGGAGACCCAAACTTCGCCCACCTCGCGGTTCAGCAACTTTTTGATCCGACCAGTGATGTCGGAGACAGAATGAATTTTTCGGGTCTCGGCGGGCGGGACCAGTTCGCCGAAATCCCACTGGGACTGGGCCTTGTTCTTCATTCTGCGGGGAGTGGAATCTCAAGCTGATTGACCACGGGTTTCAGCGTTTTGCGATGCCGCTCAAGCGCATCTTCGATGGAGGCGATTACCTGGGGGCTTGTCGCAGCAACATTCCATTGCTCGCCGGGATCAATTCCGAGTTGATTCAAGAGCGGGGGCGTGTGGATCTCGGGCCTCGCCTGACCGTAGCCATCCTGCGTCTTGAAGTGAGCCTTGTGCTGTCCCTGTCGAACCGCGAAAAGGGTTTCGCCGCGATAGTAGAAATAGGCGTCGCGCTCGACCGGGCCGGTGCCGTGAAGCACCGGAGACAGATCCCTGCCGTCAATGACGCGATCGCTGATCGGGGGGAGTTTGGCGAGGCTGAGGAAGGTCGGCAACAGGTCCAATGTGGAGGCAAGGGAATGCTCGACGCGTGCGGGGCGAATGGTCCCCGGCCACCAGGCGATACCCGGTTCACGCATGCCGCCGTCCCAGGTGCTTCCCTTGCCGCCACGCAGGAGTCCGGCGCTGCCGCCTTGATCGTTGAAAATCAACCAAGGGCCGTTGTCACTCGTGAAGAACACGAGCGTTTCGCGGTCGATCTTGAGACGCTTGAGGGCCTTCATGATTTCACCCACGGACCAATCAACCTCCTCGACGACGTCCCCGTAAAGGCCCCGGGGGCTCTTTCCCGCGAAGCGTTTCGAGGCAAAGAGCGGGACATGGGGAAAGCTGTGGGCGAAGTACAGAAAGAAGGGTCTTGATTGGTTCTTTTCAATGAAGGCGAGCGCCGCACGTGTGTAGCGGGGAACGAGCTCGTGCTGATCGGGGGAACGCTCGACAATCACTTCGTCGCGCATCAGCGGGACATCCCAGTACTCGGATTTCGGTTCATTGAACGGGACGCGGCCCTTCGGTGCCTTCGGCGATCGATCCATGTCATTGGAGTAGGGAATCCCGAAATAGGAATCGAAGCCGTGACGCGTCGGCAGGAATTGCGGCAGGTGTCCGAGATGCCATTTGCCGACACAAGCCGTCGCGTATTCTTTCGCCTTCAACGCTTTTGCGATGGTGATTTCCGATTGGGGCAGACCTCCGCCGCTGTTCGGGAACAGGACGCGGCGCTTGTCACTGGCCATGCCGCTGCGGATCGGATAGCGACCGGTCATCAGACCGGCCCGACTGGGCGTGCAGACTTCGGCGGCCGAATAGAAATCCGTGAATTTCATTCCCTCGCGGGCCATGCGATCCAGATTGGGGGTGTTGATCGTGGGATGCCCGTAGCAGCCAAGATCGCCATAGCCGAGATCGTCGGCGAAGATGACGATGAAGTTGGGGGCGCGTTCGGCTGCAGCGAGGCGTGAGACACCGGCGAAAAGCAGAAACGTTAGCAAGAGACGGATCATGGCCACCGAGGTTAGAGGCAGGCATTTGGCCAGCAAGCCTGGAATCCCGGGTTGAGGCGCGTGAAAGAGGAATGGTGGGCGAAGAGGGATTCGAACCCCCGACCAATTGTGTGTAAGACAACCGCTCTACCACTGAGCTATCCGCCCTCAGGTGGGCCACAAGTGTATGCAGAGAGGGGTTTGGGAAGGCAAGTGAACTTTACGTTTTGGAGGGAACACGGTCGCAGAGGGGGATTTTTGGCTTCGCTGTTCGGTCACATTGACGTCGCTGTTCGCTCCGACTACCGTGCGTCCAATGATGGCATCAATGGCAAAGCGGGGCGGGGCGACGGACAGCGGAGAGGTCAAGTTTCGCGTTGGTGACGAACGGTTGATTCGCCTGACCGAGAATGCCGGGACGAAGGTGTCGACGCTCTTGGGGAAGCAAGGGCGTCCGGAAGGGGTTTTGAGGGTGTCTGTGGTCGGAGGCGGGTGTTCCGGGCTTCAATACAAGATGGACCTTCAGGATCGACCGCAGAATCGGGACATCTTGATCGAGTCAGCCGGGGTGAAGGTGGTCGTTGATCCCAAGAGTGCCCTTTATGTCACGGGAAGCGAGCTGGACTATGTCAACTCTCTCACGGAAGGCGGGTTCAAGGTTCACAACCCGAACGCCGCGACCAGCTGTTCTTGCGGTGAGAGTTTCTCGGCCTGACGCATGATGGATTGCTTCGCCCTGTTGGAGGAGGATCGCCGTCCCTGGGTGGACGTCGAATCGGTCAAACGCAAGTTCCTGTCCCGCTCCAGCGAGGTGCATCCCGATCGTTTTCACCAGGCCTCGGAAAGTGAGCGCGAAGCCGCAGGCAAACGCTATGCCGAGTTGAACGAGGCTCACAAGACCCTGACTTCCACCTGCGCCAGGCTTCGTCATTTGTTGGAGATGGAAACCGGAGCTGCGCCTCCGGATATTCAGCAGACACCGGCCGATCTCATGGACTTGTTCTTCGAATGTGGCGCTCTTTGTCGTCAGGTGGACGGTTTTCTCACGCGGATGTCCGCGGCCGACTCGCCGCTTATCAAGGCGAGCCTTTTCGGGGAGGGCTTGGATTGGTCGGACAAGGTTCAGTCTCTCAACGACAGAATCGGAACGAAGTTTGATGAGGCGGAAGCGAAGCTGCGGGAGGTGGATCTGGAATGGGAGAGGGAACGCGCGAAATCGCTGCCGCTTTTGGAGGGGCTGTATCGACGGATGAGCTATTACGGGCGCTGGCGCGAGCAGCTGCAGTCCCGTTTCGTTCGACTGGCCGCCGGTTGATCTTTCAGCGAAGGGCTTCTGTCCGGCCTTTTGGGAGTCGGTCCAGATGGTGGATGAGGTATCCGTGAAGGAATTGGCGCAAATGGCGCGCGGCCGTGATGTCGGGCTTGAGCAATTCAATTTCGGTCCACGGCAGCTCGGTCAGTCGTTTGATCAGATCGCGTGTGCTTGCGGGGAGTTTTGATTCTGCGAGATCAGGTTCCAGGCCGAGGTAGTGGAGGTGCTTGAGTTCAAATGCGTAGATGATCCGGGGACGCGGTTCGGCGTTTTGGAGATGCCGGACAAGTCCTCGCACGAGTTCGAAAAACTCCGGAATAGGCGTGTCGGTTTCGGTGCTTTGTTCGACCAGATTCGTGCAATAGGCGAGCTGTTCGATCTTCAAAAGATTGCGACGCAGCGTGGGCCAGGTTTCGAGGAGTTGCACTTCGCGCAGATTGTGAAGGTCACCCCGCCGGCTCGGGGCATAGACGAACTCGGCCTCGTAGAACAAATCCAGTTTCCCGTGAAAGGCCGACTTGGGCCGACGGGCGCCCTTGGCAACGGTGGCCACCCTGCCGTGATCCGCGCTCAGCCAGTGGACGATGAGACTGGTTTCGGTGAGCGGGCGGACTCGCAGGATGAGACCGTGGGCGCGTTCATCCATTCTTTCGTGGCAGCTTTTCGGGTGGCGTGTATCCGGGCGCGACGGCTCCCAGACTCATGATGTACTTGATCCCGTCCGCGACGGTCATGTCCAGAATAGTGACTTCTTGCTTGGGGAGGAGGCACAGGAAGCCCGTGGTGGGATTCGGTGTCGTGGGCACGAAGACGCTGATGATGTCCTTCTCCAGACGGAGTTCCACCTCGGGGTGTTCGTCTCCGGTCATGAATCCGATCGACCAGATGCCGGGACGGGGGAATTCAACGAGCACGACCTGTTGAAACGAGTGACTGCGATCCGAGGCGAAGGCCTGGTTGATCTGCTTGAAGGCGCCGTAGATCGTGTTGAGAATCGGGATCGCGTTGATGACCGCCTCGGTGAGTTGAATCAGCTTTTTTCCGACGTAGTAGCGGGTGAGCGCGCCGGCCACGATGATGATCGCACCGGCGAGCCCGAAGGCGACGGCGCTCCAATACCAAAGCACGGGACCGGAATCGCCCTTTACGTGAATGGTCCCCTTCGGCAGGAAGAAGAGGAGCATGTCGGTGAAGCCGGCGACGGTCTTGAAAATCCAGATAAATACCGCGACCGAAAGCGCGATCGGAAGCACCACGGCGAGTCCGGTGAAAAAATTGTTCCGGGCTCGGCTCGCGGCGGGCATTGTCGGGCGATTCGGCTTCGTTTTCATTGGCGTTCCAAGAGGGCGAAATTGAACTCGGCACCCAGTTTTCGCAAGCAGCGGTTCTCGGCTTTCTTCATCTCACGACGGGCCGATTCCGTCAGATCGTCATACCCGCACAGATGCAGGACACCATGAACCGCGTAGCGGATCAGCTCGTTTGTCCAGTCACATCGGAATTGACGCGATTGTTTCAGTGCGTCGGCCACACAGATGAAGATTTCTCCGTAGAGCGCGCCCGAGCCGGGGTCGTCCCGGTGGTCAAATGTGATGACGTCGGTCGAGCCCGTATGGTTGAGGAAACGCTCGTTGATTCGCGTCATCTCCGGCGCGTCCACGAGATGAAAGCATAGATCGGAGCGCTCGATCTCGAGGATGCGGTGCAAATAGTGGCGGAGGACGCGCCGGAAATGGCGGGTGTCGATCGCCCGCAATTTCTGCCGATTCCTCAGCGTGAATCGAAGCGATGTTTCAGTTGGCACCGCGATGCTCCTCGTAGGCCGCAATGATCCGCTGAACGAGCGGGTGGCGGACAATGTCCCGACGGGCAAACTCGATCAGCGCGATGCCTTCGACCTGGCCCAATGCCCGGACGGCTTCGTGCAATCCCGATTTCTTGTTGTGCGGCAGATCGACCTGGGACGGGTCGCCGGTGACGACCGCCTTCGAGCTGAAGCCCAGTCGGGTGAGGAACATCAGCATTTGTTCCGCGGTGGTGTTCTGGGCCTCGTCCAGAATGATGAAGGCGTTGTTCAGGGTGCGTCCGCGCATGTAGGCGAGCGGTGCGATTTCGATTGTGCCCCGCTCGCGATGGCGGGAGATCTCCTCGACCGGGAGCATGTCGTAAAGAGCGTCGTGCAGAGGACGGAGATACGGATCCAGCTTTTCGTAAAGATCTCCGGGCAGGAAACCGAGCGCTTCGCCGGCTTCGACAGCCGGGCGGGTGAGGATGATGCGCGAGGTTTCCCCTTCCCGGAGAGCGCGGACAGCCATCGCCATCGCCAGATAGGTCTTTCCCGTGCCGGCCGGCCCGATTCCAAAGGTGATGTCGTGGGATGCGATCGCGTTGAGGTAGCGCTGTTGTCCCGGATTCTTCGGGGCGATCGAGGACTTTTTAGGTGAAGTCTGGATGCGCGTTCGATGCAGCCCGTCAAGCGCGTCGGCTCCGTCCCCGTTCAAGACGTCGAGAGCGTGCACGAAGTCCTGATTGCGAATACGCGCACCAGATTTGAGGCTGCGCTCGAGCGATTCGAAGAGAACGGTCGCGGCGCTGACGGACATCTCATCGCCAACGAGACTGATCCAGCCGTCGCGTGAGGTGACCTTGATGTTCAGGGACGCCTCCAACGCGCGAAGGTTGGAGGGGTCGTTGTTGAACAGCAGCTGCGCGTGGCGGGCGTTGTCGAAGTGAAGGGTTTTCTCGGACATGGCTCAGGCTCCGTGAGCTTCAAGGGAGGCGCGGATCTTCGCGGCGACATCGAGCATGGCCTCCGGCATGACGCCGGTGTTGCCGATCACCGGCATGAAATTGGTGTCGCCCTCCCAGCGCGGAACGATGTGCCAGTGGAGGTGTTCCACGATGCCGGCCCCGGCCACCTTGCCCAGATTGAGACCGATGTTGAAACCGGCCGGGTTCATCGTCGCGCGCATGGCCCGTTGCAGGCGTTGCAACACATGCTGGCTTTCGAGCAGTTCGGCATCCGTCAACTCTGTCAGATCCGAAACCTGCCGATACGGGATCACCATCGAATGGCCACAGCTGTAAGGGTAGGCGTTCAGGACCGCGAAGCAGGTTTTTCCCCGGGCCAGGACATGGTTGGAGATGTCATCGGATGAAGCGGCGATCTCCGAAAAGACGGACTGCCGCCCGGGAGCGGGGTTCTTCGGGGCGAGAATATAGTCGATTCGCCAAGGTGCGTGCAGGTTGTCCATGAAAGTCAGGTTTGGGGGAGGGAAAGCCGGCGGCGGTGGATGAGGCTCAGCGTCAGCGCGGCGAGCTCGGCGGCGGTGTAGGGCTTGGCGATCGGATCCGCCCGCATGGACTCGACCTGGGTGAGTTGATGGGGGAACTCGTGGGGGGAAACCACGACCACGATCGGGGTTTCGACGCGCAGGGTTTCTCGAAGTTGCCGGATGCAGTTGACCGCGGTCAGGCCATTGATATCGCTGTCGACGACGATCAGATCGAAGCGCGGGGAGGCAGCAGATTGTAAGACGGCGTCGGCGTGATCGATTCTTGTGACTGTAATTCCGGCCTTTTGAAAAGCGAAGTTGGCAAGCCGGCTTGAAAGATCATTTCCGTCAGCCAGGAGAACGGCAGGAGGTGCGCTGTTTGGGTTGAAGACTGCCCCGGCGGCGGCGAGTCGGGTTACGGCGTCCATGGCAACGCGGCACGTTCGTCTGGTCGAAGGGGTGACGGCGGCTGGATGATCGTGAAGTTCCTGCAACAAGGCCTGAAACGCCTCCGCGACCCGTGCCAACCCGTCCAGTCCGGCCGCTGCCGCGAAACCGGCGAGCCCATTTGCGGCCCGGCTTAGTTCAAAAAGTGCGGACAATTGCGTGGTGGGGGCGCTCGCCGTGAGGAAGTCATTGTGGACTTTGGTGAATCCCGAAATGAACGGCACCAGTCCATCAAGTCTCGTTGCGCTTGCCGGGCTGCCGCCCGGTGCTTGCGCGGGTTTGACGACCTTGCCGGGAACCGAGACTAGAAGGTCATGGATGGTTTCCGCCATCTTGCGAGGGTTCGTGGTCGCCTTCATGAGAACGGCACTCGCTCCGCTCTGCCAGGCCTCGTCGATCAGCTTTGGCTGGTAGGCGTTTGAAAAAACAACGACGGGAAGGTTCTCGCCGGCGGGCTGGGATCGAATGTGACGAAGAACCTCAAAACCGTTCAGCACCGGAAGATTCAAATCGAGGATGACGACGTCCGGTTGGCTTTGCTCGAAGTGGTCGATGGCGTCACGTCCGTTTTCGCAGAGGGTCACTTCGAAACCGTCGTCGGCAAATTTGCGGTGATAGATGCTGGAGATGATCTTGTCGTCTTCAACCAGCAGCAGTTTGAGCATGACCGTGTGACGAGGGTGAATGTCAGCTCAAATACCGCTCCAGGAAGCCTTTGATTCTGACGAACTCGGCGCGAACCATGTCCAGCTGGATTTGTGCTTGGGCGACATCCCCGTCGTTCCCCATACGCTCCAATTCCCGCATTGGCGCGACGAGTCCGTCCATGCCGCAGGTGGCGTTTGCTCCCGCGCAGCTGTGGGAGACGCGGCGGACCTCCGTGGCATTGCCGGCCGAGATCGCCGACTGAAGCTCCTCGATTTGTCCGGAGGTCTGCTCCAGATAGAGTTCGATGAGTTCCACAAGGCCTTCGTCGCTGCCTCCGCCGAGATCGCGAAGTTTGTCGATGTCAACCGGAGCGGGCGCGTCCGGTGCCGGTGAATTGGAAGATTCGCTCATTTCCGTTGGTGTGTTTTCGGGAGCTTCCGCTCCGGGCTTGCCGTCAGTGTCGATCGGTGGAGATTTGATTCGTTCCCCCCAATTCTCGATCATTTCTTTCAAGGAATGAGGGCGTACGGGCTTGGCCAAATAGTCGTCCATTCCGGCCGCGAGGCATTTTTCACGGTCACCTGAAACGGCGTTTGCGGTCAAAGCAATTATGATCGCCGGCTTGGCGCGGGCCGGTCCCAGCCGCTCTTCCAGTTCGCGTATTTTCTGCGTCGCCCCCAATCCATCGAGCAAGGGCATCTGGACGTCCATCAGAATTAGGTCGTAGGCGCTGCGACTGACCGCATCGACGGCCTCCTGTCCATTGTTGGCGACATCGGCGGTGTAGCCGTGCTGATCAAGAAGGCGCAAGGCGACCTTTTGGTTGATCAGATTGTCCTCCGCCAAAAGGAAGCGGAGCGGGAGTTGCTCGGCGAGGGGGGTGGATTGGGAAGGAGCCTGTTTCGCGGGATCGGATCGGGGCGCGAAAGCGGCGGCCAAGGCGGCCCAAAGGGAGGCTCGTCTCACGGGTTTGCTGACGGCCCCGGTGACATTTGCCGGCAGACCCGAGGCGTCGCGGAGCCGGAATCCTTTCGGAGTCAAGAGCACGATACGCGGCACGGGGGACAGGGAACGAAGGAGGTCGAGGCCGTTTCCGTCGCCTTGGCGAAGATCGACAAGGGCCAGATCGAAGGGCGTATTGGCGGCAATTTCGTCGGCGAGAGCGGGCTCGACTCCGCGCGTCTTGAGCCCCCCGCTCGTCAGTTTGGCGGTGAGGGCTTTCGCCTGAGTCGCGTTCGTTTCAATGAGCAGAACGCTGCGATCGCGGAGGATTTCGGGAGGGGGGCTTTCGGCGCGGTCGTCGGGGGATGCCGAAACGGTGACGTGGAAGGTGGAACCCTGATCGGGCACGCTGTTCACCCACATGGCCCCGCCCATGAGTTCGGCCAGTTTTCGGCTGATGGCAAGTCCAAGTCCAGTCCCCCCGAAACGTCGCGCGCTGGAGGCATCGACCTGGCTGAAGGACTGGAAAAGCCGGCCGTGCTTCTCGGGTGGAATGCCGATGCCGGTGTCGCGTACGGAGAAGTGAAGTGTGATCTTGCGCGAATCCCCAGGAATCGGGCCCTTGGGCCTGCGGCGGGGCGCTTCCGGCAGGTCGACCCGGATTTCTATCTCGCCGTGCTCGGTGAACTTGACCGCGTTTCCGATCAGGTTGACAAGAATCTGTCGCAGCCGGGTGACGTCGCCGATCAGGAAAGCGGGCACGTTCGAATCAATTTGGTAGGCGAGTTCCAGGCCTTTTTGAGACGCGCCTGCGGCGAGCAGATCAAGCGCATCTTCGACGCATTGCCTCAAATCGAACGGTTGTTCCTCAAGTTCAAGATGGCCGGATTCGATCTTCGAGAAGTCGAGAATGTCATTGATGATCTCGAGGAGATTGTTTCCGGAGTTGCGGATGGTTTCGGCGTATTCCCGTTGTTCCGTCGAAAGGGGGCTGTCCAGAAGGAGACTGGACATCCCGATGATGCCGTTCATCGGGGTGCGAATTTCATGGCTCATCGTCGCGAGAAAATCGGACTTGGCGGCAGTCGCGGTTTCGGCTTCCTCCCGGGCGGCTTTCAGATCGAGGTTGGCCGATTTCAGCTCATCTCGGAGCCGTTTCGCAGCGAGGATTGAGCTGACGCGGGCCCGCAGTTCGGCCGCGGCGAAGGGCTTGGTGAGATAATCAACCGCACCAAGTTCAAATGCCCTGACCTTTTCCTCGACGCTCGCGCGTCCCGAAAGAAGGAAGACAGGCAGGTCCAGGGTGGAGTCGGAGGTGTGGATGTGCTGCAGGACTGTAAAGCCGTCGATATCCGGCAGTCCGAGATCAAGAAGCACGAGATCGAATTCGCCCTGTTCAAGCAGTCGGCACGCGGTCTGCCCGTCGAGGGCCGCGGTGGTGGAGATGTTGCCGATGGAGGCGAGGCAGGCGGCTACGGTTTCCTGAATGTTCTCGTCGTCATCGACGAGGAGGAGCTTGAACTGCGGCCGGGTGATGGGAGCGGCTTCAGGCACGGTTTTCGCGACGCTAGGGGGCTCCAAATTACGAGGCGATCAATTTTTCCTCCCGCAGGCGGTCTTTGAGTGTCTCCAAAGCCCGTTCAACGGTGGACAGCTTTTCGCGGGCTGTTTCCCAGCTGCCCGCGACGATCAATTCTTCGACTTCGTGGCTGAGGTTGCCGAGAGCGCGGGCACCCAGGTTCCGGGCGCTGCCCTTGAGGGAATGCGCGGCCACCCGGGCGTTTTCCATATCCCGCCCCTCGATGCCGGCGCGCATGCCTTCGATCCGCCGGGGCGCGTCCTCAAGAAAAAGGCCTGCCAATTCGGCGGCCGGATCGTCGTCCTCGTCCAGTCCCAGATCGCGGAGGTTGTCGATCACGGAGAGGTCAAGCACGGCGTCCGGGGAGGGCTTTTCGACCGCCGTCTTTTGGAGGATGGCGGTGTCGGATTTCAGCATCTGCCGGTTGGCGACCATTTGAACGACGCTTCGAAGATCTGGAAGATGGACGGGTTTTGTGATGGATCCGTCCATGCCTGCCGCAGCGCTGGCGGCCTCGTGGTCACCGGAGGCGTCGGCTGTCATGGCGTAGATGGGAACCCGCGCGCGCTCGTTCTCGATTTCGAATTCCCGAATGAGCCGGGTGGCCGTGTAGCCGTCCATGACGGGCATTTGGCAGTCCATCAAGACGAGCTGGTAGTTCCCTTCACGGTAGGCTTCCACCGCCTGGCTTCCGTCGGTCACGAGGTCCGGGGTATGGCCGATCTTTCTCAGCTGAAGGAGCGCGACCTGTTGGTTGACCGTGTTGTCCTCGACGAGAAGGATGTTGAGCGGAGGAGGAGGCGTTTCTTCCGCATGGGATTGGCGGATGAGCTGGGTGTCGAGGGCCAGTTCAAATGAGCTGTCCGAGGGGGAGAAGAGCAGTCGGTTGAGGCAATCCCGCAGGCGGTCGCGCCGAACGGGCTTCAACAGGGCCGCAGAGAATCCGGCGAGGCGAAGTATTTCGGCGTCGAGTCGCTGGCCGAGTGGTGTGAGAAGGACCAGCTTGACCTCCGGCAGATCGGGGTCGTGGAGAATGTGCTCCGCCAGGGAAAGGCCGTCGGTGTCGTCCAGCTTCAGATCGATGAGCACGATATCCAGCGGTTCGCCCGCAGCTCCGGCGGCCTTGATTCGTTCGATCACGCTTGAGCCGGCGTGCGCGGTCTCCGCGTGGACCCCCCAGCGGCTCAGGATTTCCGAAAGTGCGACGGACCGGTGACGGTTCTTGACGGCGACCAGGACCCGCGTGTCGGTGAGATCCGGATCGGCGGTCGTATGCTGCTCGGGGGGCGATGTCCTCGTGAAGGGGAGGTCAAAAAAGAATTCGCTGCCCTTGCCGACCTCGCTTCGGATGTCCATGTGGCCCTGCATCAGTTCAACGAGCTGCCGGGAAATGGAGAGTCCCAGTCCCGTCCCGCCGTAGCGGCGCGTCATGGTGCCGTCGGCCTGGGTGAACGCCTCGAAGATCCGTGACTGGACGTCGGGTTCAATGCCGATGCCGGTGTCCGACACTTCGAAGCGGATCAGTGCCTTGTCCTGATCGCATTCCAAGGTCGTGACCCGGATCATGACCTGTCCGACTTCGGTGAACTTCACGGCGTTGCCGAGGAGGTTTACCAAGATCTGTCTCAGGCGCACGGAGTCTCCGACCAGCCAGCGAGGCACGTCGCGATCGACGTGGTAGACGGCGTCCAGATTCTTGAACTGGGCTCGCGGGGCAAGAAGCTCGATCGAGTCCTCCACCACCTCGATCAAGTCGAAGGGGACGGATTCAAGCGACATCTTGCCGGCCTCGATCTTCGAGAAATCGAGAATGTCGTTGATGATGTGGAGAAGCGAGTGGGCGCTGTTGCTGATCGTGCCGGCGAACTCGCGCTGGGTGAGGGAAAGCTCGGTGTCGAGCAGGAGATCCGTCATGCCGATGATGCCGTTCATCGGCGTGCGTATCTCATGGCTCATCGCAGCGAGAAACTGGGATTTCAGGCGGGTGGATTCGAGGGCGGAATCGCGCGCGGCGGCCACCGCCTCTTCGGCCAGCTTGATGTCGGTGATGTCCCGGGAGATTCCGATGATGCCGTTGATGAAGCCGGAGCGATTGCGGGTTGGAACCTTTGTCACGGATGCCCATATCGTCCCTCCGTCGGGGCCGATCTGCCGCTCGACCTTGTTTACGATCGGGCTTCCGGTCATGAGGATGCGCTGCTCGTCCTCAAAGAATTCCCGAGCCTGTGCCGGGGGATGAAAGTCGGCGTCCCGCTTGCCCACCGCTTCTTCCGGGTTTTTGAGGCCGAGACGATGAGCCATGGCGAGGCTGACCTGCAGAAATCTGGATTCGGTGTCCTTGAAGTAAATCCGGTCGGGCACGTTGTCGAGGAGGGCTCGCAGCAGCTCCCGTTCGAACGCCAGCTGCTCCTCGATACGCTTCCGTTCGGTCACATCCCAGAAGATTCCCTGAATGCCGGTCGGATTGCCGTGGATGTCATAGAGCGGGCTCTTGATCACCTGTACGTAGATCTTGCCGAGCTGGGGGACATAGTGCGCCTCGACCGATTCATAGGGCTTGCCGTTTTTGATCAATTGCTCGTCGTCCTTCTTGTATTTGTCCGCGAGCGCCCGTGGAAAAAGGTCGAAGTCGGTGCGTCCGATGATTTCCTCCCGCGCTTTGGCAATCTCGCGACAGAATCCATCGTTTACAAAGGTGAAACGGCCGTTGACGTCCTTCCTGAAAATATTTTGGGGGAGGTAATCGACGAGGGAATGATAGAGGTGCTCTGATTCCCGGACCCGGAGCTCGGCAAGCTTGCGGTCCGTGATGTCGTGGAAAACAGAGAGAAGAAGCGGGGAGCTCTGCTCGAACTCAATGAAGGAGTTCGCGAGTTCCAGGTCGCAGGCGCGTCCGTTGTGAAACTCGAAGTGTTGTTCGACCGTCGCGGGTATCGTCCGCTCCCTGAAATCGGATTGAAAGTTGGCCAGGCGTTGTTCCGTGTCTGCCTGATCGTGGTAGATGACGGTGTAGGGATGCCCGATCAGCGCCTCTTTTTCCATGCCGACAATACGGCAGTAGGCGGGGTTGACCGCGCGGATGAAGCCGTCCCCGTCCGTCAGGCGCATTCCGTCGAGAGACTTCTCCCAAACCGAGCGAAATCGAAGCTCGGAATCGCGCATCGCCATTTCGGAGGCCACGCGGTCGGTGATGTCTTCGACCGTCCCTTCGTAGTAAAGAATTTCGCCATCGGGTGAACGGACCGCCCGGGCGTTTTCCGAAATCCAACGGATCTCGCCGTCGCGCCGACGGATGCGGGATTCGAAATTGGACAACAGATTCGAACCCACCATGCGTTTTTGGAACTCTTCGCGGCGTCCCGCTTCGACGTAAAGCTGGCTGGCAATGTCTTCAAAATGGGCGAGAAGGTCGGCGGCGGAATCGAAGCCGTAGATCTTGGCGAGCATGCCGTTGGCCGCGATGAAACGGCCTTCGGGCGTTGTTTGAAAAATGCCGTCGGTGGCGTGTTCGAAGATGTCCCGGAATTTTCGCTCGGCCGCCCGGAGCGCTGCCTCCGTGGTGCGATGGTGGTGAAGCGCCCGGTCGTCGTCCGCCAGTTGTCGTCGAAGCTCAATGTGGGTGAACACCTGGCTCGCGATGAGCTTGAGCGTGCGGAGATCGGCGGAGCCTGGCTCGTGCGCGTTTTCTCCCAGCACGCAGACGGTCCCGATGGCGGTCTGCTCCGAGTTGATGAGAGGGAAGCCCACGTAGAAGCGCATTCGTTTTCCGTCAATCGTGACCGGCTTGGCGCGAAAACGATCGTCCGCGTCGAGATCCGGAACAATCAGCGGGCGGCCCTCCTCCAGCGTGTGAGCGCAGAGCGATTGTTGAAGATCGATGCGATCCTCGGAAAAGCCGATCTTGGCCAGGAAACGAAGATGTTGGTCGTCCGTCAGCGAAATGCCGGCGAACGGCGTGCCGCATATCTCCGCGGCAAACTCCACCAACTCGTGTATCGTCGTGTCTTCAGTGAGATCGAGGTCGGCGTAGCGGCTCCATGCGTTGGAGGTTCTTTGCTCTGTTGCGCTCAAGTAGATTCTGGCTTTCGCGGGTTCGGCTCCGGGGAGTCGTCAGACGTCGCAGACCTTGGCCGCGTGGCGCAACGCGGCAATCTTGTCGTCCCACGTGGGAATGAATTCCTGGGCGACGAAGCCCTTGTATCCCGTGTCCAAGATTGCCTGAAGGATGGGCGGGTAATTGATTTCCTGATGCCGGTCCAGTTCGCCGCGGCCGGGGTTGCCGGCGGTGTGGTAGTGGGCGATGAATTCGCTGTATTTTCCGATTCGACGGATGACATCCCCGTTCATGATCTGGACGTGGTAGATGTCGAAAAGGAGTCGGAAATTGGGGGAGCCGATCTTTTTGATCATATCGACGCAGTGATCGACGTTGTCGCCGAAGTAGCCTGGGTGTCCCTTCATCGGATGGGTGTCATCGACCGAATTCAGATGTTCCAGCACCAACGTGACTTTCTTCTCCTCGGCGTGCCGGACGACCGCCTTCCACGCGTCCAGGCAGTTCTTTTCACCTGCGGAGTCGGAGATCCCCGCCTCGCGCATGCCGGTGAAGGTGATCACATTCTTCACCCCCTCGCGGGCGGCGATCTCGATTCCCTCGTTCAACTTCTCGATCACAAAGGCGTGGTTGTCCCGGTTGAAAGGGCCTTTTTTGAAGCCGTGCCCGCCGCTGACGAGAGAGATTTCCAGGCCCAGCTTTTTGGCGATCGGATAGTCCTCCACGCCGATGCCCTCGATGGCCACGATCCCAATGTCGCGGCAGGCCTTTGCGATCTGCTCCGTGGTCAGCGGATTGGGTTTCTGCTTGAAGCACCACCCCATCACAGACTGCCGAATGCGGCCGTTTTTGACCTTCCATTTTGGTTCTATTTTTTCGCTTGCCGGTTTCGCGCTTGAGGTCTCGGCGAGGAGTGCGCCGGCGGCGGCCATGGCGCCGGTCTGAAGCAGGCGACGCCGGTTGGTGGGGGCGGGGGGGATGGTGATCATGGTTTCGCGATGCGTGCCTGCATTGAAGACGGCGGGGCAGGGTTGGCAAGTGGAAAAGGCTTTACTTCAATCCGGGCCGTCGCTTGCCTCCCGGGACCATGCCTTCCGAATCACCGCTCGCGAAAAAACTGCTCCTGACGGAGAAGATGCAGGCGCGTTTCATAAACACACCCGCAGGCTTTTGGCACGACTTCGGGCGGCTTCCCAAAGGGGTGGCCCTCCAATCCGGCGGACGCGACACGGCGGATTGGGTGCTGGTTTTTGCGAAGACGGGGGTCGAATTGCTGGAGCATGGTCCCGGCGCGTTGGAATCCCTGAGGCCCGGCGGGATTCTGTGGGCCGCTTTCCCGAAGAAGAAAAAGAAGCAGACCACGCTGACGTCCGATTCCGGATGGGTGGCGATTTCGGACGAGGGATTCGAACCCGCAGGCACCGTCAACATCGACGACGAGTGGACCGCGATGCGCTGGAAACCGGTGTGATTGGATGAGAATCATCGACAATGAGTTCACCGACGTGGTGACGCCGACGGGCCCGATGCGGACCTATCTGTTCCGGCCCCGAGCGGAGGGACGATTCCCGTGTGTGGCGATGTTTCCCGAGATCTTCCAGATCACGCACCAGATTCGGAGAATCGCGGCCTTTGTTGCCGGACACGGATTCATTGTGGCGGTTCCGGAGATTTTTCACGAAAGCCTTCCGTGTGGGCGGGCTCTGCCCTACTCGGAAGAAGGCCGGGCGCACGGGAGGCGACTGATGAACTCCAAGGAATGGGACGCCTACGACGCGGACATCGCGGCGTTGTTGAAGATGTTGAAGGCACACGGCAGGGGAACCGGGCAGCTCGGCGCTGCGGGTTTCTGCTTCGGCGGGCATCTCGCCGTGCGTGCCGCGCTAAGCGAAGATGTGATGGCCTGCTCAGCCTTTTATCCGACACTGCTCCATTCGGGTCGTCCTGAGCGGAACGAATCAGCCGAGACACTGCGGCGGATCGGTGAAGCGAGGGGTGAACTGGCCTTTTTCGTGGGCACCGAAGATCCGATGCTGCCGGAAGAGGGCAGGCGTCAAATCCTAAGCAGTCTCGGTCGATCCGGGGTTGGTTATCGGTGGCACGAGTTCCGAGCCGGTCACGCGTTTACGCGCGACGGCGGTGAGGACTATGATCCGGAACTGACCCGGGATTGTCTGGGGGAAACCGTGGCCCTTTTTCGGCGCGCCTTATGTCATTGAAGCAATATCTGCTTGGGTTCGCGCTGTGCGGCTTGTGCCAATCGGCAAGCGGCGGGGAAATCGACAGCCCGTGGAAGCGGCACGTGATTGATGATACTTCGCGCGGAGCCGATGGAACCCGTTTGGCGGACGTCAACGGGGACGCTCTCCAGGACACC
>JADHOF010000063.1 GCA_016779125.1 Verrucomicrobiia bacterium | reverse complement strand
CGCAGCCGATGACGCCGATGGCGAGTTTGGAGTTGGGCGACCGGGCGCTGACGACGGCCGGGAAGCCGAGGACGGCGCTGGCGGCGGCAGCGGATTGCAGGAAGGCACGCCGGGATGCGGGGCCGGAAGGATTGCTCATGGTGCCGGATTCTTTGGGAGGAGTGCGCGCTTGGCAACGGTGAATCAGGCTGCCGGAATGAGCCTTCCCCGAGCTCAGGCTTGGTTTCTCCCGGCTCGCGCCATTGAACGAGCCGTGGCCCGCCGACGGGCTGGGGGATTCCGAAATTGCCCGTGCGTCCCAAAGCGGAGTCGCCGCTGCGCTCTGCCACCGCAGTCCATAACGCCGGCGCTGTTCGCCAGCGCGTCGGCGTCGCCGAACGTGATCAAAAGCCTGTTTTGTACGGCAGTGGGATCGACCTCAGAGTCGGATGCCCGCTTCGAATGACCCTTTCTTGGCGAATCAGTCCCGCTGCTTGGCATGTCGCGGGTGTTGGTTGAGTTGGGCAAATCCCGGCCGTAGCGTGTCAGGACAAGAAATAGCTGATTACAACATTATGAAACGCAACTCGAAGGTCGATTCCATCATCACCCAGAATATTGAAACCGTGCAACAGGGTCAGCCGCTCAGCGAGGTGGCCCGCCTGTTTCGTGAGAAAGATTTCCATCATGCCCCGGTTTTGGACGGACGCAAACCGGTGGGCATGATTTCGTACAATGACATCATGCGACTGATCTATGACGCGGATAACACCGATTCCCACGCCATCGACCATCTGCTCGACAACCAGTTCAGCATTGGGGAGGTCATGAGCAAGGACCTGACGGTGCTGCCGCTGGGTTCGTCCGTTCGCGAGGCCGCGCAGATGTTAATTGATCACCATCAGCACTCGGTGATCATTGTCGACAGTGGGGGCGACATTGCCGGTATTCTGACCAGCTCGGATCTCATCAGGCACCTGATCGCGTTGATATAGGTTGTCCCAATTGCATAAGAACCAGCGAGGGGGATAAACCGTTCGACGGCATCACTCACGCGGCAAGCCTAGATGGCCGGGATCGTGTGGGTATGTTGCTGGCCGATTGGGCCGGACGGCGGCCCGGGCAAACCTTAGCCGAGGCGGTCGGTGGCGACGTGGTAGTGGGGGTCTTCGGAGACGTTGGCTTCGACAAGGTCGTCGGCGCGGTCCAGCAACTGGCGGCACTCGTCCGAGAGATGTCGGAGATGCAGGCGTTTGTTTTGGGCGCGGTAGCGCTCGGCGAGCTTGTGGATGGCCTCGAGACCGGATTGGTCGTAGACGCGGGTGTAGTAGAAGTCGATGACCACGTCTTCGGGATCGTTTTCGGGATCGAACAGCTGTTGGAAGCTGGAGACCGAGGCGAAGAAGAGCGGGCCGTGGAGTTGGTAGATCCGGGAGCCGTGCTCGTTCAATTTGCGGTCGGCGAAGAGGTGGGTGGCGTGCTGCCATGCGAAGACAAGCGCCTGGACGATCACGCCGAGGAGCACGGCCATGGCGAGGTTGTGGAAAACAACGGTGTAGCCGGCCACGAGCACCATCACCAGGACGTCGGATGCGGGGATCTTTTTCCACGTGTGAAGGGTTGACCATTCGAAGGTGCCGATCACGACCATGAACATGACGCCGACGAGTGCCGGCATCGGGATCATCAGGATGAAGGGTTGGAGCAGGACGACGAACAACAGCAGCGCGAGCGCGGCGGTGGCACCGGAGAGACGGCCGCGGCCGCCGGAGTTCACGTTGATCAGGGACTGGCCGATCATGGCGCAGCCGCCCATACCGCCGAAGAGGCCGCAGAGAATGTTGGCGGCTCCCTGACCGATGCATTCGCGATTGCCGTGGCCGCGGGTTCCCGTGATCTCGTCGACGAGCGTCAGGGTCATAAGGGATTCGATCAGGCCGACACCGGCCAGGACGAGCGCGAAGGGGAAGATGATGGTCAGCGTCGCGAGATTGAATGGGGGCAAGGCGAATTCCTTCTGGAGGAATACCAGGGTGGGCAGACCTGCGGGAGGCACCTTGGTCACCTTGCCGGCGGCGGCGGCGATTTCTTCCGGCGTGAGTTTCGAGATCTTCGTGAGATCATCAATCGGGGCGAGTTTCAAACCAACCTGTTCAGCGGCCGCCTTTGCCGACGCGGCCTTTTCGTCGAGCTTCGCGACGCGGGCTTTCGCGACCTCCTGCGATTTCAGATTGGAAAGCAGCATGTCGCGGACGGTCAGGACGCTTCGTCCGGTGCCCGGGATGTGATTCGATTCGGATGAGTAATGGTTGATGCCCCAGCTGAGTCCGGTCACGACCAGGATGGCGGCCAGCGAGCTCGGGATGGCTTTGGTGAACTTCGGAAGGTAGGTGATGATGGCCATGGTCAGTCCGACGAGCGCCATCATCAGGATCAGAGGCGCGCCGGTCAGGTAGTGGAGCGCCCCGTCCGGCGTGAAGGCCTTGAAGCTGCCAAATTGGGATGTGCAGATGACGATCGCCAATCCGTTCACGAAGCCGAGCATGACGGAATGCGGCACCAGGCGGATGAGTTTGCCGAGGCGACAAAGCCCGACGATGATCTGAAACACGCCGCAAAGGATGACGGCCGGAATCAGATAGCCGATGCCGTGCATGTGCACGAGACCGACGACGACGACGGCCATGGCTCCGGTCGCGCCCGAGATCATCCCGGGTCTGCCGCCGAAGAGCGCGGTGATGAGACCGATGAAGACGGCTGAGTAGAGACCGACCTGCGGAGGCACACCCGCCACGAAGGCGAATGCAATGGCTTCCGGCACCAAGGCAAGAGCCACGGTGATGCCCGAAAGAATATCGTTTTTTGACGAAGCGGCGCGCTTCGCAAACAGATTCAACATGATAATGATGTGTGGTTTCGGAGGGGCTTGGGGATGGTGCCCTCTCTCCGTTCACTGTTCGACCCGGAGCAATCCGTGAAGAGGGGCGGACGCTAGTTTGGAAGCCTTTGTCGGGTCAAACGAAAAGCGGTTTCCGGGCGGATCGCCGATCTCGTTTCACAGACTGAGGTGCCCCAACGCCAACAATCCGTAGTAGGTGTATTCGGCGTCCAGATGGTCGTCGGCCCAATGTCCGTGAAAGCCGCCCTTGGCGGACCAAAGCGTGTCGATGAAATCCAGACAACGCTCGTGAACGGAGCTGGTCAGGCGTCGATCCATGGCGGCCAAAGCGTGGAGCGCGGTCGCGGTGGAAAGCAGATCGGGCATCGGAGCCTTGGGCACGGCGAGGAATCCGCCTTCCGGGTGCGCCTGTTGCAGCAGCCAGTCGCCGACGGATTGATTGATCGGGAAACCAAGGTGATTCAACAGTGTCACCGCGCCGCCTGTGGCATTCGTCGCGCCGAGTGGCGCGCCGGGCACGTTGCTCCAGGCGCCATCTTTTGATTCAAGGCGTTTTAATGCCTGGACCAGCTTCAACAATTCAGGGGGCTTGCGGTTCAGATCCTCGTAGGCGCCCAGCGCGACGAAAGCCCCGTAGGCGGTGCCGTATTTGAGCTTGGTGTCGCCTTCGTATCCGCCGTCCGCTTTGCGATAGGCCTCGATCCGGTTGAGAAGCCGTTCCGGGAGATCGGAGGGCATTCCCTTGTGATCCAGCGCGGCCCAACAGCGGGCCAGGGCGGAGAGGTGGATGAAGTCGAGATTTTCACCGTCGCCGAAGGACTCGAGATACGCGCGAACCGGATCCGCCGGAATCTCGGCGTCCAGCGCCTGGAGTCCCGCCAAGGCGAAGATCGTGTAGTAGAGGTCGGGGCGGCCGTCGCGATCCGCCCCGCCGCCGGACGCCGTGATCTGCCCGCGCAGGAAGTCCCGCACGAGATCGGCGGAGTCCCCCAGCAGACGTGGGGCGAGGCGGGCGACTTGGAGGAGTTGTAGGCGGAGGCTCATGCGAGCCCGAGCTTTTACGGGACGAAGCGAGGCGGGGGCGAACAAAATTCGGAATCAGTCAGTCGGGCGCCTGAAACTCGTCGGGAAGATGCCGGATTTCGCGGACCCGTCCGGCATTGAGCAGGACCTCCACGATGTCGAAGCGCCACGTGATGTCCGGATGCCCGAGTTTGGCCAGGTACGTTTCGGCCGTGCGGGCCAGTCGTCGTTGTTTGCCGCGATCGACGGCGTCGGCCGGGCGCGTCCATTCCTCGGAGGAACGGGTTTTGACTTCGACGAACACAAGCGCTTCCCGATCGCGGAATACGAGGTCGATCTCCCCGTGTTGATCCCTGAAATTGGCGGTGAGGAATTTCAGGCCCGCCTTTTTGAGGAATCGTTTCGCCGCCGATTCGCCGAGTTCGCCTCGGCGAAGATGTTCCGGCTTGCGGGTGTGGCCGAGGAGGCGATCGAAGAATTTCCCCACGAAGTTCATCGGGAGGATCGTATTGGAGCGCTCGGGAATGGGGAAGCGGGGATGTTGTCAGATCAAGGGCGGGCAGGGGATGTCGATCGCGGCGCAGGTGGCGCGAAAGAGCATCTTTTCCTTTTCGCGCAGCTGGCCGTCCGAGCTGACGGTCGCGACACAGGCGGTGATGAAACGTTTCTTGTCCATCGGCCGGAGCCAGCACAGACGGTCCAGCGCGGCGTTCATCTCCTCCAAGCCGCAGCTTTCCAAGGGTTGCAGCACGAGCAGGGATTCCACATCGAGTTCGCCCCGGCCGTTGGAGAACGCGGCCTCAATTTCGCCCGCGTCATCGTGTCCGACATGGGCGAGGGCGCTGATGACGATTTCGCTGTCGCGGACGAGGCGGGTCTCGGAGAGGTGGCGTTCGATCTCACGCGGGCTTTCCGGGCGTCCGGTTGACAGGTGGTGCAGCACGATCTTTTTCAATGAGAATTCGAAGAGATCAATCTGCCGGTCGACGCGGGCCAGGGCGTCGATGCCCTCGACCAGCTGGTCGATCTGATCGGCCGCCAACGCCCGGAGCGGGGCGGCGAGCAGCTCGATCAAGGTCAACTTTTCCTCCCCGTCGAAGTTTCGGACGGAGTCGTGTTGGAGGCGGCTTTCGGTGACGAGCGGTTGAGATTCCTTTAATTCCAGGCGGCTCCACTGTTGCTCGCGGGTGCTTTCGTCGGAGGAGATCAGCAGTGCGTAGACAAGGGCCACCGCGGCGAGGGGATCTTTGCGGGCCCGCTCCAGGGGATCGGCGACGCGCAGGCGCAGTTCGGCGGCGCGTCGGATCGCGTGGCTGTCAAAGGTGCCGATCCGCAGGAGGGCCCCGGCGGCGGGCATCGCGGCGAAGGGACTTGAGCCCTTGATCGCGTCCGCGATCGGGTCCCCATGAATGACGGCTTCGGGCCGGGTCGCGCCGCGGACCAGATTGAAAGGCAGTTGAGGCTCGGGGAATTTGAGATCGTCCAAGGCCTTGCGAAAATCGCCATGGAAAGCCGGTTCAATCCGGCGGGTTCGATCGAGCAGGCGGGGATGCGTGCGAAGGATGCCGAGCCGCTCATCGCCCAGTGCGTCGCCGAAACAGAAGTGGTCGATCTCCACGCCGTGGGGATTGCGGAGCCAGGTGTTGTACGCGCCCGCCTTCTTGAGCAGGCTGGCGACACTGTCGGGATTGCGCGTGTATTGAATTGCCGACGCGTCGGAAAGCCAGGCGCGCTGGCGGCAGAAGGCGAGCTGGAGCAAGCGACCGCAGAGGTTGCCGACGAGGCCCACGATCCAAAAGGCCAGGCCGCAACCCAGCCAAAGAGGGGCCAGAAGGCGTCCGCCGATTGACACCAATCCTCGCAGTCCCAATGCGCCGAAGACGAGCAGGCGTCCCGCCGTGGCGAGGGCCATGAGACCGTGCAGCAAAACAGCCAGGCGCATGTTCAGCCGCATGTCGCCGTTGAAGACGTGACCGAACTGGGTGGCGGCCAGCGCCTGCATCTCGTCCCGCGTAAGTTTGTCCACGGCGCCAAGCGTGAAGCCGAGACAGACGTCGCGTCCCGAGTGGCCGGCGACAAAGGCGTTGATGCAGAACTCGAAGGGCACGACGTAGACGCTTGGCATCGGGAGCCCGGACGCGATGGCCATTTCCTCCACGACATTCAGCAGGCGAACCTCCGCGTCGCTATCCGTCGCCAGACTGAGCCGACGGCCTCCGAGCAAGTCCGCGATGGCGCTTCCTCCGGACCGGAGCTGATAGGTCTTGAAAATCATTCCACCGGTGATGACCAGCAGGGCGGCACCGGTCGTGCGGGCCCAGCATCCGGAGTCCCAAAGCCAGCGGTGGAGTCCTTCGGCGCGTAAATCCCACCGGCTGAAGCCGGCGACCACGATGTTCAGCACGAGCAGGGTGAGGATCGAGGAACAGGCGAAAAGGAAGATCAGGAGAAATGACCGGTGGCGGGCGCGGTCCTGCAATTCCCAGAAATCGGTCATGACGCCGCCTTGCCCGGGCCCGCAGCGCGGTCCTAGTTAACGTCCGACGGCTTGAGATGCAGAGTCTGATCGACATCCATCTCCTCGGACATTTCGTCGGATTCCTGTCGCTTGCGCTGCACGATGCGGACCTTCGACGCCTCGGTCTTGACGTAGTGGAGGATGATCGGAGCGAGGATCATGCCGGTGATGCCCATAAGGCGCTCGCCCACCACGAGGGCGAGCAGGGTCAACCACATCGGGTTGCGGATGCGATGCCCGACGATCTGGCTGTTCAGAAAGTATTCCAGCTTGTGGACGATGATGAGGAAGGCGAGCGAGGCAAACGCGGTGCCGGGCGAGACCGTGAGGGCGACGCAGAAGATGATGGTGTTGCTGATGAGATTGCCGACGATCGGGAGCAGCCCGCACAGAAAGGTGACGACGACCAGGAGCCACGCGTAAGGCAGGTGGGCGATCATGATGAACATGGCCGTGGCGAAGGCGTTGATCGCCGAGATCACGATCTGGGCACCCATCACGGTGGCGAAACTGCGGTAAAAGGTGCGAAAGCGGCTGCCGATTTCCTCGGCGGAGAGGAAATAGAGGTTGTTCTTCGAGGTCTGCTCGCCGTCATCCAGCACGATGGCGCTGTTCGCGAACAGGCTTATCGCGACCACAATTCCGATGATGATCATCGCCATCTGCCGCCCGGCGACTTCGAGCGACGTGCCGATCAGTCCCGCCTGCCCGAGGAGCCCGTCCCCGACGAACTGTTTGAAGGTTTCCTTGTCCTCGAAGGGGATCTTGATCTTGTACTGCTCGGCATAGCTCATGATCTTGGGGATGAGTTTGTCGAGGATCTCGGGGGTTGTGTAGTAGACCTGATAGGAGAAAAAGAGCAGTCCCATCAGGATGCCCGCGCAGACGCAGACGAAGAGGCCGCTGGCGAGGAACTTGCGTCCGCCAAAGTTGAAGATGTGCAGGCAGAACAGGGAGAACAGGACCGTGAGGAGGGGTGTGGCCAGATGCATCGAGGCCACGACGGCCAGCATTATCGCCATGAAGGCGTAGGAAATCTTTCGAGGCTTGGTCATGGTGAGCAGATTGGTGGCTTGGTCGGACATGGTTTTCATGGGGTGGGAGAAAAAACGCAACCCTGCGGTCGGATTTTTCTCACGGATTGATCAGCCGCCGATATAGCTCATCGTGCGATCCGGCTGGGCGAAGTCCGCCTCTCCGATGTGATGGCGCTCCTCTTTTTGGGCGATGATGGCCTGAAGTCGGGCGATGACGGCCTGATCGTCCGCGCCGCCGCGCAGGCTCTCCTTGATGTCATGTTCGCCCAGGCTGAACAGGCAGGTGCGGATCTGGCCGTCGGCGGTGAGGCGGATGCGATTGCAATGCCCGCAAAAGGGTTCGGTGACCGGGGCGATGACACCGATCTCGGCGGGCCCGTCCTCGATCATCCAGCGTTGGGCCGTGGTGGACTCGTTTTCGTCGCGAATGGGGGACAGTCGCATGGCCGAGCCGACGCGCTCCAGGATCTCGGCCTTTCCGACGACGTGATCGCGTTGCCAGGCGCGGCTGGAATCAAGGGGCATGAACTCGATGAAGCGCATCGCAACCTTTTCAATTTGGGCGAAGCGGGCCAGTTCCACCAATTCGTGGTCGTTCAGGTGTCGGATGACGACGGCGTTCAGCTTGATGGGGGCGAATCCCAGATCCTTTGCGACACGGATGGACTCTTTGACCAGGTGAAGCCCGTCCCGACCGGTGATCTTCTTGAAATTCGCCGGATCGAGAGAATCGATGCTGAAGGTGACACGACGCAGTCCTGCCTGATGCAACCCTGCGGCCTGGTCGGGGAAGAGGAAACCGTTTGTTGTGAGGGCGATGTCGTCGATGCCGGGAACACCCGCAAGTCGGGAGACCAGATTGGAGACATTGCGTCTCAGAAGAGGTTCCCCTCCGGTGAGTCGGATCTTGTTCACCCCCAAGCGGGCGAGGATGCGGACGAGCCGTTCGATTTCCTCGTAGGTCAGGAAATGATCACGGGGCTTCCAGCTGTAGTTGATCGGCTTCGCCTTGTCGGGATTGAATCGCCCCCGATAGAAGTTCGCCGCCTCCTCGGTCTCGGGTAGGCAGTAGAGACAGCGGAAGTTGCAGCGATCGGTGATGCTGATCCGGAGATCGCGGATCGAGCGTCCGAACGAATCGGCAAGCGACGACGGAGTGGGCATCGTCACTGAGGTTGACGCGGAATCCGAAAAGCGGAAGGGGCGGGATTGCTTAGTTCGACTTTTCCTGCATCGTCCCGCCGGCCGGCTTGATGTTGACGGTGCCATCCTTGTGCAACTCGATTTCGAGCGGGCTGGGGGAAAGCTTTTCGCCTGACTTGGGGCGGTGTGAGACCGTGGGACGGGTTTGATCCGCCAAGATCTGGGCCCCCTTCTTGCGGGTGAGGATGCCGCGTCGCAGCCAATCAAGGCGACGAGCGACGTTGCGTTCGGATTCCAGGCTGGAGAGCTGTTCCTTGACGAATTCGAGATCGTTCATCCGGCCTTCAAGCTCGTCTTGCTCGGACTGCATCCGCTTGAGCTCGCCGAGGAGAAATTCCTTGTCGCTCTTGGTGGTGGACAACTCCTTTTTCACGGACGCGATATTCGCCTTGAGCTGGCCCAGTTCGCCATTCAGAAGGCCGATGTCCCCATTGAGGCTTTCCACGGTCTTGGAGAGCGTGGCCTTGTCCTCGGAAAGCTTCTTGAGCTGATCATCCAGTTTTGCGATGTGCGAATCCTTCTCCTTGGAGACGGTTTCGAGGCGCGCATTGGCCTCGGCTCGCTCAAGGGCCGCTTTGTCGCGCTCGGCGGCGACGAGTTTCTCGGCAGCCTCGGCGGAGGCACGGGCCTTGGCGATCGCCTCGTTGGCGGCTGCGGCTTCGCTCTGGGCCTTGGCCAGGGCGGCTTGGAGGTCGTTGCCCGGGGCTGTGGTCGGCGTGGTGGCCGGGGCGGCGGGCGTGGTTGTCGGAGTTGAGACGGCCGTCGTGCCGGTGGTCATTGTCGTGGTCGCGGTTGCGATCGCGGCTTTGGCCCGTTCCAATTCGCCTTGCAGGTCCGCCAAGGCCTGCTTGCTCTTGGCGAGGGTGTCTTCATTGGCGGCGCGGTCCTTGAGTGCCTGATTATGGGTCATCAGAAGACCCACGCCGAGCAGGGCGCAGATCGCTACAAGAAGGACAACGGCGACTTTACTGTTCATATTCCGGCGAGAATGTTGGGAGCCCGGCCAATTTGCAAGTCCCTCGAAAAAATTGTTGCAAGCTTGAATGATATGAGCGTGAAGAAAGGGGCTCGCTGTTCCGTCTGCGTTCCGCCGCGATGAAGATTGTTTGCGCCCTGTTGTTGTTTGCCGTGGGAATCCCTGAGATTGGGACCGCCGGGGTGTCCGAGTCGGCTTTGACGGTGTTGAGAGACAATTGCCTGCGCTGTCATGGGGAGGACAAGCGCAAGGGTGGACTGGCGCTGCACACGCGGGAGGCCATGCTGCTTGGCGGCGATAGTGGCCCCGCGCTCGAAGGAACCGATTCGGCCCAAAGTCTTTTGATCCGGGTGTTGTCGGCCGGTGCGGATCCCCACATGCCTCCGAAAAAACAGCTTGGCGACGACGAGATCGAGATTCTCGCGGCGTGGGTGAGGGCGGGAACTCCGTGGAATGACGAGACACTTCGCAGCCTTCCCGCGCGGGCGGTTGGGCAATGGAAGTCCGTTCCCACGCGATTTCATCCTGTCGGTGCGTTGGCAATCTCGCCGGACGCCAAGCGGCTCGCCGTCGCGCGCGGACCGGGGGTCGAACTTTTTGATCTGTCTGAAAAAGAAGTGAAAGCCGGCGTTATGTTAAGTGGTCATCGGGACAGTGTGAGGGCTCTTGCGTGGAGTCCCGACGGAGCGTATCTGGCATCCGCGGGATATGGGCTGATCCGCGTTTGGCGTGGAACGGACGGAGCGGAGGTCAAACAGATCCGGGATGGCATCGCGGGGCGCGTGACGAAACTGGTCTTCACGCGTGACGGGAAAAATCTGGTGGCCGCCGACAGCGTGGCGTCCGTCGGTTCGCAACTGCATGTGATCGCCTCCGGAGACTGGAGCGTGATTCAGCGGATTCCGGCCCACAAAGACGCCGTTTACGATCTGACACTCAGCGCGGACGGAAAGCTGCTTGCCAGCGCGTCGGCCGATCGTCTGGTCAAACTCTGGTCGACCGCAGATTGGTCCGCGCGCGGAGTGCTGGAGGGGCACACGGATTACGTGATGTCTGCGGCTTTCGATCCGGCGGGCGAACGGATCGCGACCGGCGGGGCGGACGCCTCGATCAAGGTGTGGAATGTCGCCACCCGCAAACAGGTCTGCACCTTTTCGGACAGGAAATCCGAGCTGGCCGTGGTCGGGCTTCATTGGCGGCGTGACCCGGGTGCCAAAAACAAACCCGGGGACGATTGGATCATTTCAGCCGGTGAGGACGGAACCCCGCGCCTGTTCACCGACTTGGTGGCGCACGAGGGAGGGGAACGGTCGAACGGCGCGAAGATGAAAGCCTGGCCGAAGGCGGAAGCCGGGCTTGCGGTCATGGATTGGTCGGAGGCGGCGGATCGTTTGATCGGCGGTGACGTTTCGGGAGGCGTGACGATTTGGGACGGGCGCGGCAAGGTAGTGAATCGCATCGGCGCGCCATGAGACGGAATCTTTCAATCTATCTGTTGTTCGCGCTCTCCGTGGCGGGTGGGGCGGCGGATCTGAGCTTTCGCAACGACGTGTTGCCGATTCTGGCCCGGGCCGGTTGTGCCGCCGGGAGTTGCCACGCCAAGGCCGGAGGGCAGAACGGATTTCAACTTTCAATCTTCGCCTACGATCCGGCCTCGGATTATCGCGAGATTGTTCACGGAGCCCGGGGGCGGCGGGTTTTTCCGGCCGCGCCGGATGAAAGCCTGCTGTTGTTGAAGGCGACCCAGTCGATGGATCACGAGGGCGGACGCCGAATCGAGCCGGGGTCCGATTTTCACCGTGTGTTGCGCGAGTGGATCGCCCAAGGGCTTCCATGGGCCGCCACGAACGAGGTTTCGCTCACGCGGATCGAGGTGAGTCCGGGGACGGGTCGTTACGGGCGCGGGGCCGAGTTGGAGCTGAAGGTCACGGCGCACTATTCGGACGATTCGACGCGTGACGTCACCCGCTTGGCTGAATACCGGAGCAACGACGAGGCGATGGCGATTGTGGATCATGACGGCCGGGTCACACTCGGCGGGCAAAGCGGGGAGGGCGTCATCATCGTGCGATACATGGATCAGGTGGGGAACGCCCGCGTCACCGTGCCGGGCGAGCGGCGCTTGCCGGATTCCGCCTACGCGGGACTGCCGATCCGGAACGAAATCGACAAGCTTGTCTACGCGCGCCATCGCGAGCTGGGGCTTCTGGCCTCGGGGGAATGTTCCGACAGCGAGTTTCTCAGGCGCGCCTCGCTTGACGCGGTCGGCAAGCTTCCGACGCCGGAGGTCGCGCGGGATTATCTGTTGGATTTCAGCGCCGACAAGCGCGCGAAGTTGATCGATGAGCTGCTGGCGGATCCCGATTGGGCGGATCATTGGGCGGTGAAGTTCGGTGATCTGATCCGGCCGAACACACAGCGGGTGGGCGTCAAGCCGGTGTATCTGCTCGACGGCTGGTTGCGCCGCCGTCTGCGGGAGAATGTCCCCTATGACGCGCTGGTGAAGGAATTGCTCACGGCCTCGGGAAGCACCCATCAATACGGGCCGGTGGCGTTCTTTCGGGACAAACGCGAGCCCGCAACCGCCGGTGCCTTTGTCAGCCGGATTTTTCTGGGCGTGCGACTGGATTGCGCGCAGTGCCATCACCATCCGAGCGAGAAGTGGGGCCAGGACGACTACTATCGTTTTGCCGCCTTTTTCGGGTCCATGAAACGCAAGGGACAGGGGATTTCCGCGCCCATCTCCGGGGAGCCCGAGTACTGGTGGTGGGAACCGGGAGGAACGGTGAGGCATCCGGTGACGGACGAAGTCATGCCGCCTCGCCCCTTGGACGGTGTCGCTGTTGAGATTCCGACGGAGAAGGATCCCCGGTCCGTCCTGATCGACTGGATGTTGACGCCGGACAATCCCTTCTTCGCGAAGGCGATCGTGAACCGGGTTTGGGGAGAATTCTTCGGCGTTGGAATCGTGGAGCCCGTGGATGATTTTCGGGAATCGAATCCGCCCTCGAATGACACGCTGCTGGATTGGCTCGCGAGGGATTTCGTCGAGAACGGTTACGATTTGAAACACCTCATGCGGCGCATTCTGCGGTCCAATGTCTATGGCCTGTCGTCGATGCCGAACGAAACCAACGCCGCGGACCGGCGGAACAATGCCCGGTCTTTGCGCCGGCGCCTTCCGGCCGAAGTCATGGCCGACGCCGTCGCGTCCTTCACGGGGACTCCGGAGAAGTGGGACGGTCTGCCTCCGGGTGCGCGGGCGGTGCAAACGTGGAACACGCGGATGTCCTCGACCTTTCTCGACACCTTCGGGCGTCCGGACTTCAGCGCCGAGTGTCCCTGCGAGCGGGATCCCGCGCCGACGATCGTTCAGTCATTGCACCTGATGAACTCCGACGAGTTGCAGTCGCGTCTCTCCGCCGCGGACGGTCGCGCGGCGGCACTCGCCGCAGGCGATGCCGGGCCCGAGGAGATCGTCCGACAAATCTATCTCGCGGCCTACGCGCGCCCGCCAACGGTTGATGAGCTGCGTGTCGCCTCCGGCGCGTTTTCAGGGGACGGCGTGTCGCGCCAAGGCGCGATCGAGGACATCATGTGGGCGTTGATCAACTCGGCGGAGTTTGTGTTTAATCATTGAAGTCGATCCGGATGAACAAATTGAAAAACAAATGCTCGGGGATTGACCGGCGGGACTTTCTCCAGGTGGGGCTGGGCGCGCTCGGCGGATTGACGCTGACGGATGTTTTGCGTCTGAGGGCGGCGGGCAAGGCGTCCGACGGGAAGGACGTCCGCTGCATCTTCGTCTGGCTCGACGGCGGTCCCAGCCACTACGAAACGTTTGATCCGAAGCCCGAGGCGCCCGACGGAATTCGCGGCGAATTCGGCACCGTGAAGACCGCCGTGCCGGGCGTTCGCTTCAGCGAGCACCTGCCGAATCTCGCCAAGGCCTTCGACACCTTCACGGTGGTGCGCTCCATCGCACATGATCAGAATAATCACGGGGCCGGGAATCATTATCTGACCACGGGACGCCCCACGCCGACACCGGTCGGCTGCGGCGCCTTCGTCACCTTTCATCCCTCCTTCGGCTCGGTCGTGTCGCACGAGCGCGGATTGCGGGACGGATTGCCGAGTTATGTTTCCATGCCGCAGATGTCTCGCTCGGGCGGGGCGAACTTCCTCGGCGCGACCCATGCCCCCTTCGTCATCAGCGGGAATCCGGACGGAAAAGGGTTTCGTGTGCGCGATGTCAGCATTCCGAAATCAATCTCGGAGGGACGGGCTGAAAACCGGCGGGCCTTGCGGGAGAATCTGGATCGCCTGCAACGGATCAATGACCGGGCGGCGAATGATCCGGCGGTCAGCCTCGACGAGTTTTACGAGCAGGGTTACCGCCTGGTTTATTCGAAGGAGGCTCAGGCCGCCTTCGACATTGCGATGGAACCGGAAAAGACGCGGGAGTCGTACGGTCGAAATGATTTCGGGCAGCGCCTGTTGCTGGCCCGTCGCCTCACCGAGGTGGGCGTGCCTTTCGTGTCGGTTTACTACGGCGGATGGGATCACCACACCAAGATCTTCGAGACCATGAAAAAGACGGCCCTGCCCAAACTGGATCAGGGGATGGCGGCCTTGATGACGGATCTGAAACAGCGGGGGACCTTGGACAACACGCTTGTCGTCTGCCTGGGTGAATTTGGCCGGACCCCGAAGGTGAACAAGGACACCGGGCGCGATCATTGGTCTTTCGCCATGTCGGTCATGGCAGGCGGCGCCGGGATTCCGGGCGGACAGATTGTCGGGGCGACCGATGTGAAGGGATACTACGCGAACGAAAACGTCTATCGGCCCGAAGATTTTGCCGCGAGCCTCTACACGAAACTCGGAATCGATCACGCCAAGCTCCTGCACACGCCGGTCGGGCGTCCGGTGCAACTCGTCGACAAGGGACGACGGATCAAGGAATTGTTTGTGTGAGGCCGATCGTCTTCGCAGCCCTCGTGGTGGTGCTTCTGGTGTCGATCCAGGCATCGCGGGCCGCCGCTCCGAAACTCGACGCGCTGTATCCCGCCGGCGGACAGCGCGGACAGGTGGTCGCTCCGGTGGTGGTCATCGGCAAGAGTGACAAATGGCCCGTGTCCACCTGGTGCTCCGATGCGAAAGTGAAGGTCGAGTGCGAGGAGTTGAAAAACCGGCTGCGTGTGACGATCGCCCCCGACGCTGAAGTTGGGGTCTGCCTCATTCGCATAGTTGACGCGGCGGGCGCATCCGAGGCGCGGCCTTTCGTGATCGGGAACGGTCCGGAGATTCTGGAAGACGGCGAAAACGAGAATCTGGAGAAGCCCGAAGTCGTGGAGGCCTTGCCGGTCACCGTGAACGGTCGATTGGAGCGCAAGGGTGATTCCGACTTTTACCGGCTTGAACTGAAGGCCGGACAGCTGCTGACCGCCGCTTTGGATGGTTACAGCCTGCGATCCGACATCGATCCCTTTCTTCATTTGTTCGATCCGGGCGGCAACGAGATCGCGGTCGCGAGCGACACCCACAATCTGGATCCCTTCCTTCAATATCGGGTCCGGGAGTCGGGCGAACACCATCTTCAGGTCTTTGCGATCGACCACAAGGCTTCCACCAGTGTCGGCTACTCCGGCGGGCCGGCGGCCGTCTATCGTCTGCTCTTCACCACGAACGAGGCGATGCGATTGGGGCTGCCCTTGGCAGCGGACCGAATGGAATCGGACGGAGAAAAGATTGCCGCGCGGAGCACCGTGGCCGGGGTGATAAGCCGGCCGGGGGAGGTGGACGCCTATTCGTTTTCCGCCAGGAAAGGAGATCGACACGAGGTGCGAGTGGAAGCGCGTCGGTGGCGATACCTGTGGGATCCCGTTCTTACGATCCACCGTCCAGACGGCGGGCTGTTGCGGGAAGTGGATGACACCAAAGCCAGCGCCGACGCTGAATACGAATTTACCGCGAGTCACGACGGCGATTACCGGGTGAGCATCGTGGACCGCTTTCGAGGCGGGGATGCGGAACATCGTTATCGCCTCGTGATCGAAGACCCTCGGCCGGGCGTTTCCGTCACCATCGACAAGGATCGATTCGAACTGGGCGCGGGCAAGTCGATCGAGTTGAAGCTGAAGCTCGACCGGACGCACGGGCACAAGGCGGAACTCAAGTTTGACATCGACGGATTGCCGGAAGGCGTGTCCTGCGAGGCGACGTCCGCAGACGGTAAAGCGAAGACGGCAACGCTGACTTTGAAGGCTTCGAAAGATGTCGCCTTTGCCAACGGTCCCTTTCGCATTTTGTTTTCAGAGGAGGGCGGCGAAAAAATTCCCGTTCTGTATTCGTTCCAGACGGGCGAGTCTCGTGGCGAATATCTGGTGAACGAGATTCCCGACCTTTGGCTCACTGTGGGCAAAGGACGCGAGTAGTGACGAGGGGTGAGCCTTTTCAATGTAAGCGAGAAGCTTACGGAGGTTGTGTTAGCTTTGCTTGACTTGCGAGTTCAAGCGGCTTCACTTGCAGAGTAGGTCAAAGGCGGAAGGCATCGCGAATCTGCGTAGATTACGGTAGCTGATATTATGGGCAAAGGAGTCAAAGAGAAGGATCTGATGGGAGTTTGTGGGGGTGCGTGCATTGTTGCTGTCGGCCTGCTGGCGGTTTCCGTTGCCGCGAGGTCGGAATGGTCCTCGACTTCGCTGGCCCTGCTGATCGTCGTGACGGCACCTTTGCTGTCCTTGGCTTCCCATCGCTTGATTCGGCGTGACGGAGAGTTTTTTGGCAAGGGGAAGCGCTCGGGGAGTGAATTCGAAAAACGCCTGCTGGCGGCCGCCGACGATTTCCCGTTCGGAATCGTGCTCTACGATCAAGATCTGAAGATCACTTTTGCCAACCGATACGCGCTTCGTGTTTACGACAAATCCCTCGGGGAGGTTGTTG